>PGYR01000011.1 GCA_002839765.1 Ignavibacteriae bacterium HGW-Ignavibacteriae-4
GTAATGAGGGTAGAGGGTATGTATTGCGAAGAATACTTCGTAGAGCAGCGAGATTCTCTCGTGAATTGGGATTCAGAAAGCCAGTACTATTTGAGTTAGTACCTGTTTTAGTCCAAAATATGGGTGAATTTTTCCCAGAAATAAAAGAAAATAAAGATTTAATAACTAAGATTGTAAAAGCTGAAGAAGAGAGTTTCTTGCAGACTTTGGATCAAGGTCTAATAAAGTTTGAAGAGTTAGCGGCTAATAGTGACAAAGTAATTAGCGGTGATGATGCATTTCTACTTTACGATTCATTCGGGTTCCCACTAGATTTGACTGAGCTAATCGCTCGTGACAAAGGGATGACAGTTGATACGAATGGTTTCGAGAAGAATATGGCAGAGCAAAAAAATCGATCACGAAGTAGCAGAAAGAACATAAACCAACAAGCAGAAAGTGATAGCTACGACTTCGTTTCAGAATTTGTAGGCTACTCGGCTATGGAATGTGAAAGTACAGTACTTCATGTAGAAGGGAACATAATAATATTAGATAAAACTCCTTTCTATGTAGAAAGTGGTGGGCAGATATCAGATACTGGAATTATCTCTATTGAAGGTAAAGGATACGATGTAACTGGAGTAAAAAAATCTGGCACTGCAATTCTTCATTTCGTTGATGGTGATTTAAGCAAAGATTTAATAGGTAAGAGAGCAACTGCAAATATTAATATGCAAAGAAGACGTAATATAATGCGTAATCATAGTGCTACTCACTTGCTACATGAAGCATTGAAAAGAGTTTTGGGTTCACATATACAACAACAAGGGTCACTCGTATCCCCTGATTATCTACGATTTGATTATAATCATTTCGAGAAAATGACTCCTGAGCAGATGACAGAGATAGAAGATATAGTTAATACTAAGATACTCGAAGCACACAAAGTGGAAACATTAGTAATGTCGCTGGAAGAAGCACAGAATAAGGATGGATTGAAAATGTACTTTGGCGATAAGTACGGCGAGACTGTTCGTGCTGTGATTATGGATAATAACTATTCGCAAGAGTTATGTGGTGGTACACACGTTAGTAATACTTCGGAAATAGGGTATGTGAAAATCACTTCGGAATCGTCAATTGCATCTGGAATTAGAAGATTAGAGGCAATAACCGGTGCTGCGATTCTTCATCATATTAGAAAATTAGAAAGTAATATAGCTAACGAGAAAGAAAAAGAAGCTGATCTACATGACCAAATAAAGAGATTGGAAAAAGAAATATCTGACCTAAAAACGAAAGAGCTTTCAAGTGGATTGTCAGACATTTCTTCAGAATCAGTTGAAATAAACGGTATTAGTGTAGTCGCTAAAAGAATAGAAGCTGAGAATATGGATCAACTGCGAGATTTAGGTGACGAGCTAAGAAAAGGATTCAAAGCCAATGGGATTGGCTTACTTGGAACTGTAGTTGATGATAAAGTACAACTAGTTTGTGTTGTCTCTGATGACATCAAGAATAGTTATCCAGCTGGTAAGATAGTTGGGGAAGCAGCGAAATTCGTCGGTGGTGGCGGCGGCGGCAAACCTCACTTAGCTACTGCTGGAGGTAAAGATGTTTCTAAGTTAGACGAACTATTGGAGACTGAGTTCGTAAATATAGTCGCTAGTTTTAATAAATAAAGAAAAAATGAATGAGTTTAGTATGAAAAAAATAATTTTAATTGCATTGCTGTTTACTACTGTGACATTATTTGCTAAAGACACAAGTCCGTATTATTCAACTCCACATCATAAGATATTCGAGAAATTCCTTGGCAAATGGGATGTTATATATGCGAATAAAACTGATAAAGGTATGCCAACAGGTGGAAGAGGAGAAGCCGAATCAGAATTGGAATTGGGTAAAACTGTATTAAAAATAGAAAGCAAATTAGGTTTTGATTTGGGAGAAATAAATTTATACTTTATAATAGGGTATGATAAGAATCTTTCAAGATATTATTTTCTAAGCTATGATAATTCGGGTGAAACACCAGCTTTGTTTTGGGGAGAGTATATAGCTGAAAGTAAATTATTCGAATTTAAGACTTATGACAAATACCCAAGCGAAGGTGATATTCGGTTAGAAATCAAACTAGAACGAGAAGACAAATTTACAGTTAAGTCATATATCAGAACTAGTGGTGAAGATAAAGTATCCACTGATATGGCTTATATAAAGAAATAAATAAATGCGGCTAAAAATGAAAAGGGCTGATATAAATATCAGCCCTAAAGTCGTTATCATTTTCTAGAAAAACCGCAGATTAATATCTATCGTCTCTATCAAATCTTCTGTTGTTACTTTTTGGTCTTTCTTCTCTCGGATTCGCTTTCTTAACAACAATTGTTCTTTCTTCGAATTCACTTTGATCAGTTTCGTCGATAGCACGTTGTGCTTCGTCGTCGTTTGCCATTTCTACGAAGCCATATCCTTTAGATTTGCCCGTAACTCTGTCCATAATAACATTGGCAGAAGTAACTTCACCAAACTCTTCGAATAAATCACGAAGACTGTCGCTTGTAGTTGAAAAATTCAACTTTGCAATAAATATATTCATACAATAAACTTTAAATAAATTATAAAAAAAATGACTGAAAAAACACTCTACTTTTAGAGTATTTAGATTAACCCAGTCAAGAATATTGTAACTTATAACTAATATTTGAATTATCAAAGAAAAAATGAAAATAATTACAAATATTTATCACTTTTTTTTCAATTTTCCGAATATGAACTTGCCTAACTCTGAGGTCAATACCCCAAACATAAGGATTGTAGCACCTATTAGCTCAAGTGTAGACAATATTTCACTTAAGAAAATAGCAGCAAAAATAGATGCAAATATTGGTTCTAAACTAAAAATTAATGCTGCTTTTACTGGAGTAGTATATCTTTGGTATGTTGTATGTATGATTGTTAGGACGAAACTTGCCAATATAGCATTGAATGCTAATGACATTAATAAATCATTAGTAAAGCTTACTTTGAGGTTTGGCAATTCCATTAATAGAAAACCTATAATAGGTATAGGCAAAGCAAATATGAACTGAATAGCGACCAACTGCATCGTTTGACGGTTCGAGTTATAGCTCTTTGTGTAAGCGTCCATTAGAGTTATGTACGTAGCCCAAAAAGCAGTGGAAATAAGAGTTAATATGTCTCCGGTATTCAGATTATCCAAATCCGGATTGGTGAAGACATATAGACCTATGAAAGCTATAATAACGCCAATCTTCGGCCAAAACATTAGTTTGTCTTTAGAAATTAATTTGAATGCAAAGGGAGTTAGTACAACTGTCAAACCCGTTATAAAAGCAGAGTTCGTAACACCAGTCATACCTAGCCCTACCGTTTGTAATACGAATCCTCCACCGAATAGCATTCCCAATATAGCCCCCGATTTCCATGTCGTATTATCTATATTCTTCATATATTTATGAAAAAATATAAGCACTAAAGATAGAGCTATCGTGAATCTAAGTGTGACATATAGAAATGGAGGACAGCTTTCTAATCCAAGTTTTGTAAAAAGAAATGTAGCTCCCCAAATTAATGTCATCAAGAGCAACATAAATTCGGCTTTCCAGTGAGTTATTTTATTACTCATTTATCGTTTCTCAGTGGTGTCTGAGGGAGTAATTGATGGCTTTCTACCTTCTAGTTCTTCGAGTTTTTTACGAATGACATCCATATCTGTACTCGATTTTACTCCGTTAATGGAATCTAATCTTGCTCTTTCTTTTGCTTCTTTTAATTTTTTCTCTTTCTTCTCCCTTCTTCGTTTATTGAAGTTGACAGACTCTATTAGAGTTACATCTTCTGGGATTATACCTCTTGCTCGAAGAGTATCTTCTGAGACTAAATATCTTTTTCTATTAGGAACCCAACTTTGTATTTCTTCTGGGATTTGCTGGATTGGTATATACGCCTCTTCAACTTTCATAGGGTCTCCCGATAGTTTAACTCTACCTTCTTTATTATTTGTTAGGTCAAGCCATGGGCCAGTAACTCTATCATAGTCAAACATATCTTGGATAACAACTGGGGTACCAGACAGCCATATTTGCTTTCTATTAGTATCTAGTTGTACGCCTTTCCCCCAATTGTAAAGCCACTTCGCATCAGATAGGAATTGTCTAACACAAGAATGCGAAACCGCTCTTCCCGGCATATCAAACTGATGGAACGCATTCCCAGCATATCTATGGAAATTCCAAGTATAAGGTAAAACCCAATTAGAGTCAAGCGATGATTTGCGAAGTCTATCTCGCCAAACCAAAGCGTATCTACCTGGGTACGTAGGGGTTCTTTCTTTACCCGTATTTGCAGCTGCAAATCTGATTAATACACCATTCTCATAAGCTGCATAGCACTGATATTTATTAGATACTATAATCAATTTGGGGACATGTTTAGCATCGCAATAGTAAGGTGGATAAATAGAATAAGCACGCATATCAGGAATGATAGTATCTGGAACTATTATACTATCCCCTATTTTCAGAAATCTCATCTCTTTTCTATTAAGAGTTAAGAATGCTTTGTTTGCCCATAAGTTAGAATCGCTGTAAGCGTACTTTTCTTTTATTTCTAAATACTGAGCATAATCTTCTATTTTTAGAGTTTTATAGTTAATAGTAGGGAAAGTATCCAGTTCAACAAATCTCTTTTCACATTGGTCTATTTCTTCTGCTTCTTTAGATGCAGTTAAATCTTCCTCACTGATATCTTTCGGAAGTTCAGATTCGCTACAGGCAGCAAAAAATAAAAATAATAATGCAAAAAGTGATTTCTTCATAATAATATTTTTTAATCAATTGACTATTTTGGATATTAAGATATTAATAATTTTGCAAAGTTAGAACATTTTTTAATAAAAGGTTGATTATGGAAAGAAATACGATATCAAAGTTCATAGAAACGAACTTTTTGCACTTCAATTCTGCGGCATTGGTAGATGCAGCAAAAGGTTACGAAAAGCAATTGGAAATGGGTAATAAGATGATGATAACTCTCGCTGGTGCAATGAGTACAGCGGAGCTAGGAATATCTTTGGCTGAGATAATTCGCCAAGGTAAAGTAGATATAATATCTTGTACAGGAGCAAATCTGGAAGAAGATATTATGAACTTAGTAGCTCATAATAGCTACGAAAGAGTTCCACATTATCGCGATTTGACACCAAAAGATGAGTGGGCGTTATTAGAAAGAGGTCTTAATAGGGTGACTGATACATGTATTCCTGAAGAAGAAGCATTCCGTAAGCTACAAAAACATATATATAAGATATGGAAAACTGCTGAAGAAAACGGTGAAAGATATTTCCCACATGAGTTCATGTACAAAATGCTACTGTCGGGAGTGCTTGAGGGGGACTACGAGATAGACCCTAAGAACTCTTGGATGTTGGCCGCCGCTGAGAAAAACTTACCTATTATAGTTCCAGGTTGGGAAGACTCAACAATGGGTAATATATTCGCATCATATTGCATGAAAGGTGATTTAAAACCGAGTACAATGAAGAGTGGAATAGAATATATGACATTCTTAGCAGATTATTATATTAAAAATACAAAGGACAATGGTCTTGGGTTTTTCCAAATAGGAGGTGGTATAGCAGGTGACTTCCCTATTTGCGTAGTACCAATGCTTTATCAAGATATGGAAATGGAAACAATACCATTTTGGAGTTATTTCTGTCAAATTTCTGACTCTACAACTAGCTTTGGCTCATACTCTGGAGCAGTTCCTAATGAGAAGATAACTTGGGGTAAATTAGATATAGATACACCAAAATTCATAATAGAATCAGATGCTACTATAGTCGCACCTTTAATTTTTGCTTGGCTATTAAATAAATAATTTGTTAACTTAAGTAATAGTATTACAACAGTTTGAAAAACATCTAAAATTAATCAACGGAGTTAGTAGGTGATGAAAAAAATAGTTTTGATTTTAATAGCCACAAGTCTTATGACTATGAGCAGCTATCCGCAAGAAGATGTACTCCGACCAAAAGGAAGAGCAGATGGTGGTGGTTCTAAATCGAGTACCCATCCATGGGCTTTGGGACTAGAAGGTGGGTTGAGTTATAATAAGTATGGTGCAGATTTGAATTGGACTGATGCTAATGGTGAATCAACATCAGCTAATTCAGTTTATAATGTTTTCGAAAGTCTATCTGGTTTATCACCTCATTTCGGTGTATTTGTTGATTACGATATAGATAAGACATTCGGTATCCATGTCAAATTCTTATATAATCAATTCAAATATAGTAATAATTCTGATGGGATTGTGGATTTCTATGACCCAACTACTTTCCCGAGTACATATCTTGGAACAGAAATTGTAAATTTAGAAGTTGAAGATAAATTCAGCTTCTTTAGTTTTGACCCTAGCTTACGTATTAATGCTAATGAACAGTTATATTTTTTAATCGGACCTTCTTTTAACTATGGGATAGGAACTAGAACTAATCAATTTGATTTTACAAAGGAAGATACGGGTATTAATTTTGTTGGTCCAAATGCGACAAGTGATAATTCAAGTTCTATATCAGCTAGTGAGGATTTCAAATCGACAAGATATGGTATAAATTTGGGTGCGGGTTATAAATTCAAAGTTGCTAATAATGTATACTTAGCCCCGCAAATCAACTATAACTTAGATATATCCAGTTATAATAATCAAGGATTATTCAATGATAATCAGACTTTAACGGAAGGTGTGAAAATTCTAAATATATCTAATCAATCGGTTAACCAAATCCGCTTTTCTATCACTTTATGGTTTGAAAACCTATAATAAGGAGAAATTAATATGAAAAACTTAAGTATATATATAGCTTTAGTAGTAGCGTCATTCTCCTTAGCTTTTGGACAGAATATAATAGTAAGTCCTATAGGGGTGAATTCTGACGGCGATGATTTTTCGAGTGGTATTACACTTCGTGCAAATGAGATGTATTTCACAGCTGATAAATCTGGTGAGCAAACTCTTTACCACGCTAAACTAAAAAACGGTAAATGGGAAATATCAGAAAAAGTAGATAGCGATGTAAACTCTGGAGACCAGAACGGATCTGCTACCCTAACTCCCGATGGACAATATATGGTATTCGCCTCGTATGAACATAGTGTAGATGGAATAGGTAGAACTGACCTATATAGTGCAAGAAAAGTAAACGGCTCTTGGACTGATGTTCAGAACTTGGGATTGGCAGTGAATAGTAAATACTGGGATTCGCAACCCTCAATTACAAGCGATGGACGAACTTTGTATTTTGTTAGTGATAGACCCGCTGCTTCCGGAGGAACAAATATATTTTATAGCGAACGCACAAGAGAGGGTTGGTCACAAGCTAAAGAATTGACTTCTGTGAATACTGATTCAGATGAGATGAGCCCATTTATTGCTGCTGATAATAAGACATTCACTTACTCTAGTAATAAATCTGGTGGTGAAGGTGGGTTTGATATTTATTTTGCGAAGATAAACGCAGACAAAAATGCTTTCGGTTTCAAAAATGCAGGTGCGGCCATAAATACTGAATATGACGAGCATTTCTATGTAGTTGCGGCTAACTCAGAAACAGCTTTTTTTAGTACAAATAAGCCATCAGAAAAAGCGAATTTCAATATATACACTGCTATTCCTAATCCGCATGTAGCTGAAGATGTAGTTTTCGTTCATGGTTCAGTTCGTGATATAGATGACAGTACGCCTCTAGGTTCTGATATAACAATAACAGATCTGACAACTGGTCAAATAGTAGCAAACTTAAGAAGTGATGATATATCTGGGGAGTATAGTTCAGTACTTACTGCCGGAAGAAACTACTCGATTACTGCCGAGAAAGAAGGATATTTATTCTACTCTGAGAATTTCAACATATCTTCGTCAATCACGAATAAAGACATCACGAAAGATATTACTCTAAGTAAAATAGCTAAAGGTAAAACTAGATTGCTTATTTTCTTTGATTTCGATAAATCGACATTGCAAAATGAATCGAAACCAGAACTAGCAAGACTAACTAAGTTCATGAATGATAATCCAAATGTGAAAATCGAACTTCATGGTCATACTGATGACAGAGGTGCTGATGATTATAACAATAATTTATCACTAGAGCGAGCTAAAGCAGTTAGCACTTACCTTGGTAATAACGGTATCCAATCTGGTCGTATTGGGACTAAGGGATTCGGTAAATCGAAACCACTAATTGTAGATACATCTGACGAGGCTAGAGCTAAGAACAGAAGAGTGGAATTGGTTATAGTATCTATCTAAGTATAGATTTCCATTAATTCCGAAAATGACGAAAGGCTGTCTTTGAAAAAGACAGCCTTTTTATTATCTCATATAACAGATTGTTATGTTGGGTTTAATAAATCATAACTCAATGATTTCGCTAATTTCGATTGTAATTATAGGCTCAGTGATTCGCTTGATTGAGAACATTTTTAATTCAGCCCCCATACAATCGAGTATTACCATGTTTCCGTTACCTACGAATTTGTGAGCTATTACTTTAGCTTGTGTACCAGTTATTGCAGTTGAAATTGCTTGTGGGGAAATGCAAACCTTTCTTGCATTCAATCCAAAATGATCAAAAAAGGCTTTGTTCAATTCACCTTTTTCTATTATCTCTGTTTCACTGAAAAAACGAGCAGAGTGATCATTGATCGGTCTTTTGTAGAGTTCTTCCGGATTTCCTCTAGCTCCTATTTTACCTTCGTCTAGTAATATCACCTCATCTGCTAAATCAAAAGAATCATCTGCATCGTGGGTTATCATAATAGTAGGGAGCTTTTCCTTTTCTAGAATATTTTTCAAATCAACTTTTAATCTTTCTTTGGTGTGCTTATCTAGATTACTGAATGGCTCATCTAACAAAAGTAATCTCGGTTTTGAAGCTAATGTTCTGATAATAGAGATTCTTTGTTTTTCGCCACCTGATAGCTGATGTGGATAGCTTTTTAGTTTATCTTCTAAACCTAGCATTGCCAGATATGACATTACAACTTCCATTCTCTCTTTCTTAGGTAGCTTATCCATTCCGAATACAATATTATGATAAACATCAAGGTGTGGAAATAGCGAATGGTTCTGAAATACATAGCCCATATTCCGCTTTTCTGGTTTAATGTAGCTATTATCCGAGGTTAGCACTTCTCCATTAATAGATATACTACCGCTATTTGGTATTTCTAATCCAGCTATCAATCGGAGCATAGTTGTTTTCCCACTACCTGATTTACCAATTAAAGCTAACCGGGAATGAGCTTCCATTTCAAACGAAATACCTCGCAATACTTCAGTTTTTCCAAATGATTTTACTATGTTTTTTACTTGCAAAAAGCTCATTGTTCTTTCTTTGATTTCACAAAAAATATAATTGGCAATATAGAAATAGCTACGATAGAAAGCGAATAAATCGAAGCATCTTTTACCATCTCGTTTTTAGCATATTGGTACGCAATAGTCGAAAGCGTCTCATAATTGAAGGGTCTGAGTATAAGAGTCAGGGGTAGCTCTTTTAATATCTCTACAACTGCTACTAACATTGCTGTTAGTATAGCTGGTTGAATAATTGGTAATTCCACTTTCCAGAATGTTTTAAAATTACCATTCCCAAGCAACCTAGAGGTATCGTATGAATTCATGCCTTGCTTATCCGTAGTTGATTTGATTGGTGAGTAAGCAGTAGCCATAAATCTGATATTATAAGCATATATCAATACAATCAAAGTCCCAAACCCGAATATACCGAATGAGGCTTTTAATCCAGATAAAAAGAATAGCATAGATACTGCGATGATAGCACCGGGTATTGCATAACCAATCGTGGAAAGTGATATTAGTTTACTCACCCATCCGAATTTACCAGTTCGATCACCATAGATTAATGATAGAGAAACGATTACAATCACTGACCCAGCAGCAACTGCTAAAAACACGGTATTCATCATTGCCACAATATAAGCGAAGAAATCGACTGAATGATAAGTAGTTATCGCATTATATACTAACTTTGCAATTGGGAATATAAACCCTATTAGAACTGGTATAAAACAAACTACCATCGCTAATATAGAGCCGAAGAATCCTTTTCTATTTTTAGTGAGATTAGCATGATTTCCTTCTTCGTAGTATTTTGCTTGCCTTCTGAAAACACGTTCAACATAAATAAATATAAATGAAATTGAGAATAAAATAAGTGCTAAACGAAGCGCTGTTCCCAAGTCATTTAGTCCAAACCAAGTTCTGAAAATACCTGTCGTGAAGGTTTGAATACCGAAAAAATCCATTGCCCCATAATCATTCAGGAGTTCCATATTCACAAGAAAAAGTCCCGATACAATAGCTGGCCTTGATAATGGAATTGCTATTCTTCTAAAAATAGTAGAGCGTGATTTACCCATTAACTCAGCAGATTCGATAAACGTTCGATTGTTATTTTCAAAAGAATCCAAGCAAGTTAGATAGATGTAAGGGTAAAGTACAGAGGACAATATGGGAATTAGATAGTAGATTTTGAATATATCGAAATAAATTTCTTTTATACCTAATCCAAAAAGGTGCTCAGCAAGTAAGTAGAACTCTCCCCCGAAACTAAATATATCACCATATAAAAACGCAATAATATATGTAGGAATAGATAACGGAAGTACCATCATCCATTTCAAACTCTTGGAGAATGGAAACCGGTAATTTGCTATAAGCCATGCTGGTAGTACTGCAAAAAGGAGAGTACAAAGTGATACTCCAGAAGCTAGTATAACAGTATTAAGCAAATAAGTCTGCATCAAGCCATCAAATATTTCATTCCAACCGTCACCGACCGTTTCGAATATTGAGAGGAATATACTACCTAATGGAATTAGAAGCACAATCGAGAAAACAACTGAAAGAATCAACCATAGTTTCGAAGATGACTTCCATTTTATTTGAAAATTATTGCCCAATTAGTATTTAAATATCTCAGTTAATTATTAGTAATTCTGCGTTTCCCGTCTCTACAAAAATACGCTTTAATTGAGACTTACAAAGGAAATTAGTAATCTTGGATTATGAATAAAAAGTTAATTACCAGAAAATAATGTAAAAAAATTACAAATTCGTTTTTATTTATAAAAAATATATTTATCTTGTGATAGTTTTTGGCACAATAATTTCTAAGGGTCTTCGAATTTATGATAAAAATTGATAATGTACTAATTGATCATGAGGTTCTAAACGCCCATTTCGCTTGCGACATAGCTAAATGCAAAGGAGCGTGCTGTACGTTCGAAGGTGATCATGGTGCACCAGTATTAAAAGAAGAAGTAGCAGAAATAGAGAAAAATCTAGAAGCAGCTAAAAAATATCTTGATGAACGTTCATTAAGAATTATAGAAGAAGATGGATATATAGACGAAAAGCCAGATGGACTATACACAAGATGTATAGATGACAAAGATTGTGTTTTTGTGTTTTATGATGGCGATGTAGCTAAATGTGCAATTGAAAAAGCATATCACAATGGTGAGTCGGATTTCAGAAAACCAGTTTCATGTCATTTATATCCACTCCGAGTTGGAGATTTTGGTGGTGATTATATCTATTATGACAAAATAAAGGAATGCAAACCCGGCAGAATAAACGGCCGAGAAAAGGAAATACACCTAGTGGATTCAGTAAAAGATGCACTAGTTAGACGATTCGGAAAGAAATGGACAGAGAAATTTATAAATCAAGTCAAGTAATATATGGGGGAACATATTGAAACTTGGATTAAACATGAAGACGAGTCTCTCGCAGACTCTCACACCGCAGCAAATACAATATCTTAAACTGTTACAGTTGCCTCTTATACAGTTAGAGCAGCATGTACAGCAGCAAATAGAAGCCAATCCAATGTTGGATGATGCTTCTTTTGATGATGATGAATTTGATATTGATCATGTTCCTATTACTAGGGATGAGGAAAATAGTACTGTTCGAGAAGAAATGCTAGATAGACCCGAAGAAGCTAAGCAATTCGATGAATCTAACGATCCATTTGAATTCCAGAAATTGCTTTGGGACGGCACAACTGACGCAGACAGAAACTCCAACTATTCTGGGAATGATGATGATGAAGACAATGAAATGCCCTACAAATCATCAACTTCAGAATCTGAGAGTCTAGTATCTCAACTTAGATTATTAAAATTAACTAAGGAAGAGTATGTACTCGGCGAGCAGATAATTGGGAATGTAGATAATGATGGTTACCTCCGCCGTGATTTGAAAGAAATAGTATTTGAAACCAATCAACTATTAGCCGAACTAAACTATCAGTTAGAAAATAGCTTCAATGAAATAAAGGAAGAAGCTCCTATTAATTTCAATAATCCAGCTAAGCAATATGCCCTAGAGGATGAAGAAAGGGAGTATATGAATAAGATTAAGAATATACTTCCAATACATAGTAATGGAGTCAGTTCCGAGCAAATACAAGATATTTTGGGTGAAAATGGGTCTTTAGATGAGTCTGAAATTAAGTCCATTCTTGACTTCGAGCCATTCGAAGAAGTGACGATGAAACATGCTGAGAAAGTTCTCTATTCTGTACAACATCTTGACCCTCCAGGGATTGGTTCTCGTTCAATACAGGAATGCTTACTCTCGCAGTTAGATGCCATAATGGAACCAAATGAGTACGAAGATTTATCCTATGAGATAATAGAGAATTATTACGACCAATTTATGAAAAAGCACTATGCTGCTATAATTAAAGAATTGGCGATAACTGAAGATATTTTGAAAAAAGTATTAGATGTAATACGTGGATTGAATCCAAAACCAGGTGGACACGACTATCAGAACGAAATAAATACCGTTACTCCTGATTACATAGTATTGAAAGAAGAAGAGACAGGTGAGTTACTTATCTCACTTAATGATAATACAATTCCAGAGCTTAGATTAAACAAAGCTTATGAGAAAATGCGAAAAGAAGTAAAGTATCGTAAATTCAATCAAGAAACTAGAGATTGGATACGTAAGAAATATGATGATGCTAAATTCTTAATTCAAGCAATAAAGCAACGTAAGCACACTATGCTAATGGTGATGACTGCAATTGCACACCTGCAAAAGGATTTCTTTGAAGTTGGTGAATTAGGTATAAAGCCACTTATTTACAAAGCAGTAGCTGAGGAAACAGGTTTAGATATTTCTACTGTTTGTCGTATAGTTAATGGCAAATATGTAAGAACGGATTTTGGAACTTATGAGCTTAAGTATTTTTTCAGTGAGTCACTACCAAATGATGAAGGAGAAGAAGTATCAACTCGTATAATCAAACAAAAATTAAAAGACGTAATAGAAGCTGAAGATAAACGTAAACCACATAGTGATCAGAAACTAAGTAAGTTGATGAAAGACTACGGTTTCAATGTAGCTCGTAGAACGATTGCTAAATACCGTGAGCAACTAAAAATACCAGTAGCAAGATTAAGAAAGGAACTTGTGTGAGTTTACTTGAAACATTCGCAGAAATAGAACATCATTTCAGGCCACTTCTGGCTTATTTGCCTGCTGATGCAGCTACAAAAATCACGTCCTTTGGAAAAGCCAAGTTCATGCAGAAGTATGTAGAAGATGTACCTGATGAAAAGGCTATATTCCGAAAGGATCAATCTGTAAAATTGTGGGATATTCGCTTCAATACACCAATATTCAACGCAGCAGGAATGTTCAAATTAGGTAAGGGATACAATGTAGTTGCTAATCAGGGAGCAGGTGCATTCTTAGCTGGTACTACAACCTATCTTAGCCGTGAAGGAAATACTAAATACAAGACAACTCATCCATTTTTACCTTTTCCTCGATCACAAGCTGCAATTAATTGGTTAGGTTTACCAAATCCTGGACACGAAATAGTAGCAGATAGATTGAGTAAAATAGAAAGAGTGAAGAACTGCCCAATCGGTATTTCACTATCTTATGATTCGGTTGATAGCAAAGAAATCGCTTTGAAAAATATGGTGCTAGGCTTAGAAATGTACGAACGAGCTGGAGTAGATTTCATTGAAATAAATGAGAGTTGCCCCAATGTTGAAGGTAAGTCTGTTAGCAATAATCTAGAGCCAGAATTAATAGAAAGACTCGAGTATATATATCAGAACTTTATATCAAAACTAAATCGCAATCTACCAGTTTTAGTTAAGTTGTCAAATGATACTAATATCAATCAAGTTGAAGATTTGGTACGAATTCTTGTAGATTTGAAATATTCAGGAGTGAATTTTGGTAATACTTCAACTCGATACAAGGAATTAGAAACTAGTATCAGACGAAAAGAGCTCCATCACTACTATTATTTCTATAATACTTTTGGTGGTGGATTGTCAGGTGAACCTCTCCGATTAACTTCGCTCGAACTAGCGAGCAAAGCAACAAAGTCAATTGCAAAGATTCACCCTCCTAATGAATTCCATGTTATTCGCACGGGTGGTATTAGCTCTATCAATGATATAGAACAATCTATTCAGAATGGCATACAACTAAATCAATGGTACACAGGCTATTTCAAAAACTTCGGTTTGCACGGCCATAATCTATACAAGAAGTTACTAGATTAGACAAATACAAGTTATATAATTACCTACTACTAGATGTGGCTGATATAGTTGCTGTAGAAATCATCAACATAGTCATAGCTGCTTGCATCTGAATCAATGCTTGATTAGTAGCACCACCAACAGAATTCTCTGCTGTTAGTTCTTCTATTCTTTTCGTAATTTTCTTCTTATTTGCTTTATTGCCAAATACTTCTTTTTCCAAATTACAATTCAGCAATACGCTCAATAAAAATAGATTATCTTCATTTTGGGCAGAGTGATTATTGTCAACTATATCGATAAGTTCGGCTTTTACTCTATTCTCCAAAGTACTATCTACCATCGGGTAGTGAGTAGTAGGAAATAGCCACATAACCTTACCTTCTTGCTCTTTTAATATCCCTTTGGACATTAGATCTATAACTATCCCATCTTTCAGCTTTCTAGTTAATCTAGCTAATTTATAGACTACATTTACAGCTTTTTTATTTGTAATTCCGTCTAAGAGAGTCATAGCATCATTCAATAGCAAATTGTCGGTAGGGCTATTATCAAGTACTATTACTTTATTATCGACTAGTTCTATTTTCTTTTTCTGAGTAAGTTGTAATAGAACCCCTCCAGCCAAAGCGTAATTAAGCCGCATAGAATCAGTCACCCATTTACCAGTGTCATCGTCTAGAGCTATTAGTGTGATTTTCTCAAGTATAGATAATTCCATAAGCTATCCTTTTGTTTATAAAGGCAATATAATAATTAATAATTAAATTATCAAAATTCTTTTCTTCTAATTTTTTTTATAGGAGTAGTTTCTCTATTCCGCCAAGCATGTCTGCCAGTAACTGAACTCAATATGAGTGCCAAAATAATTGCAATGTATGCTATATTCTCGTTTACATCATATTGCTTGACTGCAATAGCGATAAATCCCCAGATTCCAACTAAAGCAGCTTCTCTTAAATTTCTTTTTGCTAGTAAAACAAGGTAGATAATAGTTGCAATTATAAGCGTAATAATAGCCAGAAGTTCTGTTATTCCTGCTTGAAGACCTAAATTTAAGCTAACTAGCAGTACTGATACATTTACAACTGTTGCCAAAATTATCCAACCAAAGTAAAAAGTTATAGGCCACCATACAAAGAGCATTACCCTAAGAGGTGCATCCCAAATCTCTAATCTATGTCTAATAACTAGTTTGGAAAGTGAGATTAGGAGCAAGACCATAAAGAACACGGACATTAGTAACCATTCATTCACCCAAGCAATAATCCACATAGTGTTAGCTAGATTAGAAACAGCGAACCACAAACCTGTTTCTTTAACATAAGTATTGTCTTTTAGTTTGAAAACTGAATACCACTGAAATCCAATAAACCCGATTATCATAAAATAGATAAATCCCCATATTGCAAAGGCGTATCCAGCAGGAGTAATGAGTGTAGTGTATCTAGAACTAATATCACTTACTGTATCACCACTTATAACATCAGTACTTGATAGTATATTAACATATAACACAAGAAGAAAAGTAAGTGTATTCAGTATAACTAAAGTTCTTGGTTTCATAATTGTTTCTCAGAATTGTTGTATTTTCAATAACTAAATCTAAACAATATTATTACTTATCTGTAATAAAGAAATAATATAAACTATGATTTATTTATCTTTATATTAGGAACTAACCAAAAACAAAATACAAAAAAGTATGATAAAACAAGAAATAGAAAATATAGAACTCGGCTACCTTACTTCTGACGATTACGTAGAACTAAAAAACGCCATGATAGAATCTTATGCTAATATGCCACATGATTACTGGGAAGAGTTCCAGATAAAAACTCTAATAGATAAATTCCCAGATGGACAAGTAGTAATAAAGGTCAACAATCAGTTGGCAGGTTGTGCATTATCAATACTAGTCAATTCATCCAAAGTAGAAAGCAATCACACATACAACGAAATAACTGGCAACTGTACATTCAGCACCCACAAGCCAAATGGTGAAGTACTTTACGGTGTAGATGTATTCATCAAGCCAGAATTCCGTGGTCTTAGATTAGCTAGAAGGCTCTATGATTATAGAAAAGAACTTTGTGAGAAATTAAATCTCAAGGGAATTGCCTTTGGTGGACGGATACCTAACTACCATCAATACGAAGACGAGATTTCGCCAAAAGAATACATAGAAAAAGTTAGAAGAAAAGAAATTGATGATCCAGTTTTGAACTTTCAGATTTCAAATGATTTCCATCCATCTAGAATACTTAAAGGGTATTTGGAAGGTGACAAGCAATCAAGTGAATATGCTGTACTGCTGAAATGGGATAATATATATTACGAGAAGAAATCGAAAGAAGCTGTTTCTCAGAAAAAGATAGTACGATTGGGACTTATACAATGGCAGATGAGACCATATAATGACCTTGAAGAATTGATGCAACAAGTAGAATATTTTATTGATACTGTATCTGGCTATAGATCAGACTTCGCACTATTCCCAGAGTTTTTCAATGCACCGCTAATGGCAGAAAACAATCATCTTTCCGAATCAGAAGCAATTCGTGAGCTAGCAAAACATACTGAGATTATAGTTCAGAAAATATCAGAACTAGCTATATCTTACAATATAAATGTAATAACAGGAAGTATGCCTGAGATAAAGGACAACCTCTTGTTCAATGTAGGGTATCTATGTCGCCGTGATGGTACTACTGAGAGATACGAGAAGCTACACGTCACTCCGGATGAGGCGAGAATATGGGGAATGCAAGGTGGGTATGAACTAAAAGCATTTGATACGGATTGCGGAAAAATTGGGATTCTGATATGCTATGACGTAGAGTTCCCAGAGCTTAGTCGCCTATTGGCTGATGAAGGTATGGATATACTTTTCATTCCATTCCTAACAGACACACAAAATGGTTACTCTCGTGTACGTAATTGTGCCCAAGCTAGAGCAATTGAAAATGAGTGCTATGTTGCGATAGCTGGTAGTGTAGGGAATCTACCAAAAGTACATAATATGGATATACAGTTTGCGCAATCAATGGTATTTACTCCTTGCGATTTTGCATTCCCTGCTAGTGGAATAAAAGCAGAAGCAACTACTAATACTGAGATGATACTAATTGCTGATGTTGATATAGATTTACTACGTGAGCTAAATCAATTCGGTAGTGTAAAGAACTTACGTGATAGAAGAAAAGATTTATTCACTTTGAAGAGAAATAAGTAACTATTTTAAGAAATTATTGTTTAACCATTAGTTTTTTTTAACAAATCAAAAATTTAGAGATATGAAAACACTATTACTTCTAATATGTGCTAGCATAGCACTATCAATAAACACTTATGCTCAAAAGACAGGAAGTTTCAATGAAACAATTACTTTCAATGGAGAGCAAAGAACTGTTTCTTTCTATGTCCCATTAAATTATAGTCCGGATTCTACTTATAAACTAATGGTTGGACTTCATGGGGCTGGTGACAATTCGAGTAATTACAGAGCAGCCATTCATAGTACATTAAAATGGGAAACTGTAATACCTAATACTATTTTTGTTTATCCTGATGGTGGTAGTGATCAGTCAAGAGATTTTTATGCTCCTGCTGGCGATGAACAAATTATAAATGAAGCTATAAATAAAGCTAAATCATTATATTCAAATATAGACAATGACGAAATAATCTTACAAGGGTTCTCGTTAGGTGGTCGTAGTGCTTTGATTTTTGGACTAGACAACCCTGAAACGTTTAAAGGTTTAGTTCTGAATACTCCAGCAATTCAAGGTATTTATGATTTAGAAAATAAACTGGGTCTTGATTATTCAATTAATTACAAGAACTCAAGTAAAATACCAATTGCTATAGTTCACGGGGAAGATGATTTCGCTTATTTAGAAATCAATCAAAAATTAGAAAAGAAAATAATTAAAGAAAATGGGATAGTATATAGAGTTCAAATTACAAATATGCCACATACAATACCACCATCTCAAATTGAAGTTAATTTCTTCAACTTTATAAATAATCCATATCGTGATGGAGTAGATATTCAAATGGTTGAATTGGATATGCCTCAAAGGACTTGTGATAATACTCTTACAACAAACTTATTAATCAGAAATTTTGGGGGTATAACTTCGGGAAAAATAAATGTTAGAGTAATAATCAATGGCAAAGTCAAGGAATTCACTCCCGATATTACTCTAGATCCATATAAAGCACTGACTATTTCACTAAATGATGATGATTTAGTCCTTCTAAGTGGTAAAAATAATATTGAAGTTATTGCCGAACCTTCAACTGGAACAGATTTGAATGTTAATAACAATTCGATTTCTGGTGAAATTTATATGTATGTGGAATCAATAAGTGAATCACTAATCATGGGTTTTGAAGGAAATGAAAAATATACTGAAGATTGGTTCAATGAATCTGAAGGTAATTTACTTACTTGGTCTGTCGATAGCGATGTTTCTAAATCTGGTAATAATTCCATGTCAACATTCAATACAGTTTTGCTTTTTACTAGTCAAGGTCTTTCAGAGGATTTACTTTCTCCATATTTTGATTTAACGCAATTAGAAAATAAATCAGTTAGCTTCGATTACGCATTTAATTATCACAAATATACGCCACCATATTTCACACAAGACGTTATATTTACTGATACTTTGAAAGTATTTATTTCTAATGATTGTGGTGATACTTATGACTTATTATTCGAAAAATCTGGTGCCGAATTAGCTACTGCTGATGAACCAATTGTAAACCCTTTGGACATAACATCAGCTATATTTGTACCAAATAATGATGAGTGGGGAACTATTAATATAGATTTATCAGATTATAGTTTTCAATCAAATTCAACTTTGAAATTCTCATTAGTTTCAGGTCAAGGTGGCACTATGTACTTAGATAATATAAGAATCGGCGATGCCTCTTCTTCAGTAGAATTTGTTACAGAAAAAACATTTTCAATATCTCCCAATCCAGCTAAATCTGAGATAACAATAAACGATACGAAACCTACAGCAGAGACAAAATATACTCTCACTTCATTAAATGGCACTGTTATTGACAGTTTTAATATAGAAGGTCTGAAGAGTATTAATGTCAATAGTCTTAATAGTGGAGTTTACTTCATATCTAAAACTATTGGTAATACTAAAGAGACGCATAAGTTCATAAAAGAATAGTCTATATATTAGATGACAAATAAATGAAATATTATAACAAAGCATTAAGTAATTACATGAACTTCAAAGGAAGAGCTAGAAGAAGAGAATTCTGGCATTTCTTTCTTGCAAATTTCATTGCTTACTTAGTGCTTTCTGTTATAGAAGTAGAATTAGGCATAGCTTATTACCTGACGCTAACATACCTAGCATTTATATTTATACCTACTCTCAGCGTCACAGTTCGTAGATTTCATGATTTGGGTAAATCGGGTAAATATGCTCTACTTTATATTTTGATTTTCGTAGGTGCAGTAATGATAATGTACTATGCCGTACAGGAAGGCGACGAGGGTGCAAATAAATATGGTGAAAGCCCGAAGGCTTAGAGTCACCTATTCCTTGATGAATTTTAGTCTATTTACTTTCCCCGATTCTGTCGTAATTTCTAGTATATAGCTCCCCGAAATTAAACCTGTAATGTCAATTTTCAAAGAAGCATTATTACTTGTTTCTACTTTTTTCCCATGTATATTGTAAATGTTATAGCCATTATAGCCTACGCTAGAACTTACTCCTAAGTATAGATAATCATTCAGAGGGTTAGGATAAATATATATTTCTCTATTAAAGTAATTAACTTCAACTGATGTCTGAGTCGAGTTGGTCAACCATTCGAAACCACTTTCGAATAATTCCCAATCACTCTCTATGTCATCTAACTCAGCAGCAAACTCAGTTCCGTCTCTATCATCACTTTCCTCTACTTCTAGGTGTGGACCGAGCAATAACACTCTCCCCTTTTCGTATTCAAAATTGATAATAGCAGGAGTATTTCCCGCAGAGTTCCATGTCGCTATTGTATCTATTTCTACTCCAGGGTTTGGTGTGAGTATAGGCCCACCATAGTAAAGTACAGATATTTTATCCGAATTATTTTTGCTTATCGGGTTGTTTTGATTTAATGTTATATCAGTCATCACATAACTAGGCCAAGGTGCAACATAATTCAATGAACCATAAGCTGTTCCATCGAATAGACCTAGCTCATAAGGATACACACCGCCTTCCCAAGCAACTGTTTTGGATGCGAAATAAGCACCAGCACATATACCAATATACCCACCACCATTAGCAACATAACTACGAATTTCGTCTATTGCATCTATGCTGATTGCAAGCTGATAATTATATGAATATCCACCTGGGAAAACAATAGCAAGTGCATTCTTGTTCCAAGTATCAGCATTCAGATCAGCAGCATATAACCTTGTATGAGTTACATTCTGGTAATCGAAAAAGTGCTCCAAAGCAATAATCCCATCTTCCCAAGTCCCATCATCTGAGTAAATTAAAACCTCTTGTGATTGGACACTGAAAGATAGGATTATAAATGTAATTGTCGTTATTACTAAGTTTCGCATTAGGTTTTGTATTTTGATTAATAACTTTGTCTAATATAATGACTTTTTTAGTCACAATTATTTTATAAATTCTATAAAAAAGGATAACGAAAATGGAAGAAAAGATTATAGTAAGATGCCCTTGGTGTGGTGATGACCCATTGTATATGGAATATCACGACAAGGAATGGGGCAAGCCACTACATGATGACCAAAAACTGTTTGAATTTCTGGTACTCGAATCTTTTCAAGCTGGACTGAGTTGGATAACAATACTTAGGAAAAGAGAGAATTTCCGAGTGGCATTCGATAATTTCGATGCAAAGAAAGTAGCGAAATATGGTGAGAAAGAGATAGTAAAATTACTTGCTGATAGTGGAATAGTTAGAAATAGAGCCAAGATAGAAGCTGCTATAAATAACGCTAATATCTTTCTTGAAATTCAGAAAGAACATAGTACATTCGACAAATATATATGGCAGTTTGTTGACTACAAACCAATTTTAAATAAAAGACGTAGTATGACAGAGGTTCCAGCCATAACTCCCGAAGCTACACAGATGAGCAAAACGCTCAAGAAGCGCGGCTTCAAGTTCATAGGCCCAACTACTAGCTATGCGTTTATGCAAGCAACGGGAATGGTGAACGACCACTTTGTTGGTTGTGATTTTTATTAATAAGTTATACTAACCCTCAACAACTGCTTTTATTTGCTCCAACATAGCTGGTAATCCGTCTTGAGTATGCTTGTGACTTTCTTCGCTACGGAAGCCCTCTTGTACCCATGTAAAAACCGATTTACCATCGCCAATATCATCTATCAGATAAGTAACGATGAAATAATTTTCTAATTTATCTTCTAAACCCGAAAACCCACTCCAATAGTTGTATTTGAGTAATTTATTTGGCTCGTTTTCTAATACATTACCCTTATCTTTGTAGTGCTGACCCTCATATTCCCCTTGGAATATAATAGGACTTCCAACTTTCCAATCAGTGATAGTTTCAGTTCCGTACAGATATACTTTTATCTTATCAGGATTAGTCATTGCATCCCAAACATCTGCTGGCGAGCCATCTATTTCTATACTATGTGTTACGCTTAGGTTTTTGTTCATTTTATTTTTTTATATTTTGTAAAAAATTTTCTCTTTAAATATACAACAATCAAAACAATAACTATATATATTATAAAACTCGATATTAGTAATTGTGAAAGTGACATAGTATGAACATTCTTCCCAATTAATAATAACAATAAGTAGCTTGGGATTTGGAATACACTTGATAAAGCATGCAAAACATCTGAATCTAATTTAATCGATAAATAGATTAGTGTGCAAATTGTCAATGATACTAATACTGCTAAACCTAATTTTCTCATAGCCTAATCCTAAGACCTACTTCTTTATTACTTTCGAATAAAATACGCCGTTGTTAGAAGTAACTCGTAGGTGATAAACACCAGAATATAAGTTCTCGAGACTAATTGCATTATTGCCCTTAGTAACTGAACCACTAAACACAACGTTTCCTAGATTATCAAATATACTAACTTCGTAGCTCGAATATTCCAGATTTCTTATTTCAATTCTATCACTTGTTGGATTTGGATAAACAAATAAGTCCAAACTCTCTTTCGATTCTCCAACAGATGATTCTGTCTTAGGTATAACTACTATCTCAATTATTGATTTATTAGATGCCCCTTCTGTATTAGTAGCCATAAATGAAACTTTAAATTTCCCTGGTGTAGCGAATAGAATAATAGGATTCTGCTCTTTCGAAGTAGCTGGTGTTCCACCTTCAAAAGTCCATTCCCACTTTATAGGATTACCACAAGATATATCTGTAAATGTTATACTTTCACCCTGTTCTATTAAATTCGTTGAAGCTGTGAATTTAGAATTTGGTACAGCTGGTTTATAATATTGATAAGTTCCTGTGGCTATTAGATTTTTTATTTGCCACAGACTAATTCTAGTAGGATGATAGTTAAGAGCATCTAGCATTCTAGCTACCTGACCTTTGGTAAACATACTATAGCAATCAGTATAATCCATATAGTTATCACCATTCGCTGGATGTCCACAACTGAAAGTACCATCTTCACAACCAGCAGATTGCAAAGTAGATGGAGTGTCATCTACATAATCATTTTCACCCTCGCACCCACCATCAAATGTATGAGCCAAGTTTAGCCAATGTCCAAATTCGTGAGTAAATACAGATTGAAAATTTGGGTCGGCGAATGAACTACCTTTATTACCCAAATAGCTGTAATTATAGACTATTCTCGCCAAATTATTGTCAGACATAGCAGTATTAGGATACCACGCTATTCCCGAAGCATTAGTAATACCGTTATTATACAAATCAAGCATAATATAAACATTCATATACTTATAATTATCCCATGCGTAAGTTCTTACACTGTCATCATAATTAAGATAATTACCGAAGCCAGCATTATTCGGATGATATGTAATACCATTTGTAGGTTTACCCTCCGGATCTATTGTGGCCAATGCAAATGTAATATTTAGCTTTCCCCTTCTATCCATAAAGTACGGATCTACACTATCGTAATCATCGTTCAATCCATTCATATCCCTATTCACAATATCTAAAGCAGATTGGATTTGTTCAAGTGGTACCGTTGTTTCTGCGTTATCAGCAAATACGTGAAACACAACTGGTATAACGTAGTGCTGCACACAATCGAATGATTCGCTAGTACTAGATACCCCGCTTTGAAATTTATTATTCTTTGCAATGTAAGTAGCAACTTCATCGAAATTATCAGAAGGGTTTACTCCACATTTTATGTCGGAAGCCGTTTGTATTTGCTGAGTATAAGCATTTGAAAATGCAATTATAAATACAAGTGTTAGTATAAATATATTTTTCATTAAAGTTTCAAGTTTTATATTCTGTAATATACTGAATTTGGAATACCATCGCAAGAGTCAATTTTCCAAAATTTCATGCCTGTTTTCTCTAATACTGTTATCGAAGCGATATTATCTTGTGAAGCTCGACCTATAATCTCAGTCAAACCGAGTGTGTTGAAACCATATTTTAATACAGAGTTAGCTGACTCAGTAGCATAGCCGTTTCTCCAATACTTCCTGTGAAACCGAAACCCAATATCAGTAAACCCTTCGTCGTGATATTTCAACCCACACCACCCTAAGAATGTATTACTTTCCTTCTCAATGACTGCCCAGCGGCCATAGCCATTCTTTTTGTAGTCATTGTAATTAGAAAGAAACTCACGAGCATTTTCCACTGACCCAAAGGCTACATCACCAGTATATCTAAGAACTTCCTCATCAGAGTTCAGTTCATATATTTCCTCAGCATCGGAAAGAGTGAATTCTCTGAGCATTAAACGTGGTGTTTGGAGGATGGTTTTCATAACTAAACCTTTATATCAGACAAGGTTCTATTTTCATTTGATTTCTGAAAATATTTAAGCGTAAAATATACAAAAGTTAGAAACAATCCCATTAATATTGTCATTCCCCATGTCCTTGGGTGTTGAAAAGGATTAATAAATCTGTGAAGTATATCATTAAATAATAAAATTGGATTAGTCAATATATCCCAACTATTCCATCTGAGGAATCGACCAATATAAACACCAAAACCACTTATAAATAAAAACATAATGGAGAAAGCAGAAATATATCTGGGGTTTAATCTGAATGAGAATAAATTTTCAATCTGAAATAAGCTAATAAAACCAAACAATAAACCAGTCCAAGCAAAGGAGAGAATGAGCATCAAATCGAACCAGATAGGTACATTAGATTGCAGCTTCAAGTGGAATAAGTCGGTCAGAATATATGGTGCATTAGGGAAAAAGGCTATCCAAGATAGTAGTAGGCTAGTCAGAAATATTTTGTTATCCTTAACCTTTGGGAATAGGACCATAGAAAAACTTAACAACCAAGGTAGAAAGGCTAGAAATAGATTCCAATTTAAAAATAAATACACTTTAGTATCAGAATAAATATATCTAAATAAAGATAAACCAATACAACCAATGGACGATATAGAAAGAAGTAGAATTTCATTTAATCTATTGCTTTCGAGAATCCTTTTCTTTATTCCCATTTTGTTCCTATAATTATAAATTGAAATAGCTATATAACAATACGAAATCAACTTCTTTTGTTTCATAATTATTCCTATTTTTGTAGTATGGAAAATGTAGAAAAAATATTAATACTCGATTTCGGATCACAATACACTCAACTAATAGCACGAAAAGTGCGTGAAGTAGGAGTTTTTGCCGAAATACACCCCTTCAATATAGAATTAGAAAAATTAAAAGAAATGAATCCCAAAGGTATTATCCTTTCGGGAGGGCCATCTAGCGTGTACTCGCCCGAGGCACCGCACCCAAGTTTCAATGTATTCGAGCTTGGTATTCCAGTGCTCGGTATATGCTACGGATTGCAGCTCATCGCTTTCACCCAAAACGGGCAAGTAGATGCAGCAGCTAAGCGTGAATACGGAAAGTCGATAGTGCACGTGACTCAAGATAACCCACTTTTAGAAGGCATATCCGACAAAGCACAAATGTGGATGAGCCACGGCGATTCACTAAGTAAAATGCCTGACGGATTTGAGACTATTGCCAATACAGAAAATGCTCCTATATGTGCGATAGCTAATATAGAAAAGAAAATATATGGCGTGCAATTTCACCCGGAAGTGCACCACTCTTTAGAAGGTAAAAAAGTTCTCGAGAACTTCGTTCGTAATATCTGTAGTTGCGTAGATACGTGGAATGCAGAATCTTTCATCGAAATCGCTATCCAAGAAATTCGCGACAAAGTAGGCACGGAAAAAGTAATCTGCGGACTAAGCGGAGGAGTTGACTCGACTGTCGCTGCTGTACTAATCCACAAGGCAATAGGCGATCAGCTACATTGCATTCACATAGACTCTGGCCTAATGCGAATGAACGAAAGCAGTGAGATATATGACCTATTCCAAAAGCATTTCGATATTTCGATAGAAGTAATAAACGGACACGAGACATTCTACACCGGATTAGCAGGAGTTTCCGACCCAGAGCTGAAAAGAAAAGCAATCGGCAAGGCGTTCATAGACCTATTCGATGGAGCAACGCAAGGTGTTGACTCAGCTAAGTGGTTAGCCCAAGGAACGCTTTACCCCGACGTTATAGAGTCAGTCTCAGTCAAAGGGCCATCAGCTACAATCAAGAGTCACCACAATGTTGGTGGTTTGCCAGAGAAAATGAATCTGAAATTACTAGAGCCATTCCGTGAGCTATTCAAAGATGAAGTTCGTGAAGTTGGGCGTATGCTAGGCATACCTGAGTGGTTCGTCAAAAGACATCCATTCCCAGGGCCAGGACTAGGCATCAGAATACTCGGCGAAATCTCACCAGAGAAAATCGAAATCCTACAAAAAGCAGACGCTATCTACTTAGATGTAATCACGGAAGCTGGGCTGTACGACGAGATATGGCAGGCCTTCGCCGTACTACTACCAGTGAAAAGTGTGGGCGTAATGGGCGATGAGCGTACTTACGAGTTCACCTGTGCTATCCGCGCTGTAACTAGCACCGACGGTATGACTGCTGAGTGGTACCCTATGCCTTACGATGTATTAGAGAAAATCTCGAGCCGAATAATCAACGAGATAAAAGGCATCAACCGCGTGGTATATGACATAACCAGCAAACCCCCGGGCACGATTGAGTGGGAGTAATAAATAGTTTGAATGAGCGTTTCTGATAAAAAGAAGGTTTATAACAATGACAAAAGAAGCACTTATAGAAAAGACAATAAACACAATTTCGCAACTTCCAGAAGATAATATCTCGGAAGTTGCTGATTTTGCTGAGTTCCTACTATCCAAATACGAAGACCGAATCCTCACCAAAGGCATAGAAAAGCTTGTCTCCGAATCCGAAAGTTTCTCATTTTTGAGGGAGGATGAAGTGGGGTATGGGGTTGAAGATTTGAAGGAGAGGTATTAGTGAAAAAAGGCGATATAGTACTGATACCTTTTCCATTTACAGACCTTACTGGTAATAAGCTAAGACCTGCTTTGGTATTAGCTATAAATCTAAAAGATATAACTGTTGCTTTTATAACTTCACAAATTGAATTGCTAAGTGATTTTTGATATGTTAATTAATCCTAATCATAAGAATGGTATTAAGAAAGAATCTATAATTAAGATAACAAAGCTTGCCTCTATTAAAACTTCTCTCGCCGTTGGGAAATTAGGAGAAATGGAGACTAATAAACTTCTTGAATTAAATGATAAATTAAAAATGTATTTGGATTTATTAGATTAAAGTAATCAAGGGATGGGACAATGAGAATAGCATCAATAATATTAATACTTCTTCCATTATTCCTCTTGGCTTGTACTTCCGCAAAGAAACCTGTACTCATATATGAATTAGTAAATTCAAAATACTACCCCTTTGCTTCTGATAGTACTATACTAGCGAAAGACACATTAGAAATGAAAACTATGTGTGACAGTTTTTATAAGCCACCTTATATGGATACATATAACTTCCAGAAGGGAATTGAATTCCCCAAATATGCATTAGAAAATGAAATAACTGGTAGAGTAGTCGTAAGAACTTATGCCAACAAACTAGGCGATGTGATATATTGTAAGATTGAGTCATCTGATAATGACGTATTCAATGCAAGTGCTTTATATTCAACGATCAGACAGAAATTCATACCAGGTTTTCTAAAAAATGGTGAGTATGCTGGTAGTATTATTTTTATACCATTGAATTATAATATTAGAAATAAATAAAAGACTATGAAAAAAACAACAATTCTACTGACACTAATTATACTATTATCTGCATGTAGTGATAACTGCATAAATGGAGATAATAATTACATAAAATTAGAAACGAATCTTAGTAAATTCGAGAACATAAGTAACCCATACCCAGGTAGTGTAAACCTGAAAAGTGGAGATTACAAAGTAATTTATTCAATAGAAAGCAACCTAAAAGACAGACTGAAAATTGAAAATAAAGGTAATACACTCAGGCTAACTAATGATGCTGATGATTGCTTTTCAAGTAACGGTATTGATTTTGAAATTTTCTCTACAACCTATCGTGAATTAGAGAATAATGGTAGTGCTGATTGGACTTCAGACTCTTTGGTGTTTGACCCAATAATAACATCCAACGGTTCTGGTGACTTCCATCTCAAAGGTACCTCGAATAATCAAGAAGTAAAGAGTAATGGCTCAGGCGATATTGATTTGACTATGATGCCAACTATTAACGCACAACTAAAATCGAACGGCTCTGGAGAAATTAAGATTACAGCTTCTAATAATGTAGATGTAGTTTCAAATGGGTCTGGTGATATAACGATTAATAATATCACAGGTGAGTTAACTGTTTTAATTAATGGAAGTGGCGATATATATTACACCGGTTCACCGAGTAAAATTACTGTACGTGAGAATGGCTCAGGTAGACTAATTAAGAGATAGATTCATAATCAAAATATATCTGTAAATAGAACTAGAAAATATAAGGAAAGGCACTATGAGAATAGTGTTTTTTTTTGAACTGATATCAACATTCATTATATTTATTGTTATTAATAACCTCCGACGAACATAATGAATACCTTCAAAAGCAGATTGTTACTTATAATATTAGTCCCAATTATTTTCTTTTCAAATCCATTAGATTCAGTTTCTGAATCACCGTATAACTCCACTTGGACTAAAGAGACGCTTATTTTCGGAGCCGATATAGGGCTAATTGTCCTTAGTGAAGTTCTTTCCGAAGGTGCTGAGGTGATGACAGTGGAAGAGATTAATGCTCTTAATAGTTCTGATATCAATTCATTCGATCGTAGTACAGCTTCCAATTGGTCACCAGATATCAGCAGAGCAAGTGATATTCTTGTCGTTACGACTATTATTAGTCCTATTTCTCTCCTACTCTCGGAAGATGTAAGAGATGATTTTGGAACTATGACAGTTATGTATTTGCAGACAATTCTATCAACTACATTCCTAACTAGCTCAATAAAATCAGTATCTAGAGTACGACCACTTGCTTATAATCCCGACACTCCATTGGAAGACAAATTAGCTCTAAAGCAAGATTTGAGAGGATCTTTTCCTTCGGGACATACGGCATTGGCATTCTCGAGTGCTGTCTTCTTCTCGACCGTTTATTCTGATTATTTTCCTGATTCAGATTGGACACCCTATATTTGGGGTGGTACATTAGTAGCAGCCAGTGCCGTTGGTTTGTTCCGTCAGCAATCGGGTTATCACTTTCCGACCGATGTTATTGCAGGTGCAGCACTCGGTAGTTTGATAGGTTACGCTATCCCTTATCTCCATAGAAAGAGCGAAAAGAAAGATTTATCTATTACACCTTTGGTTTCTCCCTATTATACAGGCATGGGAATTAGGTATGAGTTTTAGGGATTCATCAATATTGAAAAATAATTTGCACAATAGTTACTATTAATTATCGAAACAACTATTGGTTAATAAATTTTTTTACCTCCATTTGCTCATATTAATTGTTGATAAATTCGTAAATAAATCATTTCAGATTTATTTCATATCGCATAATTTGTATTAATTATTCTAAATAAATTAAAAACATATTAATTCTCATTAGAGTGAGGATTCATTACAATTATCAACATAAACCGACTTACCTATGCAAATCAAAAGCAAATCTTACTTCAAAGACCAACCTGCAGACATTAACTATTTTGAAGATTGGGTTACTAAACTCGAGAAAAATAACGGCAGGAAATATGAGCGTTACGAAATCCAAACGTCACTTGGTAAAACTCACGTTTGGGGGCTAAATACTAAAGAAGATAACCTAGAAACTTTAGTCATATTTCCTGGTGCACGCACTACAGCACTCATTTGGGATTTTGACAAAGGATTAGAAAATTTCAATCATAAGATGCGAATATTTATGGTTGAAACTAATGGCCTTCCTAATTTAAGTGATGGAGAAACACCTGATATAAAATCATTAGACTATGGACATTGGGCAAATGAAGTTTTTGAGAAATTGGAAATTGATAAAGCATTTATTGCTGGAGCCTCATTTGGAGGACTAATATGTATGAAATTTGGTATAGTGAATCCAGAAAAAATTAAGGCCGCATTCTTGTTAAACCCTGGGTGTTTGCAGCCGTTTTCCATGACTCTTAGTAATCTATATTTCAACTTATTGCCAATAATTAGTCCTACTGAAAATAATGTATCGAAATTTTTAGACAAAGCCGTTTTTTCAAAATCTAATCATTCATTGTCAGAGTTTTCCGAAAAAATGCTTGTAGATTATGAAGTATTTGCCATCAGCCGATATAAGGACAATACACAAAAGCCATATTATATGAACGAGCAACTCTCTGAAGTCAAAGTTGATACATATCTACTTGAAGGAGACAAAGACTTACTTTTTCCCTTTCAAAAATCAATTAACAATGCAAAATTACATTTGAAGAATTTGAAAGCCGTGGAGGTATTTGAGAATGTAGGACACGGTATAGAAACATACGATAAGGCATTGAACTATATTGGCGATAAAATCAAAGAAATAGCAAAGAGTTGAAAACGAAGCGACAAACTTAACTCTTAAAACTCTTTATGACATAGTTGAGAAAGGGCTGGGTGGTAAAGTCAAGATATCAATAGAATTGTAGAAAAAAAACCTCTTTGCTATTAGCAAAGAGGTTTGATATTAATTCTATAAGTAATGTCTTTCTATTTAACAACAGTTACTTTTCCGCTATACTTTGATTTATCAAAATCTAAGCTATAGATATAAGCACCTGATTTGATTGTCTCATCGAGTACTATTTTCTTTATGTTATTTCCTGTTGCTACGAATTGGATTACCTCACTTTGGACTACAACTCCATCCATATTAATCAGATTGAAATTACCAATTAATTCACCTGGGTTCACACTGCAAGATAGGTTTATATGATTCGATGCGGGATTAGGGTAGATATTTATTTTATCATTCTCATAGCTATAATCTTCAGGATTTACGCTTGTTACTAATAGTTCGGGTGCCCCATTGAATGCTTTCCCATCCAAATCAGCAAGGTAATGCTTAGTGAAACTATTTTGTCCGAATTTCAAATTCTTCATATCAATCTGCGGTTCTACACCGAAAAATTCGTCTTGCCATTGTGAATCCGTATATCTTTCGAAATCTCTAGTAGTGAATTCATAAAAACTAGACACTGGCCCTGCGTAAGCAGTCTTTTCTCCATCTTTGTTGTTAGTTACTATAACAGCCATATTAATTGGCCCCGTGGCTATGTGCTTAACCCAACCAACTGGATTACCTTCTTCATCAGTAGGAGAAGTATGTATATCAGCAACTAGGAAATCCATAAATTCTGATTGACGATCTTTTCTTTCCAAATCTGAAATATCAATTTTTATATCATAGAATAATTTGGGATACCAACCATCTAAAAGAGTCATCTCTACACATCCAGTATCGAATCCCTTTGTACAGAAGTATTCATTCAAATATTCTTGATCTTCATTTGTCAAAGAATTATTCAAACAATTTCTTGATATAGTTTCTAATCTCTCAAAAATACTAATAGCTTCGTCTAAGAAATAAGTAAGACCTCGAATTCGTTTTTCATCATCTTTAATGTTCTTTAAGTTAATAAATATATTTTTGATGCTTGCGTACATCTCAGGAACTGGTTCTATAAATGCATCAGGTGTACTACATCCTGGAGCTGATGCAGTATAAGGTTGCTTGGCATATAGTAAAAAATCATGTCTCAACTCAGCCCAAGAAGCAAGCTGTGTATTCATCGATTTTTGCCACCAAGCGGCAGTTCTCATAAATTCTGGTAGTTGATCTCTTTCTTCTCTTGTGTTTTTAGGATTTAGTCCTCTTATGGAACTTAACCAAGAAGTATATACATTTTTTGACCAAAAATCATCGTCATAAGAATTAATCAAATATCTTAATGCAGCTAAGTTCGAAGAATAAGGATAGTGTATTAGTTCTTTTTCAAGTGCTTGAATAGAGGCGTTGTTTCCTAAACCAAATAATACATCTAAACTATTTGGTAGCATTCTCATAATCTTATCATTATTATATATAACTCTATCAAAAGTAACTTTAGAAGTAATAAACCCATCTAGTATTGGCCTTTGCCCCATTAGCATAAATGCAGCGGCTGGTTCTATTTCTTCTTTTATCATTGGGTCAGATGTTAATATCTGTGACAAATAGGTCTGTTGAGCAGAGTTTAATTCAAGTGCTTTGGCTTGTAATTCTTTTATAAGACCGTTATCAAGCAAGTCATCAGCGCTATTTACTTTTCCTTCTATAACTTCTTCTAGCTCGAAATTAGTTATATTATCTTGTCTGCCGATAAATGCAGCTATTGTCTCATCTATGTATTGGAGAGCACCAGTTACATCAGTTTTCTTCGCCAAATAAGTTAAGAAGTATGCCAATCGGTTTTGTCTCATTATCTCTGATTTTCGAACTATGTATGTTGAGTCGGTTTCATTATCATTCGGGGCAGTTATATATATCTCTGTTCTTCCAAGCCATATTAATGTTTTGAAATATCGTTTTAATTTAGATCCTTCTGAATAATGTCCTCTTGGTTTGAATTGACTCCAATCATATCTTCGAAAAGATACATCGCCAAATAGTTGTACTTTATCCATTCCAGTAGCAGATTCAATTTTTGCGTTAATCTCATTATATTTCTCGCTAATACTTTCAGGAAGTTCGAATTTACCATATTCTGAAAGTGTATTGTATGCAATTATTAAGTATAGATTTGCATCATCTATAAGTTCGCTGTATTTCTTATGTTTTATTGGGTCTGAAGAGTATTTATCTCGGTCGTAATTCTTAAGTTCAGTTATTAAAGTGTACAGTACAGTATAAAGTTCTGAATATAATATTTCCTTTTCTACATCTATCAAAATATTGTCAACTGACTTATGTACCGAATGTAGCATCATATCAGCAGATAAGTATATTGGTATATCTTTCTTGAAAAGTTCGTAAAGTCCTTCTATAAAGCTTGGATAGCTATATCTCTCTGAGACCATGAACGAATGCGAGTTCAATAGTGATATCTCATCGGATGTCAAACCAAAGAATTGGTTGATAGAATCGGAATACTTAGCATCATAAAAATTAGTCTTAGCGTAAGCATTGAACTTGCTAGCAGGATACTCATCCAATAAGTCAGGGTATGACATATTCTGATGCGAATTAAGGTATTCCTTATAGTTATCAATATTAAATTCTGTCTGTGCGAATAAACTAATTTGTGCAATTAGTAAAAGTGTAAGTAAAGTTTTCATAATATGCTCCCTAATATTTGTAGTACTTCTGTTATTATAACATTCCAACCCAAGTAGAAATTACAAATTATTTTTAATATATCCAACTTACTTTATTGTAATCAGGTAGTTCCCTAAGTCCAGTTCATAAATATTAATGAATAGAACAACTCATATTTTATATAAACCGAAGGAATATAACTCTATCCTCATTACATAATCATTATATTTGTACTCAAACTTTAAATACAAAATCGAAATATTATGATAGAAATAAGAAACGCGATTCGCAAGGCAAGTGGAATAGTCGAAGGTAAACCGCAGCTATTCATTTCAGAAGAAAACTTCACTTACAAAGGATTACCAATACTCAAAGACTCACTCGTGCTATTCGATGGCGAGGGCAAAGTTGATATCAATATGATCTATTTCGGGATATTGCAAGATAGTAATGTGCCGGTCATATTAGATAAAATATTAGAGCCGAAAAACAGCTTACTGAAAACTCTTGGTAAAGTAAGCGATTGCCCACAAGAGATGGACGAAATAGACATGCTAGATACTGGTATATGGCACAATGACCACTTTGATGAGTGGAATAACTCGTTCGCGGAATTTTTGCCTCGTATCCAATCAGGAGTGAATCTGGAATACAAAGGCACGGTTTTTAGCTCACTAATGTACTCGTTCAATTCAGAAGCTGGGGTCTTGACCAACTTCATAAACGTAGAGCCACTGACAGTAGATGTGAATGGAAACAAGCTGGAGTTGCCACCAATGTTGGAGATTGTACTCCCCAATGTACCAAAAGAGGGCGAGACTCATTACCCATCGGCAATACAGCCCATTAAAGAAATGGAATACTTCGGTTACAAGCTTCGTGACAAATTGGGAATAGACAAAGAAGGTGCAGTATTCGGCGAAAGTGCCGAGGAGTTCGAAGCTAAGGTTTACGAGCATCCCAAATTCGAGACTATCACGATGACCGTTGGTGCAAATATAGTGATACTACCAGACGGCACTGCTGGCATCCGCCTAAAAGACCAGAAGCACAAGGTACATCATTTCAAGATAGAGCGAGTGTAGGTATATAACTGGGTTCTTATTATAAAAGGAATTTTATGAGATATTTATTTACATTAATAGTAGTTTTAGTATTCAATTCATGCTCTACATTTAGAAGTATGAACAATGGTGATTTAGTATTTAAACCAACATTAAATCTTGGGCATACTTATGTGTATTATCTTAAAAACATAAGGAAAGATATTAAAGACAATCTAATTCAAAGTATTGATTCTAGTACTAATTACAGTTATTTTATTGTTGACGAAAAATATGATGATAAGTTTAAACTCGTATTTAAAAAAGCTCAGATGTCAGGCACTAGCTCTCGAAGTGAAGATGCAATAGATTTAGCCTCTGAGTTTGATTTAGATTACATATCATACGAAACTGATTTAAACGGTAAGTTTGAAGGGGTACTTGGATGGGATACTCTATCTGTGATTATCCGAAAAAAGGCAAGTGATATAATTGATTCGGGGACTTTAGATGAGAAGACATTGAAAAATACAATGTTAAGAGTAATTACAAAAAAAATATTGGATTATGTCACCTCATCTAGTGGCTTTGTAGATTACTACTTAACTGATGCTAAAAATCTACATTTAGGAATGGGACTAAAGAACAAGGAACTTGGTAAAGAATTTTCTGAAGATCTTTTTATTTCTCAGTTTGGACTTGTAATACCTACCATTTCTTTAATTGAACGAACTGAAGCATACCAAAAAGGAAAAATTGAATTAATCAAAACTACAAGAATTGATAATAGTGATTTGAAGAAATGGATATCTCAACTGTATAGACTTTTTATAAAAGACATAATCGAACTTGAAGAACTATTGAAAAGTATAGAATTCACCATTAGCAAAGAAACTAGAATAATTTATTCAGAATCTTCTGGAATACCTCTATTGATTGAAACTAATTACGAAATTGTCTCGAAGTTCCCACTTAGTGAAGATAAAATCACTGAGAATAGAAGATTAGAGTTTAAAGAACTTCTGATAGACTAAAAAACATAGAGTACTTCAACTTCTTTAATATTGGATTAGTATATGAAAGTAATGACTAAAATTCTGTTAGCCCTTCTGTTTATATTTATTGGTTGCTCTTCAATCAAAGATTTCTCGGGATTGGATTTGGATTATCCTTTTGCCTTAGCTGATTCAGGTGATTTCTATTTCCCAATAAATACCGACCCGAATTCTCGAAAGGTGGAAGGAATGCTAGATACATTTTCCAATGAGTGGTATTCAAAACACTTAAACTCCCTAAAAGAGCCAGTATTATTCAACCAAAAGAAGAGTATCGAAATATATCGATATACTAACCTTTTTACTTGGGGTAATCCATTCACTTATAGAATCGTAAAAACAGATTCTACAATTACAATTACGAAGAAAATTACAGATGGGCAAGGTGGGTACCAAACTGGGAAATTAAAAATTAACCAGACAAAAAAAGTAGCATTAGTGGAGTGGAATACATTTCTAAATAATATGAATAATTTAGAATTCTGGAACAAACCCACTCATGTTAATTGTAAAGGAGTTGATGGGGCACAATGGATACTTGAGGGCTATAAGGACGGCGAATATCATTTCTTAAACAGATGGAGTCCTGAACATTGCGATAATAGTCAATTCGTGAATATTTGTAATTCCTTCGAGGAGTTATTTGAAGAAATCAATAATGAAACCGACACTGAATGATAATGCACTTCTGGTCTTCTCCCTTTGTACCAGTAATAGTATAGACTAAACGATGTTCTCTTGTTATTCGCCTCGACCAATAGCCTTTCAAATCATATTTTAGTGGCTCTGGCTTACCAATCCCTTTGAATGGGTCTTGTTTTATTGCTTTGAGTAAATCCTTTATTCTTAGTGCTGTGGCTGTATCATTCGATAGCCAATAGTTGTAGTCTTCCAGAGCATTTTTCGTGAATTCGAAATTCATATTAATGAACTATTTCTTCTTCAATATTAAAGGCTATTAATTCACCTTTTTCTACTTGCTCCAATGACTCAGTTAGTCGCTTTCTGTTAGCTTTTGAGTAGAGTAGGTGTTCTGTTTCCTTGAGTGAATTATATTCCTTTATAGACATAATTACAACTCCATCGTCATCTTTGTTTCTTGGTATCACGATTATCTCCGATGAGTTACTCACTGCGTCGAAGTACTTTTTCATCGATTTTCTAAGTATGGATATGGTTATTGCTTTCATTATTCATCTATTATTGTTGCAACATTATGTACGTAATATAGTACAAATTATTTTACATTGCAAATCTAAATCATTTAGTTTAAATTCGTATTCAGAATTTGAAAAATAAAAAATAAGACATTAGCATGAAAAACATAATACCTTACCTAACTTTTAATGGAAAAGCTGAAGAAGCATTGAATCACTATAAATCAATTCTTGGTGGCGAGATTGTATCTTTAAATAGATTTAGTGAAGCTCCACCTATGGATGGGGTTGAAATGACGGAAGAATCACTAAATCTAGTTATGAATGCTGTCTATGTTATCAATGAATATACTACAATAATGGCTAGTGATGGACATCCAGCATTCGATGAGATTCCATTTGGTCAAAACTTTTCTCTTGCGATAACTGCTGAATCTAAAGAAGAAGTCGATACTTTCTTCGCTGGATTATCAGAAGGTGGAATAATAACAATGCCACTAGAAGAAACTTTCTGGAACGCATATTTCGGAATGTGTGAAGATAAATTCGGTGTTAACTGGATGATTAACTACGATTTGGAATGAGCGACAAGCTAAACTCGCTATTTTGATTTATTCAAATCATATAGCTTCAAATACTTCAGATAAGTTGCATAAGCTGAATTGAAAGCTATTACGAAGCCGTAGAATCCATCTAAGAAACCAAGTCGTATGAAATAATCCCTGACGAATTTGAACCATGAGTTGAAGAGGATTGTAACGACACTTGTAGTCTTCCCTTTTTGGTGTAGCTCCCTAGCAGCAAGCGTAGTAAACTTTTGGATTTGGTCTATGTGTTGGCTAATACTATCGATAGAGTAATGAAGCAAATCACCATTAAGTTTGATGACTTTCGTATTCTCATCTAGTTGAAGCGTTTCGTGGACTCCTTCGCCTATCCATTTGCCTTTACCCTTTTCCCAAATTCTAATTTTAGTGTCTGGATACCATCCACCATGCTTTATCCATTTACCACAGAAATTAGTCATTCTACTGAATTCATAAGCATAAGTATTGGAAGAGATTTTGATATTTTTAATAGAGTCAATTAGCTCAGTAGATAGCACTTCATCTGCATCTATGGACATTATGTATTCGAAATTAGCTCGCTCTATCCCGAAGTTTTTTTGTGCAGCATAGCCAAGGAATTCCTGGTTAATGACTGTGGCACCCTTGGAATTGCATATCTCAACAGTTCGGTCTGTTGATTGGGAGTCAACAACGATTATCTCATCGGCAACACCAATCAGCGAATCTAAACATCTGCCGATTTTATCTTCCTCGTTATAAGTAATAACAACGGCAGAGAGTTTTATCGAATTGCTACTTTCCAAATTGTAAGGCTTCGTTTATTTTCTATTCTTACGGTATTGTTGTACGTCTAAGTCGTACTTTCTTATTTTATTATGCAATGTCTCGCGGCTAATACCAAGCTGTGATGCAGACTTACTAACGTTGCCATTACATCTTTTTAGAGTTGCATCTATTTTCTTTTTATCGACTTGCTGCAAATCTTCTTTCAGGGTTCTATCAGCTGATAGATACGCCTCTGCTTTACCTTCAACAATAGGGGAAGAAGAGCTTGTTTTAAGCATCTTGTGTACATCGCTCACTTCTATTTCTTCGTTCTTCACAGTTTGTAATATTACTCTGACCAAACTAGCAAGCTCACGAACGTTCCCTTTCCATATCTGTTCAGACATGAATTCGATTGCTGATGGAGAAAATACTTTCTGCTCGTCGAAATTCTCATTATGTATTCTTAGATAATAGTCAACGATTAGAGGAATGTCCTCTTTTCTTTCTCTAAGAGGTGGTATATAGATTTCGCACTCACGTAATCTGTGATAAAGAGGTTCTCTGAAAGTGCCCTCTTTCATCTCATTAATAAGATTTTTATCTGTCGCAGAAACTATACGAACATCTACATCTTCGCTTTCTACCGAACCGACTTTTCTTACTTGTCTTTCTTCAATTGGTATTAGCAAGTTGCTCTGCAAGTCCAATGGCATATCACCAATCTCATCTAGGAATAGTGTCCCACGATGAGCTTTATGAAATAACCCACGCTTAGTGTCAGTAGCACCAGAGAAAGCTCCCTTGATGTGTCCAAACAGCTCACTTTGGAATAGCTCTTTAGGTATGTTTGGTATATCGACAGTTACTATTGAGTTTTTACTTCTTCGGGAAACAGCGTGTATTGCCTTAGCAACTAATTTCTTACCTGTTCCAGTTTCACCTGTTACTAAAATATTCAAATCTGTACGACCGAATCTTATAACATGATCACCAAGCTCTATCATTTGCTTACTATTACCTATTAGACCATGCACTTGCAAAAAGTGAAGGATTTCTTTTTCTTCGCCTTTCGATTCTAATCGGCTAACAGCACTTTCTAGAACTTCTTTTATTCTTTTTTTGCTAACTATACTCTTCTCGATGAAGTTCACCGCACCGAGTTTAGTCGCTTTCACAGCCGTTTCGATTGATCCTTTACCAGAAATCATAACTACTGGAATAGATGGATATTTCTTACGGCAATGCTCAAGAATATCTAGACCAGTTTTCTTTTCAGATGGACCAAACTCTATATCTAGCAATGCTAAACCGATTTCACGGTTGTTCTCACTCAGATAATTCATAGCAGAATCTGGATCATTGAACATCACAGTTTCATATCCAAAACTACTCACAATCTCTGAGATTGTTGAGCAAAAATCTACATTATCATCAGCTATTAAAACTTTCATTAAAATTATTCTTCAAATTTGATTGGCGAAATAGTATTCAATATACTAAAAACTTCTCTGTATTCCTTACTTCCTATTGCTTTCAGTCGATTATTCCAAAATCCATTTAGACTATATCCGGTTGCCAAGTTAGCATATCTCACGAATCTAACTGTATCTGCTGGTACATTGAGTTTCTGCACTTCTAATATAGTGTCCCACAGTTTTTGGCTCATTTCGCAATAAACCGAATCTGTTGTTTTATATAGTGGCACAACGCCTATACTATCGCTAAGATTAAATAATTGATAGACTTGCCTATCTGTAGTTACAGCATAACCATTTATCAATTTATTATTTTTCATATCATAATCGCCCCAACTAATTAGGACTTTTATACGCGATTCAGTGACGCACTCGGCTTCTTGCTTGGCAGAACCGCAACTAATCAGAAAAATTAAAAATATGATAATAAAACTATTTTTCATTTTTTAATTTTATAAAATCATTAATTCTTTTGAATGATTCTTCTTTACCTAGCAATTCCATAGTAAGCGTTAGACTCGCTCCTACCGACTTGCCAGTTATCATTAGTCTGATTGGGTTCATTACTTTACCGAAACCAAGACCTGTAGTCTCAACGAAATTCTTTACCATATCGTGTATCGGCTCATCTTTCCAATCGCTAAGTCCTTCTAGCTCATCCAACAATGGTTTTATAGATGAATAAGTATCCTCTTTCCATTGTTTTTCCATAAACTTTTCGTCGTAGCCACTAATATCACCGAACATATAGTCACCGAAAGCTGGGATTTCTTCTACGAAATCTACTCTTTCACGTAGCAAGTTGATTATCGCCTCAACGTATTCTTTATTCTTATAGTTAACACCGTCAGCTTCTAATTTTGGGATTAGTTTATCAGCTAACTCGCTAACTGGTTTAGCTTTCAAATACTCAGAGTTCATCCAAAGTAGCTTTCTTCTATCGAAAATAGCACCACCTTTGTTCACTTTTTCAATATTGAAACCAGCTATTAGCTCATCCATTGTGTATATCTCGCGTTCGCCGCTTGGGTTCCAACCTAGTAATGCTATGAAATTAGTGAATGCTTCGGCGAAATATCCTTTCTGTTTGAAATCTTCTACTGCTACATCTCCGTGTCTCTTGCTTAGCTTTTGCTTGCTCTGATTTAGTAATAGTGGCAAGTGAGCGAATTTCGGCATTTCCCAACCGAATGCTTTGTACAGCAAAATATGCTTAGGAACAGATGGCAACCACTCTTCCCCTCGGATAACATGTGTAATTTCCATCAAATGGTCATCGACAATATTCGCCAAATGGTAAGTTGGAAATCCGTCTGATTTCATTAGAATCTGATCATCGACATCTTTTCCATTCACAGATACTTTACCACGAATCAAATCTTCGTACTTTATTTCCTCGTGAGGAATTTTTAATCTAATAACATGCGGAACACCCTCCGCTAGTAATTCTTTAGTCTTTTCTTCACCCAAAGTATATTGGCTACGCATAGTAGAGCGGTCATATTTTGGAGTAATCCCAGCAGATTTTTGTCTCTCACGCATAGTGTCCAGATCTTCGGAAGTATCGAAGGCATAGTAAGCAGAGCCATTGTCTATTAGAATCTGTGCGTGCTTAGTATAAAGATCAAATCTCTCTGATTGGATATACGGCCCATAATCTCCACCTTGCATAGGACCTTCGTCAAATTCGATACCACACCATTTTAGTGACTCTATCAGATTCGTTTGCGAATCCTCAACGAATCTAGTTCTATCAGTATCTTCTATTCTGAGTATCATAGTACCGCCAGTACTTTTGGCGAATAGATAGTTGTATAGTGCTGTTCTAAGTCCACCTACGTGTAGGTATCCAGTTGGTGAGGGTGCGAATCTAACTCTAGTTGACATTTGAAATTTCCGTTTTATTTCTGTTTTATTTTTTCGAATATATGTATTAACATAACAACAAAGATAAGAAATTTAGACGGAAGAAGTAAAATTTCCTTTAAAGTCCCAAGGCTCACTTGTAGCTAGGCAATATTGAGCGCCTAAGTGTTCGTATGTGTTGAGTGAACTTGCCCCAAAATAGCGACGTCTATCCTGAACGAAGTGCCAGCCATTCTGATAACGCTGCAGGCGTTAGAAGAATCTAGGCTATATTACTCTAACTTCCTAGACTCTTCGCTCTCTACGTTCACTTTAAATGACATGGATATTTGAAATCTTCACTTTGACAGATTCAACTAGAGGATAGAATAAGTGAATAAAAAAATAGAAGTCATATTATTTATTTTGACTATTTTAAAAAGTTGGATCATAGATATTTGAAATAAAGTGTATTGATATAGATGAGCATAATTGTAGAACTAGATAATATAAGTTTTTCATACAGCAAGAAAAGTTTTCAAATAGAAGAATTTTCTCTGAGATTAGAGAGTGGCAAAAGTCATCTAAAATATAAAAGATAAAAAGAATACTGGAGATATACGTAAGATGGAATTTATAAATAATATCAAATTAGCTTTCGCATCCGAACAAATAAAAATAAAAAATAAGCAATTAATGTTGATTAGCTTACTTTCACCATTACTATCTTTATTCTTGATATTTATTATAACTGAATTTGACAGTGGGTTTAGTGATTTTTTACAAAATCAGACAATTATAAATGACTTATTATATTTTCAATTAGTTATCTATGTAGGAATTGTTCAGCCTTTTTACATAGTTTTGATTTGCCATATTGTTTTCAAACAGATTGAAAGTCAAAAAGGTATTAGTATTTTACAAAACTCGGTATTACCCCATTATTTCATAGATTATTCTAAAATACTTTTAATTATTAAGTATAATTTCTATAACATATTATTTTTATTGGGCTACCTGCTAAGTGCAGCTCTGATTAGCTTTATTTCTTCTGGTATTGAATTTAGTATTAACTATGAAACTTTACCCAACTTCCTTTTTATTATCTTTTTGTTCCCATTACTTACCTTACCAGTTATAACTTTATTAAACATAATAAGTAAATGGAAATCAAGTTTTTACATCTCATTTCTATTAGTCTTACCACTAGTTTATTTTGTTAATTTTCAGGCAATGATGATTTTTAAAACAACTATATACTCGTATTTCGATATTCAATTAGTACTTATACAAACTATAGGTTCAGATTTCCCTATTAGTAGCCATGAGCTATTATGGGTCGTAAGTTCTAATGTGATAGTAGTAACCCTATTTCTATTTATTATCAAGCGTTATCCTAATAGTAGGATCAACTAAGAAACATGAGAGATGTAAAACAGTTTTTACATCCTACCCCTCTTTTATCACATTAAACACAAACTCCTCTTGCAAACTGAAAACTCTGAGTATGTAATGACCACTAGCAATAGCCGAAATATCCAGATTAATCGAGTTCTTATCTAAATTAAGATAGCCTAAAACTCCAGATTGGATTATCTGCCCAGAATTAGAGATTAACTCATATTGGAATGAAGATGAATGCTTATTCGTAAAACTGATATTGATAGAGCCAATCGTTGGGTTTGGGGATATTATTATCTCTTCTTCATATTCTGAAAATATACTTGTTTCTCTATCATATAAAAACTTTGACAACTCATTACTGCTAGCACCTATAAAGTAGTTTCCATCATTCGAATATCTTAAGTGTGCTGTATAGACGTTATCAGGAGGAATATTATACCATTCTAATGAATTTAAATTTTGATTAATTATTCCTAATATATTATATGTAGAACTGATTATTCTTGTTTCATTATCTAAGAAAATCAGATTCCAGCCACCATAAATATCATTTGGTAAAATCAATTTTTGTTCTTTTTTGGAAAGACTATATGTGTAAATGCTAGGTGGATAAATATCTTGTGAACTAATTTTTTTAGTAAACAATCCTGAGTAATAAATTATATCCGGACTAACTTTAGAAAAATATATATCTTTTGCTTCACATCTTTTATTGCTTTTCTCATCAAAAAGTGGTTCGTTTATAATCAACTCCATTGACTCTAGATCCCATACTTTTAGATATGCCTTGTTGTCATTTAACGTTGCTAAATATTTACCGTCTGATGATACTTCTATAGCAGTATATTCATCTTCTCCATAAGGTGTAAAGTCTTTGATGTGCTCCCCAGTTTCATAGTTATAGGCGATTACTTTGGTAAACTTCGGGTATTTTTTAGTACTTAAATCCAAAGAACTTGTCGTAACATAAGCTATTGGTCGAATTGGGTCTATTGTTATTAATGTAAAATAGGCTAAAACACTATCCTTTGGTCGTTGGATAAAAAATGTTTTCTCAATTGTGAAGTTTTCATCTAAACCTCTTAAAGTAGCACCAGATCCATTTATTAGAACAAATCTCGTACTATCTGGAGTAAGTGCTATTTTAGTTATTTCTTCTGATAAAGCGATTGGAAATGTATGAATTAATTCTCCGTCAACTGGATTACGTCTTTGAATCTGTCCATTAATCCCTTCTACAATTACAAGAACCTCCTTCTGTCCTTTCAGAAATTCCATATCTGAGACTTTCCCTTCGATTGTCCTATTCCAAACTGGAATAATCTCTGCACTTTTCAGTGTTGATGTTATTAGCATTGTTGTAGCTAATATAGTTAATAGTAATTTTTTCATAGTCTGTTTTTCATTATTTGACTTTCTAATATACAATATAGACACATCAAGAGCAAAAACGTATCCGAGAAAGTGAAAGTTTTTTTGTTAAAGGGGCTAAAGTCGAAGTTGGGTTGAGTTGGGTATTTTATCCTTTGGCTGAAGCCAACGGCAATACTTTCTACTTCCTGGATCCTTCTAACGCCTGCGGCGTTATCAGAGTGACGGGGTTTATCACACTCTGTGTTCTTTGTGTGAAAAATTAGAATTACAAACCTTTGTGGCTCTGTGTTAAAATTAGTAATCTTGAGACAGCCACGTCCTTTCAGTCCTCGCTGTGACAGTTTTTTTTTCAGAACTACCACTTAAAAAAAACAACTAATCCCATTAGTATAGGATTAGTTGAGTGTGTGTTATATAATTTCTGATTTTATTCTACAAGGAGTGCAAAATTCCCTCAAGCAAATCAGCAGCTTCTTCGTGTTGAGGATATATTTTTAAAGTACGTTCTAAGTAATCTTTTGCTTTTTCTGTTTCACCATTTTCAAATAGAATTTCTCCTATTCCGAATAGTGCGTCTATATTATTTTCATTCATTTCTAGCGATGCTTCGTAAATCTGAACTGCAGATTCCAAGTCACCCATTGTCGCCATTATCTCGCCTGTGAAAGCAAGGATATGGTCTAGTGTCAAACTTATCTGACTATCATGTCTTAACCGTTGCCAATTATTCATAATATCAGTTTGCATTTGCAACGCTTCTTCGAACTCACCACCAAAGGCCAATGTTTTAGCTTTCAGATATTGATAATCAACATCTGCAGGGTTGAAGCTCTCCAAGAACTCGTGAGCAAGCTCATAGTTCCCGGTATTCAGCATTATCAGTACAGTTTCTTTGAGAGCCAATGCTTCGTAATCATCAGATAACTCACCTGACTCTACTACTTCTTTGTATAGAGCGAGTGCAGTTTCATAATCGAAATTATTGAATGCCTGCTCTGCCTCACCTAGTAGTATGTATGAGTCAACAATCTCAGGTAATTTAACCATTGCCTTGGTTGCCATTTCAGTATCGTAAAGAACATCTAATCTTTTCAGAGTTTTGATTGTTGCCTTTCTCCAAGTAAAGCTAGTTCTAGCTCGGTGCGAGGCAATCAACCCTACGCTTATCAGTGAAGTTGCACTTTCAAAAGCTTCCTTCAATTTATTGCTCAAATCATCTTTATCTGGTTCTAGCAAATATGCCTGATCTAAGAAAACCCTATCACCCATAGTCTCACCTAATGGCTTTCTAGTGGCTTTCACTTGCCAACCTACATTTTCATCTACGAAATCATCGGTAGCGCCACCTTTTGTAACTATTACAGGCAATCCGCATGCCATAGCTTCCAAAGTTGGCAAAGAAAATCCTTCACCTCTATATGGAGAAACGAAAACATCGCATGCACGATAAAGTGCAGCAATATCTTTTTCGTCTAACATCTCATCTATATATTCTATATCGGGTGTATCGTTTATTAACTGTAGTTTATTTATATATTCTTTTGCAGTTTGTCCTTTGTAGAATGAATCACCGCCCATATCTTTGATTACCAAACATACATCGTCATGCTTGGTAAATGTAGTAACGAAGGCATCTAGGAGTATGTCAATACCCTTTCTGACTATAGTTCCACCTACAAATAAAAACTTTACTTTTTTCTTAGTTTTTAGTGGTAATTTCTTACCATAAGGTGTAAATAGCACAGGATCTATACCATTTGGGATAACCTGTATTTTGTCAGGATTTATTCCAGACTCTATATAGACATTCCTACACCAAGTAGAAGGAGTCCACACCTCATCGGCAGCATCAAACACTTCCTTCAGATCGCGTGTAAGCATTGAGAATTCCCACGGCTGATTTACTATCCATCTAGCACCCTTCGGCACTTCATTTTTCGGTGGCCATTGGTGTCTTATCCATACATACGGCAGCTTTTCTTTTGGCTTATTTTCTGGTTTTACCCTGATGTCATGCCAGTAAAGTTTTTCGTATTTGTCATTTCCTTTCGGATTGAATTTCTCTGGTTCGTAAGGCACTATAGTCAAATTAGCCACTTCGGCATCTATAATATTCGAGCATTGCTCTCTATTTATAAGAGCTAAAGAGTGATGTACAAACTGAGTTCCTTCCCAAACTATGTTTAGCTGCGGTTGATATTCATCTGAGTAATTATACCCTTTATTGTCGTTATTTTGTGAGTTTTGCTCTGCTCTTTTTATTCCACTTGCTATTACTAGAGGTTTGCGAATTCCTTCGTTTTGATCTGAATCGGTTTGTCCTACTTCTATATCATTATAGTTTTGAGCTTTTAGTATTTCATTCAATCGAACTGAATTGAAAGTATTGACTAATGCTCTACCACTCTTCTCGAACATCATACTATTGAAAACGGAAAGTGACCACTCACCAGTACTGAAGAGTCTACCCATTTTTTCAATATCTGGGACTATTATTTCTAATTTACCAGATGGTTTTAACACCCTTTTGACTTCGTTAAGTAGTTTTTGAATATCATTATCTTCGTAGAATTCTAGAGTTCTTTCTAAAGTAATAGAATCGGCGAAAGAGTCATCTAAGTTGATTTTGCAACTATTAGTATCAAATAAAGATTGGCTTTCTGTTTTACTAAAGATGTTTGTTTTTCCACTAGAATTAGTACCATCTAGATTTAAATAAAAATCATATGTATCACTTACTTTCTGTTCCATAACGCTCTCCTTTGCTCTCTTTCCTAGTAATTTCTCTTTGAAATCTAGCTCTACATCTTCTCTTTTCAATGGATCATTATTAATCAATCCATCATATATACCGCCCAAATGCATCAAATAATCGTTGAAGCTAATAGGCACAGAACAATTCGCTTGCAAGTCATAAAGCAGCTCTGGATTCTTGATAATATCTAGCAATATATCTCTCAGCTCTAAGCTATTGCTATGATTGTAGATTATACCATTGTACCCATCTTCAATAAAATCAGAGATACCGCCCAAATCAGAGCCAATAACCGGCAGCCCCATAGCTAACGCTTCTTGTACAACGAACGGAGCACAATCTTCCCATATACTTGGGACTACAACTACGTCTAGCTTATTCGCTATCTGGTTGAAATCGTCCTTGCTATAAGCGTCATGGAATACCATCTCGCAAAGTACATTTATGCTCTTAAGGAGAGCCTTATATTCAGGGTCAATGTAGCCGTATATATTCAGTTCCAGATCCGTTGCTTCTATTTGTGAGCAAGCAGCAATCAGTGTTTGAATACCTTTCTGCGGTATGACGGCACCAATGAAACCTACTCTCAGTGGTTGTCCTATTTCATAATTATCTTTTCTATTAATCAAGCTAACATTATTATGAATCTGGTTCACTTTGTAGGTGATTTCTGGGTAAACCCCAAATTCATTATAAATCTCAGCTTGTCTGTCAGAAACAGCTAATACCATATCACAAGAGTTTATACCACTTCTTGCACTATTAATTCGTTGGCTATAAAGATCGTGCTTTCTATCTAAATCAGGAACGTCAGAGTTAGCAAAAAAGTCAGTATTGCTCCATTTCTCCATATCGTCAGTGAACATATATAGCTTAGGGTCCATCGGATGATAATTATAGGGAGTGAATATAGTCCTGATATTTCGGTCTATTGTAGGCTTTATAATCCCATAAGATAGCCCAATAAAATTGTGATAATTCACAATATCTGGTTCTATTTTATCTAAGTATTTTTCGAAGATAGTTACTATTCTATCATCACGAATTTCTCTTTCAGGCTTTTCGTAATCGAGGAATTTGACCGGACGGTTGTAAATACCAATTAGGTTTACACCCTCGTCCGTTGTCTCTTCAGTATAGTATTGGGTATAAATTTGCGGATGATTACCGGCAGCATAAATTACAAATACTTCATACCCTTTCAGCACCAAACCTTTCGCCACAGCCTTAGGGAATGTTGTTCCCCCGCCGACTTCATTCCAACCGTACATAGTGAATAGAACTCGTTTCTTATCTGATGTTGACTTCGTCATATTTTCTATAGGTAAACCTTTAAGGTGTTTATCTGCATCCACTTCTATTTTGTCTGACCATTTGGATAAGAAATACTCGTGGTTTGCTTTATCATAACTATCTGTATTCTTGAAAAATCTCTCGAATTTCTCCATACCTACATCTATTTTTGTAATAGACTCATAATGGTAAGCAGAAGCTTTATGATTATACCATACTTTGTACCCAGCTTCGCGAACTTTCATACACAAATCCAAATCCTCATGACCGAAGTAATATTTCTCATCGAATCCACCGACATCGTGGAATAATTCTCGTCTGATGGCAAGTAAAGCACCCGTCACCATCTGAAATTCTTTGGACACGTTGACTTTCGGGTCTTCACCATCTGCGACAAGGTGAACGTGATAATGCAGATTCATATTATTGAGCTCGGGAACGGGCCCCCAAACTACACCTGCGTGCTGTATTCTATCATCAGGATATAATAACTTAGCTCCTTGTATCCCGATAGTGTCATCATGATCAAAAGTATCTTCGAAGGCTTCCATCCAACCCGAAATACCTTCTATGTCATTATTCATAAATACTAGGTACTTACCCTTAGCTACTGCTGCACCCTGGTTATTAGCGTGCGAGTAACTTTCGTTTTTCTCATTGACAATTACAGTTGCGAAATCACCTAGGGTACTTAATAGTTTTCTCGTTTTCGGATCCGAATTATTATCAATTATTATAATTTCAACATTGTGCAAATGAGAAGTAACATGAATAGCTCGTAAACACTTGTGAGTATATTCCAGATTTGAATGAACTGGAATAATAATAGATATTTCTATATCATCTTTGTTTTTACCTAATATTTTCCTTCTAACTTCTTTATAGTCATACTCAAGACTTTTATTTATAGCTTGTTGTCTTTTATGTGATTCAACTTGTTCAAATAGTGTTTCTTCATCAGATTCTTCTGGGCTTAAAATATCACCCCACTTCCTATCAAATCTTTGCCAGTTAATTGTATCATATTGATGACGTGACTGCGACATAGATTCGTAATGATAGAGCAAGGACTTACCGCAATATATTATTTTCCAATTATGCGTTATTGCCATCATACAATAGTCTGTATCTTCGAATCCATTTATATAGTTATCATCTAGAATACCGATTTCCTCAATCAGAGTATCCCTTATTAGAAAACATGCACCAGTTACTGCCTTTGCTTCTCTATTTTTGGTTGCTACAGACGTTTCACTAAGTTTCTTAAACATAAGTGGGTGATAAGGTGCCAAACGCCCCTTATCGTCACTACCTAATACAACTCCACAATGCTGAATATACTCGGACTCAGGAAAAATAAGACAAGATCCAACTATTCCAGCTTTTGGTTCATTATTGAATACCAATAGCATCTCTTTTAGCCAATTCTCAGTTACTACTATATCATTATTGAGTAGTAATGCGTGTTTACCTTTTCTTGATTCTATACCTTGATTGCAAGCCTTAGCGAACCCAAGATTCTCATCATTTCTAATAAAAATAAAGTTGCTGAACTTGTCTTTGTATTGTTCGCAAATCACCGGAGTGCTATCTTCCGAAGCATTATCTACTACTATAACTTCGTAGTTGATCTCCTTACTTGTCAATCTGAAGAGTGATTCTAGGCATTGCTCAGTAAGCTGTACTTTGTTGAAACAAGGAATGATTATACTGACTTCGTAGTCAGTATTTTCGGTAGTGATTTCACTTAACTTTTCTTCAGTTTTGTAGTGCGAATAATCCAGATTTGGTTTATTTTCCATTGCATCACTTATAGCAGATTGCAGCTCATAAGCTTGTTCGAAATCGGGATTGATGATAATCTCAGCATAAATGGCTTCGTGTGCCTCATCGTATCGACCAAGCTTAAATAAACAAAGTGCTTTAGAATAATGAAGATTAGACTGGTTTATAGTCTTACGTGGTAGCTTATCCATTAACCGTTCTGATATCTCCAGTGCCTTCTCGAAGTTTCCTTCTTCCAGATTCTTGATTAACTGAGGGAGGTCTTTTTGGGAGTCGCTTAAATTTTTTATTATATCTAGCGTGTTGTCATCTATTAAATCCTCAGGTTTATTCTTAGCCTCAATAAATTCATTATGTAACTTTCGAAATTTTTCGGACTCTTCTATTTCACCCATCTCATATTTTATCTTTCCTAACATTAAGTAGTAGTTTACATCAGTATAATTAGTTTCAAGTATTAAATTATAACACTCATCTACATATTCATTTGCAGCTACATATTCTTTATTATTATAATGAATACTACATTTCTCTAATTGTCTCCCAAGCATCCATTTATTTGATTTATCAATACTATCTTCAATCAATAAACTATAATCAGGAAATCTCAACGATAATGCTTTATAACATTCAATTGTTTTTTTGCAAGTGAAAACATCATCCTTTGATGACCAATTACTAGCGCTATGCTGTCTGTAGCAAGCAGTAATTTCATCTAGATAAATCAAATCGCCTTTTTCAGCATGGAATAATGAAAACGGCCAATCTCCCAACTTCAAATCATAAAACCATTCGGGGATTTCCAAATTTTCTATTCTTCTATACATAATAGAAGCAGTATTAATAAAATTTCCTTTGATCAGTCTTTCAAAATTTAATCTTCTTTGGGGTTTATGAAACCAACCTATTGCATTATCAGTAAGGTAAAAATTCTTGATGAACTCTTCATTATCACCAATTATTCTTGAGTTTGTGTAGCATATATAACAATCAGGATTAGCTTCGAGTAGCTCTACTTGTTTTTGTAGCTTGTTATTGTCTAGCCAGAAATCATCGCCCTCTAGAACGGCTAAGTATTTGCCTTTTGCTCTATTGACTATATCTATGAAATTCCTGTTCATCCCAAAGTTCTTTTCTCTGAGTATGGGAATCAATCTAGAGTCCTGCTCGGCTAATTCTGCTATTATATTAGGTGTGTCATCTTGCGAGGCATCATCACCTATTATTATCTCAATGTCAAAATCAACATTCTGAGCAAAGACTGACTCAATCGCTTGTCTTATGTACTTCTCTTGATTGTAGCTAATCATTATTACACTAACTAACATTACTCGCCTTTCATTTTATTTTTGATTCCACCAGAGTTCTGATGAATAAATGATACTAAACTTGTTATTCTTTTTATTGAATCGGAATCCACAGCTGTTCCCGTAGGGAATGAGATAATTCTATCTGCTAGCCGTTCCGTTTTCTCTAGGAATACTGATGAATATGGATATAGTGATCTATATGGTTCCATTCTATGAATACCTGGATAGAAGTATTTACGAGCTAATATATTCTCTTTTATCAGCAAATCTATCAACTCTGTTCTTGATAGACCAAATTGCTTTTCATCAATTTCGCAAGCTATATATTGATAATTGTTCTTTTCCGAATCATTATAATTAATAATCTTTATACCATCTATTCTATCATATTCAGTTTTATATAGATTATAATTTTCTTTATTTTTTGCTATAAAAGTATCTATAGAGTCGAATGAAGTTAGCCCCATAGCCGCAGATATTTCATTCATTTTCCCATTAGTCCCAATGTAAGTTACATTATCGTAGCCTTGGAAACCAAAATTCTTCATTAAACGAATTCTTGCAGCAAGTTCATCGTCGTTTGTGACTATAGCCCCACCCTCAAGTGTATTGAAAAACTTAGTAGCGTGGAAGCTAAATACCTCGCCTATCCCGAAGTTACCAATCATTTTTCCATTGTGAGAACAAGCAAAAGCGTGACTGGCATCGAACAATAATTTAAGATTATGTTTTTTAGCTATTAGCTCAAGCACTTCTATATCGCAAGGTCTGCCCCATAAGTGTACACCCATAATCGCCGTTGTATTAGGGGTTATGTGCTTTTCAATCTCGGCAGGGTCTAAATTGTGAGTATTTGGGTCTATATCACAAAAGACGGGCTTTATTTCTTGCCATTGGAATGCGTGAGCACAAGCAACAAAAGTAAAAGATGGGATTATCACCTCACCTGTTATACCTGCCGCTCTTATTAGCAATTCCAATGCAACAGTCCCATTTGTTATTGCTATAGCATGTTTCACACCAACATATTCTTCTAACTTTCTTTCAAATTTATTGACTTTTGGGCCACTATTGGTTAGCCATTTACTATCTAAGACTTCATTTACTTGCGACAGGAAATACTCGCGATTACCGATATTCGGTCTACCTACATGTAGTAGACTTTCAAACTCAGTTTCGCCACCAAATCTTGCCAGATCATTTACGCTTTGTTTCATTTCAAACCTAAATAAAGTATGCTTTGTTCGGTCACACCATTTCGATGCAACTCGAATTCTCCAAAATAATCCTTGCCCAATTCTAATAATTTAAAACCGCTTTCCTGTACTCTATCAGTATATCCTTTTTTCGAATAAACTCTCAAGTGGTCATCTTGACCAAATCTACGCCATCTTTCAGCAATGTCGGTGACTGTGAAATCTTCATCAATTTCCGTTCTATTTAGATTAATGGGAACCATTAGTATAGCCCACCCACCAGGTTTTAGCACTCTAAATATCTCTTGCATTGCTTTCACATCATCTGGAACATGTTCCAATACGTGAGAACAAATAACACCGTCAAAAGTATTATCATCTAAATTAACCATATTTTGAACATCAACAACTATGTCATAAGTATCAAGAAGACCATCGGCAGTAACATAATCAAACGATTTATTCCACCTCATATACTCTTCGAATGGCTTCGAAGGAGAGAAATCAAGTATTTTTAGCTTAGATCCAATCGGAGTTTCAGCCATCAATTTATTTAGGAACATAGCATAGAATCTATCTCTATCATTAGAGCCAGATTCGTGACAGTGATATCCTTCTATATTTATAGTCTCGAAATCCTCGATTTTCAAGTCTGAATTATGCTCTTTTAATTTATCAGAATACATACTTGGCAATGGAAGTAATTTACTAATATGAATTCTTTTTACAGGGCAATAATATTTAAACCCAGTTTTTTCCAAAGCTGAATGAAAATAGGCCCTATTCGTAAAATTATCTTTATTTTTAAAAATAAATTTATGTGCATCTTCTGAACTATTAATTTGTGATTCGAGTAATGCTAATTTGAACAACTTTTCATCACTTAATTCTTTATTTTCAGTCACTAAGCCATTGAGAAAGTCTTTCGCAAGATTGTATTCTCTTAGCTCTATTAACCTATTCGATATTTGATTAAGTTCTTTTTCTTTATTTTCCATTTACATAAGTATTAAAAATTGTCGATATTTGTGCAATTATTGGTTAACATAAACACTCAACAATCATTGTGCCATTAACAAAACAAGATAATATATGTCACGTACAATAGCAGCATTGGCAACGGCTCCCGGTATAGCTGGGCTCAACGTAGTCCGTATTTCTGGTGAAAAAGCCATCTCCATAGCCGACAAGTGCTTTGTTGGTAAAAAAACATTAGCAGATGCCGCCTCGCACACTATCCAATATGGTAATTTCGTAAGTGATGACACACTTATAGATACCGTTACGGCTAGCATTTTCAAAGCCCCGAACTCCTATACGGGAGAGGACACAATTGAATTTGGTTGCCACGGTGGTAATATAGTTGCTGGGCAGATAGTAGATGCTCTTTTGGCGGCTGGTGCAGTTATGCCCGAGCCGGGCGAGTTTACTCGGACTGCTTTTCTGAATGGAAAATTAGATCTAACACAAGTAGAAGCTGTGGCTGATATTATCCATTCTACTTCGGTGGCTGGTGCATTGACTTCAGCACGTCAACTAATAGGCGAATTCACTCAACGATTGAAAGACCTACGCCATGGATTAATACGTACAGCAGGGCTTTTGGAACTAGAACTCGATTTTTCTGAAGAAGATATAGAACTAATAGACAATAGCGAAGTTCGTGCAAGATTAGTAGAATCACAAATTTACTGCAATGATTTGGCAGATAAATTCCGTGCTTCGGAAGTGCTACGTTCCGGCTTCATAGTCGCTGTAGCCGGATTCCCTAATTCTGGTAAATCTACTCTTTTCAATAAAATATTACAGAAAAACAGAGCAATCGTAAGTGAAATAGAAGGTACGACTCGCGATTATATAGAAGAAGATATATTGCTTGGTGATATAAAAGTAAGACTAATAGATACTGCTGGGCTTCGCGAAACTGAAGATATAATCGAGATCGCTGGTATTAAGTTTGTGGAATCTGTACTCGAGCAATCAAATCTGGTACTAGTACTGAATGATGCGAGTAAGGGGTTCAAACAATCTGACGAGCTTTTTAGCTCTTTGAAGGAGAAATATCCTAACTCAGAGTTTTTGTTAGTGCAAAACAAAAGCGATTTGGTAGAGAGTAAAACAGAAGGTGTCTTTGTGTCAGCTAAAACAGGTGATGGAATAGACAAGGTGACTGACAAGATAAAGTCTGCCTCAAAGGGCAGTATAGACCGTTTGAACGATGTGCTTATAAATAAACGTCACGCCGATTTACTACGCCGCACTACTTCCGAAATACAGAGGGGAATTGACGCAATAGATGCTAATATGCAAAATGAGATAATTGCAATAGATATACGCAATGCTACAAATACTTTGGGTGAAATAACTGGTGACCGTTGGAATGAAGAGGTTTTAGCAGAAATATTCTCGGGATTCTGTATAGGTAAATAATATATTTTTAAAAGTAAAAAGCAGAGATATACACCAAATTCTTTATATTTGGGGTTTCGGAAAGTACTTTAGGAAAAAGAGGTTTTAGTGGAAATTAACAGAGATAGTATTAGCAAGTTTGACGAAGGGAATATGTTCGCTATTCTAGCGGATTTTCATAATCAAGTCGAAATAGGTATAGATGCGGGTCAATCAATCGAAAAACGTAGTTATGATTTTGACAATATCGTAATATGTGGTATTGGTGGGTCAGCTATTTCGGGCGATATACTCCGTAGCTATTTGGAGCAAGTCGGCTACAAAAAGCAGATATTCGTTAATCGCGAATATACGCTGCCTAACTGGGTAAACGAAAAAACACTAATAGTTGCTAGCTCTTACTCTGGAAATACAGAAGAAACTCTACAAGCCTATAACGAAGCAATCAAAATCACTAAGAATATAATATGCTTCACAACTGGTGGCGAGCTTGAAAGCTTGGCAATCAGCAATGGACACCAAATAGTCAAAATGCAATCGGGAATGATGCCACGATGCGCCTTAGCTATGAGCTTTTTCTCAATTCTAACTGCTTTTTTACATTTGGATATAGTAAGCAAGAATATGTCAGAAGATATAGAACTTGCCATAAAAGACACTTACTATAACTTGAAAAAATCATCAAATCGACACAAAGAACTATCAAACAACGAAGCTATAAAACTAGCACTATTACTTAATGGTAAAAAGACAGTGCTTTACACAGGTAAAGTAATGGCTCCAATTGCAATGCGTTGGGCTGGACAATTACATGAAAACTCGAAAGTTCACGCCTTTTTCAACGTAATACCAGAGATGAATCACAATGAAATAAACTCATGGGATTACAAAGAAAACAATAAGGATTTCAGGATTATTCTACTGAAAGACATTACAGAAAACCCACGAGTACAAAAACGAATTAAAGTATTCAGCGAATTACTTCAAGACAAAGCTAATGTATATGGGTTTTCTTCGGATGCGGAATATCTGCTAACCCGTATGTTCGAGCTAATATACTTCGGTGATTGGGTTAGCTACTATCTTGCACTTATGCGTGGAGTGGATCCAACTCCAATCCCTACTATAACTAAGCTAAAAGAGTTAATGTCTGGGGAGTAATTTCGTCATTTGAGAATCAGGACTCAAAAGGTGGGTGACTGTTTCTACAAATCTGAATCATTATTCACCGGATTCTTCTATCTTGAAATCAAAATAAATTGTATTGCCGTTGGCTTTAAGCCAACGGATAAAAGACTTTCATAAACCTACGAGGACTTTAGTCCTATTAATATTGGACTGCTCCTTAGTTCTCCTGGACTCTTCGGATGCTTCGCATCCTCTGAGTGACGTGATTACAAAGAGTTTTAAGAATTTTAGGACTTATGAAATATGTCTCTATAATTCTGAGAATTCTTAAATCCGTTAAATCCAGAATCTACTTAAAAGAGACAGCTACGTCTTTACTATCCTCGCTGTGACAGATCTATATCAATCACCCAGCTTCACCTTGAATAGCTTAGGCCATAGCTTGCCTGTTAGGAAAAATACTTTCTCTGATTCATCATAAGCGATGCCATTGAGTACGTCTATTGCAGGATTGTAACTAACTCGATCGTATAGCTCGGCAAGGTTATATGCGGCTACTATGTTACCAGTTGTCACATCTATTTTCACTATATCTGCTCTACGCCAAAGGTTAGCATAAAGGAATCCATCAGCAAACTCTAACTCATTCAGATATTCGACCTTGTTACCATTCATCGATACATTTATAGTCTTTTCTATTACGAAAGTTTCGGGGTCAATAATTTTGATAACGGAGCTACCATCGGTCATGTATATTTTGCCGTCATGATACTCTATCCCCCAACCTTCACCCATATAGTTGAATTCTTTTTCTAGCTCGAAAGTCTTTTTGTTGAATACAAAGCATTTACCAGCGGTGTAAGTAATCATATATATTTTATCACCTACTTCGCATATTCCCTCGGAGAATATATAGTCTGGCATCTGATGCGTTTGTGCTATCGGCTGACCGGGTATGTATCGTACTAATCTCGATTGTCCTCGCATTCCTCCACTTTCGTACATCATCCCTTTTCTAATGAATAACCCTTGAGTGAACAGAGTACTATCATGTGGGTACTCATTGATTATCTTGTAACCGGGGTATTTGACAACTGTTTGGTTTTGCCCCTGTGGTTTGTCTTTGGTGGAGTCATCTTGTGACGACTTTCCATCACCACAAGCAAACCCCATAAACATTAGTAATGGTAACATCAGCGTTGTGCTGAGTATTCTATGCAATGAATTTATGCCCATTGTCTTTCATCTTCTTTAGTAGGTAATTAGTGCGGTATCTGTCCTCACCATAACTGTTTTGTAGGTCTTCTAGTATATTGACCACGTAATCTAATCCGAGCTCATCAGCCCATGCTAATAGCCCTTTTGGATAGTTCACACCTTTCGTCATTGCTAACTCTACGTCTTCTGGACTTGCCACGTTCATGTGGACTGCATCTGCCGCTTCGTTGATTAGCATTGCCAGAATTCTTTCGAAAATCTGTTTACCAAGTATTGCGTTCTTCGTTGGCTCGGTATTAGTCGCTCCTTCTCGATAATCGTAGAATCCACGTTTGGCTTTTCTCCCCAAAAATCCAGCTTCTACCAAACGTTTTTGGCAAAGTGCTGGCTTGAACCTTGGGTCATAGTAAAACTGCTCGAATACAGTTTCAGTAACCGCATAGTTCACATCGTGACCGATATAGTCAGTCAGTTCAAACGGTCCCATTCGGAAGCCACCAATCTCTTTCATTGCCCAATCTATAGTTGGTATATCAGCGATTCCTTCTTCGTAGATTCGCATAGCTTCACCGTAGAATGGACGAGCAACACGGTTGACTATAAAGCCCGGTGTATCCTTTGCTAATACAGTGATTTTCTTCCATCCGTCTATCAAATCGCGAGAAGCTTTTGTTACTTCTACTGAAGTGATGAACGACGGTATAATCTCTACTAATGGCATCAAAGGTGCAGGATTGAAGAAGTGAATACCGATGAAATTCTCTGGATTCTCCAAAGCACCAGCTATAGATGCTATAGAAAGCGACGAAGTATTGGATGCCAATATAGTTCCGTCAGCCGTCAATTTCTCCAAGTCTTGGAACACTTTTTTCTTTATTTCTAGATTCTCGACTATGGCTTCTATCACTAGGTTGCAATCCTTAGCCGCTTCCAATGTATACGAGAAAGTGATATTGCCAAGAATAGCCGTTTTCTTTTCTTCTGTTATTCTTTCTTTTTCTACTAATCGAGTTAGTATTGATTCGAGTGATGATTTGGCATTAGTGAGTGCTGCTTCGTTCACATCATAAAGCACAACCCTATGACCGAAAGTAGCTGCTATCTGAGCAATTCCTTGCCCCATAGTACCTGAACCAATCACACCGATTATTGAATTATTATTTAGCATTTATTTCTCATTGTTTTTTATTTCGTTCAACTCACTATCAAGATAATAAGACTGAGTCACTTCTGAAATTAATTTTTTGCTCTCATCATCACAGTTAATTTCAAACTCTTTTCCAACTCTATCTATTTGATTTAAGTTGATATTTGATGTAATAATATTTTTAAATCCGCAATCAGCATTTAATTCAGCAACTTTTAGACTATTTAATTTTGTCCCATCATTCGAGTATAAATTAATAAAATATGAATCATTAAATCCACCGGCTCCACCTATTACTTTATATATGATACATTTTAAGTCATTATTTGTATTAAAACGGTAAACCGCATAGTATTTAAAGTGCGTGAAGTCTTCTTCATTTCCCATTAAATTCATATCAATTTCAATAAATTCCTTTATAGAATTAGAATCTAATACCTTAGGATTTGAGGGTAATGAATTTGTCCTCAAAATGGTTTCATCAAATGAAATAGGTAATTTAACTACTTCAAATTTCTGTAAGAAATCATTAAATCGATTAACTTTGTTTTTACTTTCATCTATATCAGGATTAAATCTGATATACGTTATTGTATCATTAAATTTATACTTCTCAAGAACTAAATTATGACTGAATCCTGATAATATCATCGTATCTTTTGAATGATGAACTATATCTATTCTCTCAAGAACTTCACTCAAATTAAGTGATAATCCACCATCGCAAGTACAAAATTTACCCTTATCCAAAGTATCCAAATTATTAAATAAAGTTACTACTGAATCTGACTCTAATATTATCCTTGGATAATTGAGCCGTTGTATATTGTCTTCACTTATTCTCCATTCACCTACGATGTCTTTGTTCTGAATACTAAAGGCAACGCTGGTTAATAGGAAAATACCAATTAATATGATTCTGATAGATTTCATTTAACTATGATTACTTACTTACCCGCTTTACTCTTAATGAAATTATAAAGCAAACGTACACCAACACCTGAACCGCCTTTTAATCTGTAGCTACTTGGGAAATCCAAGAAAGCTGGACCAGCTATATCCAAGTGAATGTATGGATAATCTGTGAATCTCTCTAAGAATTTACCAGCCGTGATAGCTCCTGCTTCGCGTCCACCAATATTTTTCATATCAGCGATGTCAGATTTTAGCATTTCCGAATAGTCATCCCAGAATGGGAATCTAGCTATACGCTCAAATACTTCATAGCTAGAATCAGAAAGCGATTCGAATTCTTTATCATCCGCAGTACCCATAGCTACTACACCATTAGCTCCAATAGCCACAGCAGCAGCACCAGTCAATGTAGCCAAATCAACTACTAATTCTGGTTTGTATCGTTTAGCATAGTGAAGTGCATCAGCCAATATCATACGTCCTTCAGCATCGGTATTAAGAACCTCAACTGTCAGACCACTCATCATCTTGATAACATCACCGGGTGTGTATGCCAAACCGTCTGGTCTGTTCTCTGTTGCTGGGACAAGTCCAATTACGTGAACTGGCAACTTGTTCTCGGCAATAGTAGCCATAGCTCCTATCACAGCTGCTGCACCGCCCATATCCGCTTTCATCGAGTCCATAGACCCTTTTGTTGGCTTCAAGCTAAGTCCACCAGTATCATACACAACACCTTTACCAACTAATACGATTGGCTTTTTGTTAACTGCTTTTGCTGGCTTCCATTCCATAATGTTGAATGTTGGAGGATTCGGAGTACCCAAATTCACTGCCAATAGTCCGCCCATACCAAGCTTTTCGATTTCTTTTTTGTTCAATACTTTAAGTGTGAATCCAGATTTCTTGCTAATTCTCTTGATTTCATTGCTTAGCTCTTCCGCTGTAAGGTATGATAATGGCTCGTTTACTAGAGTTCTTGCTTCGTAAACATTAGCTACTATTGATACTAATTCATCAAGATTTGCTTTAGTAATAGTGTCATCTAACACATATAGATTTTTTAGTGTGTAAGCTCTCTTAGCAGCATCTTCGAAATATTTTAGGAATTGATAATTAGAAAGAGCAAAACCCTCTATATACGCCATTAGATAAGTAGTAGAGCCAGTCAAATCGCTAACTGTAACCGCTGTTTCTTTCACGCAATTCAACGAGTTTGAAGTGCAAAATGCTTGCTTACGAGCTTCTTCTAAGTTAAGATATTCTTCTTTTTTGTCAGCTTTTTTCTCAACTACTATAGTGCCAGTCGCTTTGTTGATAATAGCTGATTTATTTTCTGCTTTGAATTGCTTTGTAACGTAGTCCAATTCATCTTTTGACAATCCCGTAGTTTTCAAATCTGCAGCCGAATTTACTATGTAAACTACGCTTGCTTTTGCGTTAATTGCCTTTACTTTACTAATCTTTAATTTCATTTCACTCATCTTATTATTTCCCTTTAAATATTGGTTGTCTTTTTTCTAAAAATGCAGCTACACCTTCATTGTAATCGTAGGATTCGCTAGCCATTTTTTGTAATTTTTTTTCTGTGTCTAACTGTTCGTCAAACGTATTTTCTAGTGATTTGTTCAGAGCTCTTTTCGTTAGTCCCAATCCCTTAGTTGGCATTTGTGCTAATCTGTTAGCTAGAGCAGTAGCCGAGTTCATCAGCTCATCAGCTGGCACTACATCGTAAATTAACCCAAGCTCTTTGGCTCTCTCTGCAGTTACCTTATCGCCGGTCATCATCAGAGCAGCTGCGTTTTGCATACCAATCATACGAGGCAAATAGAAAGTTCCACCGCTATCTGGTATCAAGCCAATCTGCGCGAATGACTGTATAAATTTAGCCGAATCTGCAGCCAAAGTAATATCACAAGCGAACGCAATATTAGCACCAGCACCAGCCGCCACACCGTTCACAGAACATACTATCGGCTTTTCGATAGAGCGAAGCAACTTCACGATTGGGTTGTATTGCTTTTCGATGATATCCTCTATCTCGTAAGCACCATCGCCCACCGCTTCGGATAGGTCTTGTCCAGCACAAAAACCACGCCCCTCACCAGTAAGCAGCACCGCACGAACATCATCATTCGATTCGCATTGCCCCAGAGCATCGATTAATTCGAGAGACATCTGGCGGTTAAAACTATTGAGTTTATCGGGTCTGTTGAGTGTGATATGTGCCACACCACTCTCAATTTTAAATATAATATTATCCATAATCTTTTTTGAAGTTGTTAGTTAAATAACAATTACAAATATACGGAAAAGGGATTAGAATGTAAGAGGGGGGGATATTAATAAAATTAAGTACCTATAAGTAGGCATTTTTCAAAATAGGAGGATGAAAGTTTTAGAAGAAAGTAAAATTGTATTATATTTGACATATAGATATTTTTCAATTCTGAGGACAATATGAAAAAAATAATTATTACTTTTCTGATAACAACTATGTTAAGTTTAACATACTCGTGCTCAACCCAAAAGCCGGCAATTAATAGCTTTTCGATAGATAGAGAATCTATTGAAATAGGTCAAGAAGTACAGATAAGCTATATTTCAACAAATTCAGAAAGTAGCTTACTGACTTTTACCAACAAAAATGGTATAATAGACACTATAAATAAAGTACAAAATATGTATAATACATATTCTTATAAACCCGAATCAAGTGGCGAATTTACACTACAAGTTAAAAACGGCGATGAAGTAACAACATCTTATAAAAAAGTAGTAGTGAATGTACCAAAGCCACCAAAAGTAGAGCCACCAACTACGATAATTGCTGATGAGTCAAAGGATTCATCACAATATTTGAAAGGAATAATTCCAATTGATTTGGCGAAGAATAGAGATATATTCTTCGAAATTTTCAGTTATGATAGAACTGGCTTCCCAGATTCAATTAAAGTTTTTATAACTGTCAAAGATAGTTATGGGAACTTTATATCTAACATGGCAACACCATATGCAAGTGATGAAATAGAAAAAAAATACTTCAAAGGTATAGTAGAAGTAATTAACAATCAAAGATATGAGATAGAGAGTTTCGATGTTGTAGAGCATCATGATGAATATTCAAAACCCTACACATTTTCTTTAGTACTTGATCATAGCGGTTCAATGCAATATTATAATTCAATTGAAGAATTACAAAAAGCAGCCATAAATTTTATAAAACAAAAAAAGAATATGGATAGGATAGGTATAATTAAATTTGATAATCGATTATTGGAGGAAGTTAAGGTTAATATAAGTCGAAGTGAAATTACTAATGATTATATTCCTGATTTATTAACTCGATTCAATGGAGGAACTTCGTTATATGCGGCGGCTGATATGGCAATTTATCAACTTATTCCCTTTGAAAATAGAATTGTTATTCTTTTTACTGACGGTCTTGATAATATGTCTCTACAAACTAGCTTTGAGAAAGACTTCAGGTTAGCATACTCGCCATTAGATTTGGTATATAATGCAAGAAAATCTGACACCAAGATATTCACAATTGGTTACGGTCAAGCTGATTTCAACATTTTATCAAAAATATCATACCTGACTGATGGTAAAACATTCAAAGCAAATAATGGGAATGAGATAAATGAAATAATAAATTCCTTACCAAGGCTATTTAACAATTATTATGAGATAACATATAAACCAAAGTCTATAAAAGGATGGCGTGATATTGAAATAAATACAGTTGACAATTCATTGAAGGATTTTGTTTTGAATGGTGGTACTCATATTGGAGAAGACTTTGATTTTGGTGAAGAACCGGATATTATATTAAAAGTTGCAAATTTTGATTACAATAAATCTTCTATAAATGAAGATGACAATTTTATTAAATCGGTTTTAGCTTTTTATAAAAAATTCCCAGATATAGTCATAGAGTTACATGGGCATTCGGATAGTAAAGGAAATCCGGACTATAATAAGAAATTATCTTTGAAAAGAGCTAAGAGTATCGAGAAAATTTTAGTAAAAAAAGGAATTCCACAAGAAAAAATAATTTCTTTAGGTCATGGCTCTGAATATTTAATCTATAACCCAGATACTTTAGAGTGGCAAAGAAAAGAAAACAGACGAGTCGAAGCTAGGTTTATAAGAAGTGGCGAATTCAAAAAAGGCTATTTTAATTTATCAGACCCTAATTTTAATGGTTAGGTTTGCGTAAATATGATTGTTCTTATCTACAGATATCAAGCCCAGCTGGGGCTTTTTTTGTTTGTGTATCACCTTTAGCTACAGATATTAAGCCACTATGTGGCTAAGCCAAATCCAAAATGCCCTAGCGGGGCGATATATCTGTAGCTCTTTAGTTTAACAGAAAACCAATTTGCCTCGTAGAGGTAATATACGCATAGCTCATCAGTCAAATGTAAAACCTCCACTATTGCAAATTTGAAGATTAATAACTAAATTTGCTTTGTCTACGTATTTATGAAGTAGAGATTATATAACTTTTTCGGGGGAAGAAGATATGAAAATATTAGACAAAATAGGAACCATAGAAATAAGGGTCAGAGGTAAATCAGGTAATAATGATTTGAATCCTGAGAATTATGATATAAAACATATTGTTAGCATTTTGCAAAATGTTGAGGACTTACTATATCCAAATAATCGTAAGGATAGACCAATCATTACTTATGATATAGAAGCTGGTTCCGTTAAACATATTTTTAAAACCTCGATGCAATATGTAATTGGTTTTAGTGCTGTTCTTATGCAAGTTCAATCGACAAACTCGATTGACTTTTTAGATTTGAAAACATCTAGAGCAATAGAAAGTATTCATAATCTTTCTCAGCAAAAAAACTACTCATTTGAAATTTCTACATCTGTCAATCCAGATTTGTCATTACATATTGACGCTAACACAAAATTTATTAAGACAAAAGATATATGGGTTGATGCAGAGTTTTATATGTATGGTATATTAAAAGATGCAGGTGGAAAGAACAAGGCCAATATTCATATAGATACTGATGATTATGGCTATCTTGCATTTGAAACAGGTCAAGATTTCTTAATGAATCAGGAAGAAAATCTTTTATATAAGAGATACGGGGTTCGCGCAAGTGGCAAACAAAATATTGAGACTGGTGAGATAGATACTAAATCTCTTAAACTAATAGAACTAATCAACTACGATCCCATATTCGATAAAGATTATCTAGATAAATTAATTAAGAAAGCGAGTGGGAACTGGGAAGGTGTTAATGTAGATGATTACATGACTGAGTTTAGAGGTAATTATGAGTAAAAGTGTTTTGTTAGACACTAGTTTCTTTATTCGTATGTTAAACAAAGAGGATTCACTTCATCTCAGTGCTTTTAGTTACTACAAATATTTTCTTGAAAATCAATTTACTCTAAAAATCTCTACTATTACAATAGCCGAGTATTGTGTACGGGGAAGAGTTTCTGATTTACCTTTCAAAGACCTGAGAATAGTACCATTTAATTATAATCATGCAGTTCGCACTGGTGAATTTGCAAATGTACTCTTTATTAAGAACAAAAAAATTGAAGATAAGTTGAAGCCAAGATTTATAATCCCAAATGACTCAAAATTATTCGCACAAGCTGATGTAGATGAATTTACTCAATATTTTGTTACTTCCGATACTAGCTCACTTAAAGCTCATTCGATGCTAAAAACAGAACTAAATCCAAACTTTGAAATAATAGATATACATTTACCCTGCAATGAATTTTTTATGAGATTAGACTTATAACGTCTTCCCATCCCTACGGGGCGGTTTCTGTTTTTTCCGATGAACATTAGCTACAGATATTCAGCCACTATGTGGCTTGCTCCCATTAACTCCGTTAGTAGTTTAATATTAGTAGCATCAATTTATTACGTACAAAATACAACGGCGTAGTAGTTGAAGATTATTTACCTGGACTCTTTACTTCGGTCTCAAGTGACAAACGCTTGGA
>PGYR01000071.1 GCA_002839765.1 Ignavibacteriae bacterium HGW-Ignavibacteriae-4
CCCAAGGGTTTGGCTGTTCGCCAATTAAAGCGGTACGCGAGCTGGGTTCAGAACGTCGTGAGACAGTTCGGTCCCTATCCTGTGCGGGCGTAAGATATTTGAGGAGACCCGTTCTTAGTACGAGAGGACCGGAACGCCTAGACCTATGGTGTATCAGTTGTCGCACCAGCGGCATTGCTGAGTAGCTATGTCTAGAAAGGATAAGTGCTGAAAGCATCTCAAGCACGAAACCTACTCCAAGATTATATATCTCATCCTTCGGGAGTAAGAACCCTAGAAGATGACTAGGTTGATAGGCTTTAAGTGTAAGCGTGGCAACATGTTTAGCTAAGAAGTACTAATTGTTCGAGGGCTTACCGTAACATAATATATTAGGTTTTTAGTCATTATTTTGACGCTAACTTCATTACAACATGTTAATGATAGTATTATTACATAGCTGATTACTTTCAACACTCAAAAATTTAAATTCTTGGTGGTTTTAGCACTGGGGGTACACCTCTTCCCATTCCGAACAGAGTAGTTAAGCCCATTAGCGCCGATGGTACTGCAGTGGTAACGCTGTGGCAGAGTAGGTCGCCGCCAAGTTATTCGTAAAGAAGCTCATTTGATTCAGTTCAAATGAGCTTTTTTTTTGTCTATACCATTCTTATCTCTCTTCTCTTTCTTATTAATTTCGTAGATTATAGTTTACTGATTAATTAATACCTCGAAATATTATGAAATTCATATCTAATATTCTATTATTGCTGTCATTTTCTTTTGTTCATAGCGCAGAACTCACTCCTATATGGCATACCCAATCAGGTGCTGGTGATATACAGGATATGGAAATACTCAAAGGACACAATGAATTTCTTCTTTTAGTCGGGGTTGGCTCTGCTGCGGAGTTCCAACTTCGTAGTACTGAAACAGGGGAGTTATTAAACTCTGTTCCAGTTAGTACATCAATTGAATCTCGTATAGCTATCACTCCTGATAGTTCTAGAATTATTCATTTGAGCGGAGGAACAGCACTAATACGGAATTTAGATGAGAACTTTACTCAGGTAGGTTATTTCGGAGTAGATAGTGATAGTATATTATACAGAATCACAAATATAGCAATTGATCCATATAGACCTTATGCCTACGTGACTATATACGGTTGGACTGGTATTTATCCCAATATTATTACAAAAAGCAAAGTCTCTATGTACAATTACGAGACTGGTGAATTTGTTAAGGATCTGACTGAACTCGGTGACTACGAATATTCAGTTATAGAAGTATCAGATGATGGTAGATACCTCGCTACTCTCAATGATGGTAAAACCTATTTGAAAGTATGGGATTTGGTAACTATGGAACTAATAGTAAATGAAAAGTTATTTAATGAGAATACTGATGATTGGTGTGATGCAAGGGATATTAAATTTTCTAAACTCGATAGTAGCATACTATATCTTTCTGGTACCTTCACTCAAGAAGTATTCAAAGATAAATGGCATGGAACATTTATTTTTAACTTAAATGATAAAAAAAGAACCCTACTTATTCCAGATAGAATATACAGTAGCAGTAGTCTCATTTTTCTGGATTATGAAACACGAATATTTAATGCTTCTAATGGTAGAATTGCTATTATTAATACTCAAAATGAGCAAATGGAATGGTACGGTAAACCTCCACAGTATATTTATACTTATAAAGTAATCTATACTCAAGCATCTAATTACTTCCTTGGGGTTACTGCTAATAATATATCTAAGTTTACCTATGACTCACAAACTAATGTTGAAGAACCCATTATAATAGAATCTGTAGTCTCACCGAATCCGACAAGTGGACTTGTAAATCTGCAATTACCTAATTTGAGTGAAGCATTTAGCTATTCGATTATAGATGTGAGTGGCAGTAAGTTAGAGCAAAAAGTCATCAGTAATTCTTCTAATGAACTACAATTAGACCTTTATTCTTTTCCTATAGGAGTTTATTATTTAATTATTGAATGTAGTAGTGGAGTTACTACATATAAGATATTAAGAGAAGGATAAAAAAAAAGCTACCCAATTTGGATAGCTTCTTTTATAATCTTATCTGCAGTTGATATTAAGAAATATCTTGAGCTACGAAAGGCATCAAAGCTAGGTGTCTAGCATATTTAATAGCCAAAGCAATTCTGCGTTGTTGGTAAGCAGAAACACCAGTGATACGACGAGGTAGGATTCTACCTTGATCGTTAGTGAATCTTCCTAAAAATTTGATATCCATATAGTCAATAACTTTTTGCTTGCCTAATGGATTAGGTTTATTCTTATTCTTAGTACGAGCAGCTGCTCCAGTTTGCATAGGGTGTATAGCTGACATTATTTACCTCTCGCTTCTTGTATTTGTTTTGATTTCTCAAAACGTTTTTGAAATCTATCTACTCTACCAGTAGTATCTACTAGTACTTGTTTACCAGTATAAAATGGATGAGATTTAGAATCAATCTCTAATACCATCTTATCGCCTTTGTAACAAGATCTAGTTTTGTAAGTTGTACCATCTGTCATCACAACTTCAATAACGTGATAATCAGGGTGTATTCCCTTTTTCATAACTAACCTATTTGTTTATTTCAATGTTTTGCAATTCGTTTAGGTCTGTTACCTTTACGAATCTTGTCAATAACCTAAGAGTACCACGAGTTTCATCTTGATACCATTTAAGAACTTTGACAGATGTTCTGTCATCTTTTTTGTTCTTACTGTCGAATGTTTGCTTCTTTGCCATTTTTATTAACCTGATTTTACTAGAACTACAAATTTAATAGATTATTCTATAACAACAAACCTTTTTATTCAATTTCTTTGAAAATAATCGTTTTATAATTCACTTATGTCAAATTTCTCTTTTACAAAAATTCCTTTTTCATTCATTCCGAACTTTCCAGCTTGTGAAAATGCATCATGTTCGAATACGATTGTCCAATTATCTTCATAAGCTATGGGGAAGAATTTCTCCTTTTCTGCTAAAGTAGTCAAAGGGAAATTATCATAGCCCATTATAAAAGGGTAGCTAATATGCGCCGAAGTTGGAGTCAAATCTGCACCAAATAGTAGGGTCTCACCAGCATCACTAATTTTTACCATCTGCATACCTTTAGTATGACCATCTACTGTGATTACTTCTATACCTTTGTATATCTCGCCCACACCGTCTAGTATATCCAATGCACCTGAAGCTCTTACTGGCTCCCAATTCTCTCTCATGAATGATGCTCTGTCTTTCAATGTTGGGTTCATCGCCCAATCGTACTGAGCTTTTTGTACATAATGTTTAGCATTATTGAAAACTGGAATTGCTTCTCCGTTCTCCATAATAGTAGAACCACCAGCATGATCAAAGTGAAGATGTGTATAAACGAAATCGGTAATATCGTCTGGACTAAGGTTATATTTGGACAATCCTACGTTTATTGGAGTTTTGTCATGTTCTATATTATATATTTTTTCAAACTTTTCGCCTAGTTTATCTCCACTTCCCGAATCTATTAGCATTATTTTATCATCCCATCTAACAAGTAGTGGGCGAGCTGCCATAGGTATTCTGTTTGCTTCGTCGCCTTCACTGTAAGCCCTCTGCCATAGTGCTTTGGGAACTACTCCAAACATAGCTCCACCGTCTAAAGCTAGACCACCTGTATCAACAACATCTATTTGAAATTTACCAATTTTTATCATAATCTATCTATTTATTTTTCGTAATTTTAATTTCACTAAACTACTGACATATCAACAATCTTACAAATAGAATTGGAAATTTTGTCTAAGGTGCTTATTTTTGTTACTTGCACTTAATTAGAATATGAAAATTAATATTTAGGACTATTATACAATGGGTACTTTCGAACGAATAAGAACGCTCTCACCTTGGATTTTGACGGCTTTTGCTGTCATCTTTATATTGTTTATGGCATTGGCTGACGCTGATTTAGGAGGTTTATCTTCTGCAACGAACAATCCACAAACTATGACTATCGCTACTGTAAATGGTGATGAAGTCAAATATATAGATTATGAAAAGAATGTAACTCAGGAAGTTGAAAATAGAAGACAACAGAATCCTGATGCTCCTCTAGATGATAAGCAAATCAGAAATCAGATGTGGACTACAATGATTGATGGTCAATTGGTAGAGCAATACTCTAAAAAAGTTGGTGCTTTCGTTACAGACGAAGTTGTCGCTTATGAGTTATTGAACAATCCACCAGATTTCATGAAACAAAGATTCACTGATTCTGCTGGTAATTTTCAAAGCCAAACTTATGTAGAGCTCTTGACTGACCCTCAAACTTTCTATACTCAAAGAGCTCCTGATATGGATCCGGCTGAAAAGCAAAAAGCTTTGAAGCAATTCAGAGACGAAATCAATATGATTACAGCTTATCTAAAAGATCAAAAGCAACAACAGTTATTGACAAAAGCAGTTACTACTTCTACTGGTATAGTATCTAAGACTTTTGCTCGTCAAACTTATATCGATGAGAATACAACTTCTGACGTAACATTCATTCAGTTACCTGCTGCTTCTATATCAGATGATCAAATCAAAATTACTGATGAAGAACTAAAAGCATACTACGAAAAAAATAAAGCTAGATTCAAACAAGATGCAACAAGAAAATTAAAATATGCTTCATTCAGAATCGAACCTTCTTCTCAAGACACTGCTTCTATAGTTAAAAAGCAAAATCTACTAAGCAGTTTATTGAACTCTGCACCAGATTCAACTTCTAGAGATAGTATTTTCTCTGAAAAAATAAGAGATTTCAATGGTTCAAGTGTAGAATACACAATAGTGAATGACATAGAGCCAAGATTAGCACAGTTCGTTATGAATATGAAAAAAGGTGATATCAGAGGTCCAATCAAGGCTTCAGATGGTACTTATTTCATAAGAATAGATGATGTAAGAACTGGAACTAATAAAGTAGTAAAGGCTAGCCATATACTTATCAACTTCGATAATAACAAGGATAGTGCTAAAGCTGAAGCAACTAGAATACTAAAAGAAGCTAAATCTGGTAAGAACTTTGCTGAACTAGCTACTAAATATACGAAAGACCCAAGCGGTGCTGCTAATGGTGGAGATTTAGGATTCTTTGGCAAAGGTCAAATGGTTCCAGAATTTGAAGCGGCTGCATTTGGTGCTAAAGTGGGTGATATTGTTGGACCAGTAGAGACTTCATTCGGATATCATATTATAAAAGTAGATGATTCTAAATCAGAAGAATACAAATACTCTTTTATCAAATTGACTCCTAAAACTTCTGGTATTACAAAAAATCAAACTATCAGAGACGCTGTTTCTTTCAAAAAGCAATTAGAAGATGGTGAAAACATTGATTCTTTGGCTACAAAATTGGGCATTTTAGTTCAAGAGACTGGGCCAATAACTAAGAACACACCTACTCTAACTAGCCAATACCTAACTGATATTACTTTCAGAGCTGAAAAAGGTGATGTATTAGAACCATTAGAACTAGACAATTACGGTTATATCGTTGCTGTTGTTTCTGATGTTCAAATGAAAGGTACTGCTCCTTTCGAAGCTGTAACTGAAGATATAAGAGCTAGAGTTAGAAATAAGAAAGCTCTAGAAGTTCAAATGAAAAATGCGAAAGATATATATAATAAAGTAAAAGGAAGTGGAGATCTAGCTGCAGCTGCTGCCGCTAATCCTACAATTAATGTTAAAACAGCAACTGCTGTATCGAACAATGGTACTATACCAGGTGGCGGTAGAGATTATTTCTTTACTAACGCAGTTTCTAAAGCTCCTTTGAACACTATTGGTGAGCCAATAATGGGACAAAACTCTGTATATATCGCTCAAGTAACTAATAGAAATCAACCTAGCAAAGAGCAAATCAAGACTGCATTACCTGCATTCATTGAACAGCTAAAAGCTAAGTATTCTAGAGAAGCCTATTATTTATGGCTTAATAAAGTGAAAAAAGATGCGGAAATTGAAGATTTCCGATATAAACAATATAAGAGTTACTAAAACTTAATTCATGGCTCAGTTTTACGACTGAGCCATTTTTTTTAATGAAATATAATTTCGACCAACTCACAGAGCTTTCCAAGCCATCCTCAGATATATTCAAAACTACATCTACCGAGGAAGCATATCTGTTTTGTGAAAAGTTAGCAAAAAGTCATTATGAGAACTTCCCAGTAGGTTCTATTCTAATCCCCAAATCAATAAGGCATCATTTTTACTCCATATACGCCTTCTCACGATTAGCAGACGATATTGCTGATGAGAACCTAACTACGGAGCCAGATGAGAGGTATGAGCTGTTAGAAGCGTTAGAAAGAGGGCTTGACTCAAAGCTGGATGAGATTACTTCGCCTATTCTAAGGGCTGTACTAAATACTTGCAAGGAAACTAAAGTCAAAATCAACGATTTGAAGAGATTAATCGTTGCTTTCAAAATGGATGTTCGGTTCGAACAGACTAAAGATTGGAATGATTTATATATTTACTGTTCTTATTCGGCTAATCCGATAGGGGAAATGTTACTCAAGTTATTCGGTGAAAATACCGATGAGAATATAAAGCTTTCGGATGATGTATGTACGGCTTTGCAATTAGTTAATTTTTGGCAAGATATAAGCAGAGATAAAGTAAATGAAAGATATTACATTCCACTAGAACTAGTAAATCGATTCGGATTGGACTATACTGATTTGAAAGCAAATCCACTCAGGTTACAGGTTTGCCTAGATCAATTGTACCAAGAAACAGAAAAATTATTTGAAAATGGTAAAAAATTAGTCTATCTTGTTAAAAATAAACGTCTAAAAATGGAGTTAAGATTAATAATTAGCTCCGGAATACGTATTTTAGAGAAATGTAAAAGCATGAAAACTGAAATAGTTTCTACTAGGCCTAGCTTAGATGTAAAAGATGCTTTTATAATAATAATTAATGCGATCAGAATATGATGGAAAGCGTTACAAAACAGAGCTTAGCTCAATATGAAAATGAGAAATCAGAAATAGATGTAAAGTCTAATTTTCTGTACTCATTCTCGTTGTTACCTAGTGCCGAAAAGGCTGCGATTAATTCTCTGTACGCTTTTTGTAGTTATATCGACGATATAGTTGATAGCACACCCAGCACATCATTAGAAGCAAAAAATAAAAAGCTAAAACGATTAGATTGGTGGGAAAAAGAGATTGAGAAAATCTACAATAAGGAAAGAAAGAATATACTTATTGCTCCACTCAATGACTTATTCGATAAATTCCATATTCCAAAACAGTATTTCGTTACTCTAATTGATGGTTGCAGAAGGGATTTATACCAGAATAGATATGCAACTTTCGCTGAGTTGAAAGACTATTGCTATTCCGTTGCTGGCGTAGTAGGGCTAATGAGCATAGAGATATTCGGATATAAATATGAAGAGACAAAACAATATGCGGTTAGTTTGGGATATGCTCTACAACTAACTAATATACTACGCGATGTGAAACACGATAAAGATAATGGTTATATCTACCTACCTAAAGAAGATATGGATAGATTCGGATACTCTGAAGAAGATTTGATAAATGAAGTTTACAATGATAACTTTATCAGTCTAATGGAATTTCAGGTGAGTAGAGCCAAAAAATACTATCACGAAGCAAGAGCCGCTCTGAAATCAGAGGACAAGAACAATATGTTCCCTGCTCAAGTGATGGATGAAATATACTATAGATTACTCGAAAAAATAGAACTGAACAACTATAATGTGTTCAAAAAGAAAATAAAAGTCTCTGTTATCCATAAACTTATGATAGCAGTGAAACATTGGCTAACACTTAAATTATTTATTAATAGATTTAGTAACAATAAAAATCTGTAATTCTTCCAAAAAATTAATATTTTTGTAAGACTTAATTTCTAATTAGAGGAAAAATGGAAACGAAAGAATTCAAATTCAACGAAGAAGAGCTAAAAGAAGTTGAAAAATATATATCAAAATACCCTGATAAAAAAGCAGCTGTAATCCCTGTATTGTGGATGGCGCAACGTAAATTCAGACACGTACCTAAACCGATGATGGTATATATAGCTGAACTATTAGATCAAACTTATTCTCATATTTACGGTGTAGTTACGTTCTATACTATGTTCTCGCAAAAACCTCGTGGTAAATACCATTTGCAAGTATGTACGAACGTGTCTTGTATGCTAAGAGAAGGAGATAAAATATATCAAATGATTTCTCAAAAATTAGATTTAAAGAATAATGAAGCAACTTCTGATGGTATTTTTTCGTTAGAAGAAGCAGAATGTATGGGTGCTTGTAGTGGCGCTCCTATGATGGCAATCAACGAAGATTTCCACGAGAACCTAGACATTACGAAAATAGATCAACTAATAGACTCACTTAAGTGAAATTAATAAAAGATATAAGTATATATAAATTAATAGCGTTAATCTCAGCCCTTATCTTCCTGATAGATGGGTTCACGGGTGATTTAATAGCTTCATATCTTATTATTGACTCTATCCAAATGAAAGAAAATTTCCAGTTGTGGCGATTTGCAACTTTTCCTCTAGCTTATGTTAGCTATGCAAACGCTTTTCTCGGATTCTTTGCCTTTTTCTTTTTTGCTCCCAAATTAAGAAACCAACTTAATCGAGGTGTCCTCGATTTCTCTATTATGTTGCATACATTTGCCATAGGTCTAATACTATTTATGCTGAATATGAACTCTCCCAAAACTACTGTTATGGGAATAGAGGCAATTTCGGCATATATTATAACTATGTATGTACTTGTAAATAGAAAGAATGATATTAGGTATTTCAAGTCCGTTAGACTTACCCGAATGGCTTTTCCGTTATTTTTAATGGCTGGTTGGGCTATGCTATATCTTGTAGAAAATGGCAATGTCCATTTCAATAAGAACTTAATAGAACAATCTCCTGCAATACTCGGTATAGGTATAATAACTGGACTAATCGGTTACTTTATGCTCAAAGAAGAAAAAGTTGACCTGAGCCATCTAGCCCCCCCTAGCTTTGGGGTGAGAGAGTTTCGTGATTTGGAACCGTCTCCTGCACTTATAGATACTTATATTAAAAGCGAACAAACAATTTCTACAAAGAAGAAAAATAATTATGTATTTTCGGAAGAAGACCCTGAGTCTAATGAAGAGATACTAAATGATATTCTCGAACACATAAATGAGAGTGGCTACGAATCTTTGCAAGAAGAAGAGAGAGCTTTCCTAAAACAATATGCAAAATCAATCTAATGTTCCTGTAATAGAAGTCAAAAATGTAAAAAAGCAATTTGGCGATTACTTAGCGAACAATGACATCTCCCTAAAGGTAGAAAGTGGAACCATTTTTGGTTTACTTGGGCCTAATG
>PGYR01000012.1 GCA_002839765.1 Ignavibacteriae bacterium HGW-Ignavibacteriae-4
GGACTTTAGTCCCATTAATATTGAACTCCTACGAAGTTCCCCTGGACTCTTCTAACGCCTACGGCGTTATCAGAGTGACGTGGTTACAAGGGGTTTAGGGGATTAGGAGACGTAAGCATTACGTCTCCTAATTCGTGCCATCCTTAAATCCGTCTAATCCGTGATTCTGACAAAAAGAGATTGCCACCTCCCTTCGGTCATCGCAATGACATACCCTTATTGGGCTAGAGTATAAATCTAGAACGTCAAAACAATCTTACCAATATAATCGCCACTTTCGAAGTGTTTTTGTGCTTCTTTCGCTTGTGAAATATCATAAGTTGTATCAATTATTGGATCTATTTTCCCTTCTGCTATTAGATTAATTAGGTCTTGCATATTCTTAGGGTTACCGAGAAAAAGACCATTTATATTCAGGTGGCGGAAGTATGTTTGCTGTATGTTCAATGTTACTTCGCGTCCTGTTATCATTCCACAGAACATAATACGACCATCGTTTCTCAGCAAGCTGAATGATTTATCAAAAGTAGTTGGACCTACATAGTCGAGCACAGCATCTAATCCACCAGGGAAATTTGCCTTTATCTTCTCAACTATCTGCTCATCATCGCGCATATACACATAGTCAGCTCCCATTTCCTTAAGCTTCTGAGCTTTCTTTTCAGAAGAAGTAGTAGTGATTACGATTGCTCCACGTTGTTTAGCTAGTTGTATAGCATAAGTACCTACACCGCCAGAGCCACCCCAAACTAAAAATGTATCGCCTTTTTGTAAATTCGCGATAGTGTCAATTGCGTGCATAGCAGTTAGACCAGCCGTAGGTAAAGTTGATGCTTGCTCATAGCTCACATTATCTGGCAATTTGTAAAGTGATGATTCGGGTATAGCCACGTACTCTGCGTAGCCACCTGGTAAGTGCATGCCGAAGAACTTCCATCCGAAATTAAGCTGTGGATTATCTACAAACTTTGGATTTTCTTTATCTGAAAGAACTATTGGGAAAGAGACTATTCTATCCCCAGATTTGAAATTAGATACCCCATTTCCAACTTCAACTACTTCACCAGCGATATCTCCACCGGGTATATGCGGGAAGCTAATTTGCAATCCTGGATAACCGTTTCTCATAACTGTATCTATCATATTGATAGAGCTAGCTTTTACTTTTATAAGGACTTCATTGTCACTTATTTCTGGCCTGGGAAAATCTTCGGAGTACTTGATTACTTCCAAATTACCATTACTTTCATAATATGCAGCTTTCATTTTTTTACCTTTATAATTTTAAAATACGACTGGAAAAAATACAAAAATCATTGCATCCCATAGGGCATGTGATATAATGCCTGGTACTAATGATTTGTATTTATAGAACAATAACCCCCAATGTACGCCTAGTACAAGAGCAGCCAGTAATAACATTGGGTTAAATGCCCAAATATGAACTAGGGAATAGATTATAGTAGTTATTATCAATGCTTTTTTAGGATTACTTATTTGACCGATTTTGTTTTGCACGAATCCACGCCAGAATATCTCCTCTGAGGGACCTATTATAAAAATCAATAATAGCCCAATATACAATGGATCGAGCTGTGTTTTCGTAGTGTATATAGCTTCTATTTGAGGGACTACGAAATCAAACATATTTTGAGCTATGAATACACCTAAGCGGGATAATCCGTAGAGTAATAAAGCGTGGCCTAGCCCAATTAAAACTAGTTTTCTATTGATTTTTAGTAAGTTCTTGAAAGTTTCTTTCTGAGTTAACACAGAAAATATTGCCAGAGAAGTAGCTGAGATAGTCATAGCTATCCAAAAATAGGTATTATGTATGATATTGCCGATTTCCACGAATTCCGCGAACATAATGAACCAGAGGAAAGAGGCGACTAGAATACCAATAGTAATTATCATATTAACTCGTTAAAAATTGAAGTTTATTTATTATATTTGTTACAATTTAAGAAAATAATTTTGGGATTAAGAGGATTAAGTAATGAGAATATTATTAATGTTATTTATTTTACCTGCATTTATATTTGCACAGCCTGCTGGTTCTAATTATTATGAGTTTACACCTTCTCCTGCTTATGCTAATTTGTCGAAATATCCTGACTACGAAGAAGTAGGATTTCTACATCCAGAATCGAAGGGAAAAGTAGAAAAACTTTATTTTGCTCTTACTGGAAATGTAGCTAGAAAAGATACAATCCGAGTAATAGGAGACCCAAGTGATGGCAGTTACGCTCCATCTATGTGGGTAAATGGAATTCTCAACTATAATCTATATGCACAATTTGTTATAGATTACCAACCGGGGCAATCATGGTTTGAGTTAGATCTATCTGGGTTAAATCTAGAGATAGGTGGTTTAGATAGAATCGGTATTTCTCACTTAATTAAAGAAGGTGGCCCTTTTTTACTAGCAGATACAGATAAGAGTAGTAAGCCGAATAACTCATGGTTAGTGCAGACTTTTAAGCCAAATCCAAATTTCTACGATTTAAGAGGACTACCAAGTCCAGTGACTACAGACTTTCTACTGGCTGCAAAGGTCAAATGGTACAATGGTGATGAACAGGGGGATCCTCCAACACCAACTCTTGTAGATGTGACTGAAAAAGTTGGGCTAGTAGGTAAAAGTGGTGAACTTCTGAAATCACCAATGGGTGCAGTTTATGATTGGAATAATGATGGATTCGACGATATATTCGTTGGTGATAATTATTTCGAGAATAATGGGAATGGTACATTTACAAATGTAACATCAAAATTTCAAAAAGTGATAGATGGCGATAAGATATTCGGAGACATAGATAATGACGGTCAAACGGATATCTTCGTAGCAAAAGGTGGAGGTAATGACAAAATATATTACGGTAGTGCCGATGGATTTATGGAAATTACTGACCCAGTATTTAAAACAAATACTGACCCAACCACTACACCACTATTCTTAGACTATAATAATGATGGTCAATTGGATATATTCATAGCAAGAGGCAGAGCTACAGTAAATGGACAAGAAGTTTACTATCAAGATCAACTATTTTTGAATAAAGGTAATAGAGTATTCGAAGATGTAACTGAGAGTGCTGGAATTGCTGCAGGTGAACCTGGTCCAAATTACGATTGTTGGGGAGCAAGTGTAACAGATTACAATAATGATGGATTCACAGATATATTCGTTGCTACATATAGACTTGCACCAGATTTGTTGTATAAGAATAATGGTGATGGCACTTTCACTGAAGTGGGTGCGGAGACGGGAGTTTTAGGTAATGTTACATTAGTAAAAGACTATTATGGTCATGGTATGGGCTCGGATTGGGGCGATATGAACGGTGATGGTCTATTAGATTTGGTAGTGGGTAACCTTGGTCATCCAGATGAGAGAGGTGCTTACTCAAATCCTTCACTTATTTTCTTCAATAATAATGATAATATCTTCACAGAAACCCATCAAGAACTTGGGTTGAAGTTTTTCGAAATGAACGCTGGACCTACGTTTGTAGATTTGGATAATGATGGGGATTTGGACTTATGGTCTTGCCAATATTCTTATGAAGCATTAACTGAAACATCAACACCAAAATATTCACGAGTATATATGAACGAAGGTAAAGAGAATAACTATAAACTGAAAGATATGACTTGGGAGTTAGGTAGTAAGATACATGGAGCGTGGACGGCACTCAGTCTAGATTATGATTTGGATGGAGATATGGATTTGCTAGTTTGTAGTAATCAAGAGAATGTAAAATTATTTGAAAATAAACTAGATAATATGGGTAACTTCCTTAATCTTAGAATAGACAAAGAATCTGTAGCTAAAGGGTTTAGTGCTAGTATTACAAACAATGACAGGCTATTGTTCAGGTCAAATCAAGGGATTGTAAGTACAGGTAGAGCTTCACAAAGTTCTAATATGCTTCATTTTGGTCTTGGAAATCAAGAAAACACTGTAGTTCTACAAATAGAGCATAATGGTGGAGAAAGTTTAGTAATAGATGGGTTAAAGCCCAACACTAATTATTGGATGAATAGACAAGGAAGATTTGTATTACCAATACGTCCAGAATTAATATCTCCTCTCAATGAACAATTAGTAAAAATTAGTGATGAACTTGTCTGGAAGCCCATGTGGAATGTAGAGAAAATAGAACTAATAATATCAGAGAAAGGTGGAAGCGAGTTATACAGAGATACTTTTAACTATCAAACCACTTACAATATCAAAGATATAGTAAACGTAGAAAATAATAAGACCTATACTTGGCAGATAATCGGAAAGAAAAAAGGTGACGAAACAATAATCTCGGAGGAAGGAAGCTTTAGAATTGATTTCCAATCTTCAGTATCAAGCAAGTTAGTGGGTCTTACATCTACGGTTTACCCGAACCCAGTGAAAGATAAATTGAACCTAAAAATGAATTCTGTTGAGAATAGATTATACTCTATCGAAATGATAGATCTAATTGGACGTACAGTTGCTAACTTTGGGAAAAAGATAATAGGTGGCGAAGCCGAATTGCAATTAGATATATCGCAGATTCCTACCGGAGATTATAATCTAATAATATCTGATGACAAAGGAAAATCGAGAATAATCAAAGTCGTGAAAGTTAATTGATTATTCGAAAGAAGCAAGGCGCATAATGATAAGGTCTTGTAGATTATTAATTTCAGTTTGTGGAGCTGTAAAATTATTGAAAAATAAATTTACAACGAAAGTATCACCACTTGCGGAAACAACATAGCCAGAAATATTAGAAACTCCATTCATAGATCCAGTTTTTGCGAAAACTCGGTTTTGTGCAATGGAGTTTTTCATTCTTCTCTCTAAAGTACCAGGTTTACCGGGCTGTGCCAGTGAATTTATAATAGACGACCTATAATCTGAAGTGTAAATATAACGCAATAAATTAGTCATCAAATTTGGGGACAAATAGTCCAACCTAGAAAGTCCCGAACCATCAACTAGATTAAAGTCATCTTCTTCGTAGAAATTCTTAATGAATTTTTCGACTAATTTCACACCTGAAGAAAAGCTTCCATCGCCCCCATTCTCTTTGCCAATGGTTTTTAGCAATATCTCTGCCGTGAGATTATTACTTTTTCTATTCACGAATTCAATTATTTCTTCTAATGTTACAGATTGTTTGTCAAAAACTTGATTTATCTTGAAATAAACGGGAGTTTCGTTCCAATCATCAATATCTATCAACGCACCTTTGAATCTGATATTGAAATGACGTAGATGGTCACTGAAATTGCTGAGGAAATATAGTGTAGGGTTATCTATAGCTATTTCTTCAGAAATAGTATCTTTTTTCAAAGGGTCGAATGGCATACTGCCGAAAAACTCGAAGAAATTTGTCACGGCATCTCGTTCGAAAGAAACTTCATTTACACCTGATTCGGAACCTGTTTTCACATTATTCACAATACGAACAAAGTCCGAATTCGGGACTAACTTAATCTTAGTTATTTCGTTTCTCTTGTCTGCGGAAGTTATCATAGCAGTGATAGAATTATTGAATATATTCAGAGCACCGACTTGAGCAGAATATGAGTACTTCATATCGTCCCATGCCCAACCCGAAGGATAGTAAGAATCATCGAAATAATTGTCATCACCAATTATATTACCCCTTATTGATTTTATACCCAAACTATCTAACTTAGATACCCAATCATCAAATATAATATTCTCAGTTTTGTAAAATTCAAGTGACAAAGTTGGATCGCCGAATCCCCTGATTATTAAGTTTCCTTTGAATTCCCCGTTTTCTTCAACATTACCATCTAAGTACAATTTGCTGTTATAAGTGAAGTTTTTTCCAAGATAATGAAGTGCTGCTGAAGTTGTTAACAGTTTAACAGTAGATGCAGGGATGAAATTTTGCTGAGAATTGAGCGAGTAAACAGACGTGTTTCTGTCAATGGAATAGATGCTAATACCAACTTGTGTATTTTCTAGTTTCTTATTTCGCAGTAGCCCATCTATGTCTTTTGTTAGTGAATTATATTTATCAACGTTCGGTTTTGCGAACGTAAATGCACAAGCGCATAAAAAAACTATCAATAATCTAATCATCATCACGTCTTTCAGAAAGGAAATTTTTATAAAAATAAAATAATGTTGAGCTATGACTACACAAACTAAAAAACAAATTAAGGAAACTTTTGAATATAAAGCAGAAATGAAGCAATTATTACAATTGATTGCTCATTCTCTATACACTCATCCAGAAGTTTTTATAAGAGAATTAGTTTCTAATTCATCAGACGCATTAAACAAGATTAGATTTAAAAAGCTAACTGAAAAAAATGTATATCAACCTGATAAAGAGCTACGGATTGATATAAATATAGATGAAGAGAAACAAACTTTCTCCATAAGTGATACTGGAATTGGTATGACTAAGGAGAATTTGATTAATCAATTAGGAACAGTTGCGAAATCAGGTACTTCAGAGTTCCTTGAGCAATTGAAAAAAGGAAAACAAAAAGCTGATGGTAATCTAATTGGACAATTCGGAGTTGGTTTCTATTCTGTATATATGGTTACAGATAAAATAAGTGTAAAAACTAGAAACTTCGAAGAAGGCGCTGAAGGTTATAAATGGACAAGTAAGGGCGATGAGAAATTTGAGATAACAGAAGCAAAGAAAGCAGACAGAGGAACGCAGATTTATTTCAAACTGAAAGATGAATACAAAGAATTTGCAACAGAAAGTAGAGTCCGTGCTATATTGAAGAAATATTCGAACTTCATCGAATATCCAATTTACCTGAATGGTGAAGAGATAAACACAGTTGACGCAATCTGGCAAAAATCAAAATCTGAAATTACTCAAGATGAAGCAAATGAGTTTTACAAGTTCATTTCTAATGATTACCAAGATCCGTTTGACTATATTCATCTTGATTTGGAAGGAGTAGTAAGCTTCAAAGCTTTAGTTTTCTTCCCTCAGAAAGCACCAATGAATATGTTTGCAGAAGATTTCCGTACTACTTTGCACTTATATACTAATAAAGTATTCATACAAGACAATGCGGATTGGTTATTACCAGACTACTTACGCTTTTGTAAAGGTGTGATAGACACTTCTGATTTACCTCTGAACGTATCAAGAGAAGTAACTCAACATTCACCAGTTATGGCTAAAATAAAGAGCATATTAACTGGTAAAATACTGGGCGAATTCGATAGTTGGGCTAAAAACGATGTTGAGAAATTCAATACTTTCTATAAAGAATTTGGGACAATGCTAAAAACAGGATTGAACTCTGATTTCAGCAATAGAGATAGAATCTCGAAATTACTTAGATTCCAGAGTTCTAATCGTGATGAGTTAATCTCATTCGACCAATATTTAGAATTATCAGATAAAGAAATAAAGAAAATCTATTATTTAAGCGCTGAAAATATAGAATCGGCAAAAAGAAATCCAAATCTGGAATATTTCAAGAAAAACAATATTGAAGTTATATTCCTAACAGACCCTATTGATTCATTTGTTATACCTCAATTGTATCAATACGAAGAGCATCAATTAATCTCGATTGATAAAGAAGAAATAGACAATGAAGAAAGTACAGAAAAAGACGAGAACAAAGAAGCTGACAAATTAGTAGCGGCAATCAAAGAAATACTAGGTGATAAGGTATCTGACGTTAAAGAATCGAAAAGATTAGTTGACTCACCATGTACAATAGTAGCTGGTAAAGATGGTATGGACGCACAAACGGAACGAATGATGAAGATGATGGATAAGAACTTCGAAGGCGCAAAGAAAGTATTTGAAGTGAATATGAATCATAAAATATTGAAAAATCTAACTTCCTATTTTGAAAAAAATGGTGCAGATGACAAATTCAATAACATAGTAGAGCAACTATATGGCAGTGCTCTTCTGATAGAAGGTGAATTGAAGAACCCTACAGATTATGTTGCGAAGGTTTATGATTTGATAGAAGCACACACTAATTAGTAAAATTTAGAAATTATTTGTATTTTTGTAATTGTACCAATTCGCAATTAACCAATAGGTCCCCAAATTGATGAAGTTATCGTCATTTAAATATGATTTACCTAAAAAATCAATAGCAAAGTTTCCTGCCGATCCACGGGATTCATCTAAAATGTTAGTAATGGACAGAGAGAGTGGCAAGATAAAAGATAAGATGTTCACTGATATACTAAGCGAATTAAGCAAGGGAGACTGCCTAGTATTAAATGATACTAAGGTGTTCCCAGCTAGATTATTTGGCAACAAAGAAAAGACTAATGCGAAAATAGAAGTCCTATTACTTAGAGAACTAAAAAGCGAAGAAAGACTTTGGGACGTAATGGTAGAGCCAGCTAGAAAAGTTAGAATCGGGAATAAAATATATTTCGATGATAATAAATTCTACTGCGAAGTTATAGATAATACAACTTCTAGAGGAAGAACAGTACGTTTCTCTTACGATGGTAATCTATTCGATGAAATCGAAAAGATTGGTGAAATGCCAATCCCTGATTACATAGACAGAGATACTGCTCAGATTGACAAAGCAACTTATCAAACAGTATTTTGTAATGACGAACATTTGCAATCAATCGCTCCTCCTTCTGCTGGATTACATTTCACTGAAGAAATGTTAAAGAAAATAGAAGATAAAGGCGTTAGAATTGCTTACGTTAACCTTACAATTGGTCAAGGTGTATTCGAAACTATTGATGTTGAAGATTTGACTAAACACAGAATGTATAGCGAATATTTCGAAATACCAAGAGCTTCTGCTGAGTTAATTAACAAGTCATTGAAATCGAACAAACGTATATTTGGTGTTGGTACTAGTGTTGTTAGAGCTTTGGAAGCATCTGTATTGACTACAGGAGCAGTAAAGCCAAACAAAGGTTGGACTGATAAATTTATCTATCCACAATACGAATTTCAAATTGTTACTGACTTTTTGACTAATTTCCACTATCCTGCATCTCCACAAATACTTGTGTCTTGTGCGTTTGGTGGTAAAAAGCAAACATTCGAAGCATACAAACACGCTATTAAAAATGATTATAGACTTTTAGCTTACGGTGATGCTATATTATATAGAACTCCTAAGAAATAAAGTTAATATTGATATTTGAAAATACAAAAAGCATACTTATTTAATTAGTATGCTTTTTTTTTGAGATAAAGAATATGGAAAATTTAAAAGAACAAATTCACAGTGAATTCCTGCCAATCAATTTCGATGATTGGAAGAAAGCTGCACAGCAAACTCTCAGAAAAGAGAACATAGATTCGGTTCTGAGTAAAAAGATAAGCTCTGCGATAGCTATTAATTCGATCTATGATAAAAGCCAAGTCATTAAGTACTTTGACTTGCAATTTCAAAAAAAATTAATTGATAATTCAAACAATTACTCCTTGAGTAACTTCACTGATTTACAATGCGAATCAGATATGGAAGTGGCATATCTTCTTTATTTAGTAAAAAATTCACAAAGAAATGATATAATTGAAGTACTAATAGACCCGAATTTCTTTCTTTCAATAGCCAAATTCAGAGCAATTCGATATATGCTTACTGATATGGGTAAAGCAGATATCACAATAATTGCAAAGAGTTCTACTGATAACAAGACTTACTCTGATGTAGAAAACAATCTCATAAGATTAACAACAGAAGCTATGTCAGCTATTATAGGAGGTGCAGATAAAGTAGATCTACTCCCTTATAACTCAATGAGACAGAATGATGAATTTGGGAAGAGAATCACTAATAATATTTTGATATTGCTCAACGAAGAGAGCTATTTATCGAATGTGAAAGACCCACTATCTGGCTCCTATCTAGTAGAGAACTTAACTGCTAAATTCATCGAATCAGTTAAAAATATTAGTGTTGAAATTTCTAAATTAGGATCAGAAACTGAGATAAAGCAACACATAATATTAAATTGCAGCGTATATCAGCAACAACAAATGTCCTTATTAGAATCACAAAAGAAAAAGATAATTGGAGTGAATATTTATCAGAATAAAAAAGATGATATTTCAGAAGCTGACATTAGTATTACTAATAATATTAGCGAATTTGAAGCTCGAAAATCAATAATTGATAAGTTAAATCCCAAGGTTTATATAGTAAACTTCGAAGAGACAAATGTACTTCAAGCCCCAATCATTATGGCTCTGAATACATATAATATTCCATTTCAGATTAGTGGTATATTCGAGTTGGTAGAAGATGCATTTAACGCAATTAAGCTATATGACCCAGATTTGGTAATTGTGAATGGAAATAACGACATAGTGAGAATCCTGAAAAATATGTTAGACGAGTACAATGTAACAGGTATTGATGAGTTCAGCAATTCGTCTATTCTTAATAATATAGACGTAGTGATTAAAAGTTTAGAGGATGGAGAATAATAATGGCTAAGAACTTTACAACACTAGAAGGTATTGAGCTTAAAGAAAAATTCACTGCGGATGATATAAGAGATAGCAAACTCCAAGACTTTTCATCAGGTGAGCCTCCATATTTGCGAGGTCCATATCATACTATGTATTTAGGCAGACCTTGGACTATCAGGCAATATGCTGGTTTTTCCACAGCTGAAGAAAGCAACGCGTTTTACAGAAGAAACCTAAAAGGTGGTCAAAAAGGACTATCTGTTGCATTCGATTTGGCAACCCATAGAGGTTACGATAGCGACAATCAAAGAGTAGAAGGAGACGTCGGGAAAGCTGGTGTCGCAATTGACAGCATCGAAGATATGAAAGTCCTTTTCAGAGATATACCTCTCGATACAATTTCGGTATCTATGACTATGAATGGAGCTGTTATTCCGATTATGGCTTTCTATATAGCAGCAGCAATTGAGTCTGGTGTAAAACCAGAGCAGCTTAGTGGAACTATACAAAACGATATTCTGAAAGAGTATTTGGTAAGAAATACTTACATTTACCCGCCTAAAATGTCGATGAGAATTATATCCGACATATTCGAATATACTAGCAAGAATATGCCTAATTTCAACTCAATCTCAGTGAGTGGCTATCACATTCAAGAAGCGGGTGGAACAGCGGATATAGAATTAGCATATACTCTTGCAGATGGATTAGAATACATTAGAGCAGGAATAAAAGCAGGTCTATCTGTTGATGATTTTGCTCCTCGTATCTCTTTCTTCTGGGGAATTGGTATGAACTTCTTTACGGAAGTGGCTAAGATGAGAGCAGGTAGATTAATCTGGGCTCAACTAATCAAGCAATTCGATCCCAAAAATGAGAAATCAATGTCACTAAGAACTCATAGCCAGACTTCTGGTTGGAGTTTGACAGAGCAAGACCCACTCAATAATATAGCTAGAACTACTATAGAGGCAATGGCGGCGGCAATCGGACATACGCAATCGCTACACACTAATTCATTTGATGAAGCTATGGCTTTGCCAACTGATGCAAGTGCAAGAATAGCAAGGAACACACAGCTTATATTGCAAAATGAGACTGGTATCACAGATTTCATAGACCCATTCGGTGGCTCATATTATGTAGAGACACTTACGAAAGAGCTATATGACAAAGCATGGGATCTTATAATGGAAATAGAGCAACTCGGCGGAATGGCAAAAGCTATAGAGTCAGGTTTACCAAAGTTGAAAATAGAAGAAGCTGCTGCAGTTAAACAAGCACGAATAGATTCAGGCGACGAAACAATAGTAGGTGTAAACAAATACAAAGTTGAAGACAATTATGAATTTGACATACTAGAAGTAGATAATGTGCAAGTTCGCGAGTCGCAGATAAAAGGATTGAACACTATAAAAAGCAAAAGAGACAATGATAAAGTAGAAAAAATATTAGCTAATATCACCAAAGTAGCTGAATCGGGCGACGGCAATTTGCTCGAGCTAGCAGTAGAAGCAGCACTCGAACGCGCTACATTAGGCGAGATATCAATGGCAATAGAGAAAGTATCAGGGAGACACAAAGCTATGACTAAAACAATTTCGGGAGTTTATAGCCGCGAAAACAGCAACAAAAAAGAGATAGAAGAAGTAAGAAAGCTATCCGATGAATTCAACAAACTAGAAGGTCGTCGCCCACGTATATTAGTCGCTAAAATGGGTCAAGACGGTCACGATAGAGGGGCTAAGATAATAGCTACTGCATTTGCCGATTTGGGATTTGATGTGGACGTAGGCCCGCTCTTTTCAACTCCTGAAGAAGTGGCTAAGCAATGTATAGAAAATGATGTACATATAGTCGGGATTAGTACTTTAGCGGCAGGTCATAAAACTCTATTACCTCGATTAGTAGAATTACTAAAAGAATATGGTAGAGAAGATATACTAGTCATCGCTGGAGGAGTTATCCCTAAGCAAGATTATGACTTCCTTTTCAAAAATGGTGTATTCAAAGTCTTTGGACCAGGAATAAAAATCACCGATTCTTCTAAAGAAATAATAAACGAGCTAATAAAGCGGTATTCTTGATTGCTACTAATCCGTACAATTAATAGTATTATGTTGATATTTTATACCATTCTCAGGTATTGACGAGGTTATCTTAGTTTTAATAGGGTAACCTTTTTCATTATACTCGTATTCGTATAATAGAGTTTCAGTGATTCTTTGACCACTATTCAAATAGTAAATATTCTCAACCGATAGGAAATTATTCTTTTTGAAAGGTGTATATAGTTTTGTGGTATACTCAATATTATTCATATTATCATAAGTGTAAAAGCTAGAGTCTATTAGCGAGCCATCAGTAGTCTTTTGGTTACGAACTGAAGTTGTGACTCTATTTTCACTATCGTAGATATACTTTGTTTCTATTTTTATAATCCAATTAATATCAAATTTGAATACTCGCTCTTCAATTAAATTATTAAGATTATCATAAGCCAAAGTTACTCTTTCTAATCTTTCATATTTGTTGTTATATGTAATTATTTCATAGATTAACCCCTTTGAATTATATGAAATAGAATCAACTCTTTCCAAATTACCAGTCCCATTGAAGACTTTAATACTCTTGAAATCATCTAAGAAATTTCGGTCATACTCTACTGAACTTAGCAAACCACCCTTCTCGCCATTCGAAAAACTATAACTATGTAATTTCAGGACATTGTCATTCCAATAGGTAATTTCTGTATATTTTGTCGAGCTATCAGTGGTAGCTACAAGAAAACAATCCGGCCCAAAAGGTCCAGTAATAGTAGAGTCATCATCGGAACAAGACCAAAATAAAGCGACAAGTGCTAGTAGGAAGAATACTTTTAAATTTCTCATTATAGATTACAATTGATTAACATTTTAGGTTTTTTAGCTTAAACGATGTATTTTTGTCTTAATATAAGAATTAAAATTTTAAGATTAAAAAATTATGAAAAAAGAAATATTATTTGGTTTCGGAATATTAGTCCTAGCTTTACTTTCGAGATTTTTACCCCACCCGCCTAACTTCACCCCATTACTTGCTATTGCATTGTTTGGTGGAGCTATATTCAAAAACAAAAAGATCGCATTGGCAGTTCCTATTGCAGCAGTATTTTTGTCGGATTTGGTATTAGGTCTACACGAATCTATGATTGCTGTTTACCTTTGTTTGGGTGTCTTTATGTATATGGGAATGAAGCTAAATAGAAAAAGCGGTAAATCAGTAACTACAAACGCTATAGCATCTGCTATTATATTCTTTATCGTTACTAATTTCACAGTTTGGGCTTTCGGTGGTATCTATGAGCTTAGCCTTAGCGGATTGATGCTTTCTTATTCTCTTGCACTTCCGTTCTTTAACTGGAATATGCTATCTACATTGCTATTCAGTGGTGTGCTATTCGGAGCGTACAACTTATTCGAAAAATATAGCTTCACTGAAGCTAAAGTACAAGAAATCAGAATAGATAAGAAGTAATAGATTAAACTATACAAAGATTAAAAATTAGGCTGTCAGTTAATGACGGCCTTTTTTTTTGTTAGAAACCAGTGTAGAGATATATTGCTCGTGCTGAGCGGCGTCGAAATGCAAACGTCTCCTAATCCCCCAAACTCTTCACTCTGAACGCAGTGAAGAGTCCAGGGGAACTCCGCAGGAGTTCAATAATAATAGGACTAAAGTCCAAGTGGTCTGGGATTGATTTCATATCCGTTGGCTAAAGCCAACGGCAATACACTGAACTGTGATTCTTCGGAGAGTTAAGGTCACCTAAAATAGCATCTAATCACCCCCCCTGAAAAAAACTTCGTCATTTGTGAGACGTTTTTACTGTTCAAGTGTCTTTATATATATAGCTGCACCAATTTTGAGAAAACAAATATGAAATACTTACTATATATAATACTATTTACTATGACTTTCACTTTTTCAGATGCTAAATGGGACTATTACAATGATTCTAATTCATTAATCAAACTAGGAACTACAAGCATTGTTGTTGATTATAACAATACCGTCTGGGTTAAGACTGGTGGTGGTATAGTAGCTATTGATGGAGACAATTGGACTTTATATGACAGTACAGATTCAGAACACATAAATAAGGCAACTGATTTAACAATAGATATATATGGAAATCTATGGTTTGTCAGTAACGGCAAAATTGTGAAATTCGAGAACAATGAATTTATAGAAAAAGATTCTTTGGGTGGAGCTCAGTTTATTGAATTTGATTCAGAGAATAATTATTGGATATCAGTTGACAGAAGTATTTACAAGAAAGAAGGGAACGAATTTATTGAGAAGTATCATGACTACAAAGGAGAGAATAGTGTTGCCAGTCTCATTATTAATGGGAAAGATAATGTCTATTTTAGTCGATTATTTAACGGTGATTTATGCCAAATATTTAATGATGGCAGTATAGTTTGTTTAGATGAAAACAATTCAGAAATTCCGAATACCTATTCAATTTCTTCGTTTGCTACCGATAGTAGTGGGAATATTTGGGTTGGTGGACTTTTTTATTCTATTCAAGGATTCGATGGCTCGACTTGGATTAAATATGATTCTCTTAAAACAAATGATAATACAATTGGGCGAAAATATAAATCAATTGGATTCGACAAAAACAATATACTTTGGGCTATTTGTAATCCAAGATTAAGCGGAGATTCATACCTTTTTAGAATTGGAAAGAATATAGAAAGTTATACTTTAGAAACAACTCTGTATGACCCTATTGATTTCAATGTCATCTATGATTTAGCAATTGATTTCAACGGAAATGTATGGGTAACATCAAATAAAGGCTTATTCAAATTTACACCTGAGTTAACTAATGTCGAAGAAGAAAACACAAATGACAATAGACTTAACATAAGCTATGGAGTTGAAAATATTAGGATTATTTCTTCTAATATTATTTCCAAAATTGAAATATTCGACTTGATGGGAAGTTCACTACTATCTGTATCTAACATAGATAACTATGAATTTACTGTTAACACTACCAGTCTTATGAAAGGGCTATATATACTTAGGATAAACAACACTAGCTACAAATTTTTGAAGAGATGAACTACTCAAGTTTGAGGCGGTATAGATTGTATAAATCAGTTGCGTATAAGTAGCCGTTGTCAATATCTATTCTGTTAATTTCTTTTGTAATTGGTAATTTGTCAGAGATAGAAACTATCTTTTCTTTGTTAATAAGCTTCTTAATTTTATTATCCCTTTTATCTATAAAGTAGATATAGTTGTTATGCATAATAGTATGTTGAGACAAATAAGATCCGATTAATTCATACTTATTATTCTTTACATCTAACCAATAAATAGAGTCATTTGTGAATGAGTACGCTGATGTATCTTGAAAGAATAACTCATGTCCATTTTCAATAACAACATCCCAATCTGGATATTCCATATCAGATAGTGGAATATTAATTTTAAAATTATTCCAGCTCTTTCCAAAATCATAACTATAATTAAACTCTATATTTTCATTACCCTTATCTCGATAACTTCTATTCTTTTCATATACAACGCCGTTACAATATTCTAAAGGATTATCGGTAAATATTGAGTCAATGACAATTAGTTTTTTTCTATCTATTTCCCATATCCAATCTCTTGTTTTTACTACACATTTTTTCTTATCTGAATAAGATATTATTAAATTATCAAAATCTTTTGATGGGTAAATAAGCTGTAAATTCTTAATAATATTATCTTTGTTATCAAACAATAATAGGTAATACCCATTATTGTTTTTTGCAAAATCATAATAGAATTCCCATAATTTTCGTTTCTTTTTAATTAGAACTTGTTTACCTACTGGATTCAAACAATAGAAAGTAAACATTAACTCCTTACTCTCCAATGAATAATCAATTTGAAAATTATTATTATAATTATTTGTTTTCAATATCCCATTATCTACATTAAAATACCAAAGTTGATTTAGATATGAATTTGAGAAATTTACTGAGGTCTTAAAAAGTGAATCTATATTATAAAAATTATAACTAAACTCACTCGAAACAAATAGAAAATCATTTAGAATATATAGTTTACTATCTGCTAGTACTTTTTTATTTAATCTTATTTCACCTTCAATTTCAAGTGAGTCTAAGTGAACTCTTTGAACAGTTAATATATTCTGAAGACAGTATGAATGATACTCCCTTATTAAATAGAGAATATCATTTTTCTGAAAAGCATGTTTGATGATATCAATTCTATAATTCATCCTTATAGAATCTATTATAAATTTATTGCTTTTATCTGATTTCACATTATTATTAATTAGATAAAGCGTACTATCTCTATAAAAATAAAAGGAATCGTCTAATGAATTTATTATTGATATATTATTATCCTCTAATACTAAACTATCGGTGATGATATTTTTTCTAATATCATTATAAGTTGAAAATTTAATCGTGCTATCATTTCTTTTAAAAAAAATAGCTCCGCTTTTTCCGAAGTTAACCTTATCATAGTATTTATTTAGATAAGAAAATTCCTTCTCAAAGTCTCTTACACTATCAATGGTATATCTCTTAAATGATTCTGAGTTGGTATAAGATGTATCTAATTCTTCCCAATCAATTAGATTACTTGAGCTTATATATCTACTATCCCATTTTTGTAAGACATAATTACCATCTATAAAATGAGCATTGTAAATTTGCCCATTATTCAAATTAGGTAAGTCAACCTTCTCCCATTCCGCAGATAGCAGGATAGTTGGGAGCAGTATTAGCAGTATTTGTAAGTAGTATTTCATATTTAATTGTAAATATAAGGAATTGAGAAATAGCTTACAAGTATATTATTTACTGGTTATCTACTACCTTTACACCCAAACTTATAACCCTAATTCGTAACTATCTTTCAGATTTTATTATATTGGGTATAAATAAATGTTATAGCAAATTTTAAAATGACTGAAAGACAACACAATATATCCTTTATTATATTTTTAATTGGATGCATCGGTTTGATATTAACTCTTGACGCACCAACTAGGAACTATATCCCAGTAGTTTGGGGTATTTTAGGGTTTGGACTTCACGGATTTTGGACGTGGAAAACATGGATAGACTTGAGTAAATTACTAATTGTAGAACATCAGGATAAATTAGATGAACTAAATATTAGCTTTATCGACAATCGATTTAAGACAACAGTTGATATGTTCGCACTTTTGAAAGATTTGAAGAAAATTGAAAAAATCTCAACCGACATTAAAACAAGACTTTCTTTTTTTAGAACGTATATTCGTCTAACTGCTATAGCCTTCCCTATGTTTGCAATTCTCGGTTTGATGACAGTAATTATGACTTGGTGAAAGTGAAAATAATAAAATACTAATCACAAAAGTAGTATTTCATAGTTAATTGTAAATATAAGGAATTGAGAAATAGCTTACAAGTATATTATTTACTGGTTATCTACTTCCTTTACACCCAAACTTATAACCCTAATTCGTAACTATCTTTCAGATTTTATTATATTGCAATAGAATATTCTGAGTAAATCAGGATTAATTGTAAATGATTATTATGAAATCAAATAGAATATATGTTTAAAAAAATATTAGTTGCGAATAGAGGCGAGATAGCTATCAGAGTGATGAACGCCGCTCGTGAGTTGGGCATAGAGACTTATGCCGTTTACCACGAAGTTGATAAACACTCGCTGCATACTATATCTGCTGATTATGCCCTAGAGATAGTTGGCGACACTCCTAAGCAGGCATATTTGGATGCGGCTCAGATTATCAGCTTGGCTATAGAGCATGATTGCGAGGCGATTCACCCCGGTTATGGTTTTTTGTCAGAGAATGCGAAGTTTAGCAAAGCCTGCAAAGATGCCGAGATTAAATTCATCGGCCCAAATGAATATGCTATAGAAGTAATGGGTAATAAAACTGCTGCTCGTGAGCTAATGCAAAAAGCTGGTGTTCCAATAGTACCCGGTACTAAAGAGCGAATCACGGACCTCGATTTAGCAAAAGAAATAGCTAATGAAATTGGCTACCCTATATTGCTAAAAGCCGCTGCTGGCGGTGGTGGTAAGGGTATGCGTAAAGTTGAAAAAGAATCTGAGTTCGTAGATAGCTATGACGCTGCACAAAGGGAAGCACGTAATGCATTCGGTGATGACACTATCTATATGGAAAAATATATTGTCAATCCTAAGCATATCGAAATACAAATATTAGCCGATGAACACGGCAATTGCGTCCATCTGGCAGAGCGAGATTGCTCTATACAAAGACGACACCAAAAAGTAATAGAAGAAGCTCCTTCGACTGTATTGGACGAAACACTAAGAGCAGCAATGGGCAAAGTAGCCGTTGATGCTGCTCAAGCTTGTCATTACGTTAATGCTGGTACTATCGAGTTTTTACTTGATAAAGATAAGAACTTTTATTTCCTAGAGATGAACACAAGATTGCAAGTAGAGCACCCAGTTTCTGAGTTGATAACGGGTGTGGATTTGGCAAAAGAACAAATAAAAGTAGCTGCTGGATACCCACTAACTTTCGAGCAAGAGGATATTGTAGTCTCAGGTCATGCTATCGAGGCACGTATTTACGCAGAAGATGCTACTAATAACTTCATGCCTGATATAGGTACTATTTCTTATCTCAGAAATCCCGATGGGATAGGCGTGAGAGTAGATGGAGGGATAGAGCGAGGCGATGAAGTGAGTATAAACTTCGACCCTATGTTAGCTAAGCTAATTGTTTTCGGTCAAGATAGAGCCGAAGCAATAGAGAAAATGGACGCGGCACTTTCTTCTTATAAAGTAGTAGGTACAAGAACTGTAATTCCATTTTTGAAAGCGGTTATGCAATCAGATAAGTTCCGTAATCATTACTTCGATACAGGATTTATAGAATCAGACTTCGATTTCAAAGTATTAGACGAAATGAAAAGTAAAGATGAGGAATACGCTGCTGCAATTGCGGCTTTTGCATATAACCTTAATCGAAATACGAAAAAAGTGACACCAGTTAATCCAAAGCCAAGCGATTGGAAATCTAAAAGACTAAATAACATGAGGGAGTTCTAAAATGAAAGATGTACAAGAAGAAATAAAATTAGTTTCTGGTGACAAAGTATATTCGGCAGCTTTCGATCATACTGATACCTCTAAAGTTTTCTTAGATGAGAAGTTATATGATTTCAAAATATTGAAAGAATATAATGATAATGTGAAAGTAATATCTGTGAATAATAAAGTCTTCACAGTAAAGATCAATCAAGAAGATCGAGACAATATCGAAATACTCACTACTGGCTTCGGATATAATTACGAAATAAAAACAGCAACTTCTTCCCTATTGGAAAAGTTCGTTAGAGAAAGTGGTAAAGGTAAAAACAAGGTCAACGGTATAGTAGCACCAATGCCAGGAATGGTAGTAAAGGTGAATTGTGCAGTAGGTGATCAGATATTAGAAAACGACAAACTAGTGATAGTAGAAGCTATGAAGATGGAAAATGCACTAGCTTCTCCCCTATCTGGAATTGTAAAGAAAATCAATGCAGTAGAAGGAATAGCTGTAGAGAAGGGCACTGTTTTAATCGAGATAGAATAAAACTTATTTATATAAACTAAAATTTTTATTATCTTGTCTCTATTGAAAAAGAAAAAATTACAATAGGGTTGATATGAAAACATTAGTTACTTCTTTAATTATAATAATGAGTCTTCAGTTAAGTGCTACTGACAAGGATTTTTTCTTACGCCAGTCAGAATCTGCACACCCGACTCCTTCGCCCTCAGCTATAAAAGAATTCAATAAGTATCAATTCAAAATACCTTATAAGATACAAGCTGAATCAAAGTTCTTCAATATGGCTCCATCAGTTGATGAGGGCAATTCTCAAGGGCAACCGACCCAGAATGAGTCGAGTATAGCTGTAAACCCGAACAATCCGAATATAGTAATCTCCTCAGCTGTTGATTATAGAGATAACTCTTCATCTTGGATATACATATCTCAAGATGGAGGTAAAACTTGGGTAAATAAAAACCTAGGAAAGGCAAATGGATGGCGTTCATCGAATGACCCATCTGTAATGTTCGACAAAGACGGGACAGGGTATCTGGTACATGGTGCTTTCCCAGCGAATGGTAGTGGCGAGAATGGCGTTTACTTGAATAAATCCACTGATGGTGGTATTACTTGGGGCGACCATATACCCGTTATTGAACATAAATTGCCGGGCGACCCACTAACATATTTTGAAGATAAATATTATATAGAAGTAGATAACTCAGATGAATCGCCTTACAGAGGTGATTTATACATTCCTTGGAAGAGAGTAACAGCAGCCGATAGTGCTACACAAATTGTATTAGCCAAATCTACGGACAAAGGTGAAACTTGGTTAGAGCCAGTTAATATAAGTGAAAGACTGAGTGGTAGTTCAGAAGATACTACTTTCGGGCAGAGTTTCCCGCTAGTATCAACTGGTCCAGAAGGCAATGTATATGCTGTATGGAATCACGGACTAAAGCATTCAGTAGGGTTTAACAAATCTACTGATGGTGGTATCACTTGGGGTACACCTAGCACAATCCACAAGTATAATATATTTGGAACAACTAAACTATTGAGCCAAGGTTGGAGACACACACTCAAAGGTAAGGTTAGAGCTGAAGCCTACCCAGTTATAAAAACAGATTACAGCGATGGTCCGAATAGAGGGAACGTATATGTAGTTTGGGCGGCAGATAGTATTCCGAACATATATTTTTCCAAATCGACCGACGAAGGAGAAACTTGGTCAGTACCAAAGGTCATTCATGAAGATACAAAAGGTGATCAATTCTGGACTTGGATGGGAGTTGACCCGACCAATGGAGATTTGGCTGTTATGTATCTAGATAGTAGAAATGACCCTGATAACATAATGGTAGAGTGCTATGTCAGCTACTCTTCTGACGGCGGTGAGACTTGGAAAGATAGACAAATATCTGATGTTCCTTCTGACATACGAAATAACCCATTCGATGGAAGTGTATTTGCTGGAGATTATAGTGGGCTTGATTTTTACGATGGAGTAATCTTCCCTAGTTGGGTAGATATGCGAAATACAGTAGGCCCAAATGGAAATATTGGAGACAATGATGTTTACTCTGCTATTATTAGAGTAGATCAGCCATCCCCTGTAGATGATTTTAAAGTTTCCGTTGTACCTAATGACCCCACACAACTAAATCTTAATTGGACTACAGTTTGGGAAAGTTCATTCGGTAAGCAACTAAACAAAGAAGATTTTGAATTACAAGTTTTCAGAGACAATGCGCTAATACAAACTTTGAGTCCAGACTCTGATGGCTTAACAGATATGGGATTAACTCCTTATCAGAGATATGACTATAAGATTAGAGCGAAAAGTGATAATGATTCTAGTATATACAGACATGCTTTTGGATACGCTGGTGGAACCGAAAAGCCAGATTCAGTATTTATTACAGATATAGAAACTTATGAAGATGGGAATGACCACGTTTCAACAAGACTATTTGTTAAAATACCTAATAAAAGAGCAGACAAAATAACCCCACTGACTAAAGTAAAAAGACTAGAATTATTCGGAGATGGTAAACTCTTAAGAATTTTCCCTTTAGTAAATGAAGAAATTGGAACTACCGTTGCAGTGAATATAACTGAAGAACTAGGTAACTTTTCTAATCTGAGTTGTGTACTAGTAGCTGGGTATGAGAATCAGAATTTGGGCGAGCAGTTTAGCGATACTTCTAATAGCGTACTAGGTTATGAGGGTGAGTTAATTAGATTTGGTAGTGAAAAGCAGATAAACTTTGAAGATAAGAATGATGTTTATTATACTCAGGAATGGCAGTTGACAGATGAGATAGCGGCTTCACCTACTAACAGTATATCTACTTCACCAAATGGGGATTACAAGCCAAGAAGTGAATATACATTGTATCTACAACCAACCTCTGTTGGTATTTTATCTGGTGGACAAAATTTAAAAGAGACCCACAAACTTACATTCGACCAAATATGCGAAGTACACTCACTAGATAGCGCTGTAATAGAAGCAAGTGGAGATTTGAAGAATTGGTTTGTAGTTAAGCAATATAGCATGGACGATTATGAACAATGGAAGGATAGTAAGCTTACAAACGAAGATTGGGTGAATTCGGAAATAGTACCTGATTTAGAAGGTGCTTCAGAGCTAGTTTACACTAGATTTAGATTAGTAACTAATGCAGTAATCAATAAAAATGGTTGGTACTTGGATAACTTAATGTTTAGTCCTCATACTATCAAATCAAGCGTAGAAGAAGAAATAGTATCTGAGTTAGGTGTTTATCCTAACCCTACATCTAACTATCTGAATATAACAAACAAAGATAATTTACCTTTGGAAGTTGAGCTAATAGATATGAATGGCAATACAGTAATTAATGAAAAAGATTATTTTGGAAAGTCGTTAAATCTTACTAATTTGTCTTCTGGTGTTTATATATTGAAGTTAAACTATAAAAATCACTCAAAAATCGAGAAAGTAACTATTATCAAATGATAAGCAGTAATATAAATATTACAAAACCAACGTACATGGAAAATGAATTTTCTCTTTTCAAAAAAGAGAAAAAGCAGTCTTCTGCAGATAATGAACTGTCTGAAAGTGATAAGAAGAGAGTTCAAGAGTTAAAGAAGATAGACCGTGAAGTTAGGACACACGAGCAAGCCCATTTGGCAGCATCTGGTGGATTGGCTCGTGGCGGTGCATCATTTACCTACACCAAAGGCCCAGACGGTAAGAAGTACGCTTCTGGCGGTGAGGTAAGCATTGAGATTTCACCTGTTGAAGGCAAACCCGAAGAAACCATTCGCAGAATGCAGCAAGTTCGTCGAGCAGCGACTGCTCCTGCTGACCCTTCTAGTCAAGATAGATCAGTCGCCGCTAAAGCAACAAGAGAGGAAGCTAAGGCTAGAGCTGAGTTATCAAAGCCTCAAGATGACGAGAAAGAAAAGAATAATAGTGGTATACTAAGTGTGTACAAAAATGAGTTTCAGGAAAGTACTTTCTCTGTAACAGCGTAAGTATGAAAGCGAACTACTTCTCTCCCCTACTTCATTTGTTCGAAAAGAATATGAACGAAGAGTTAATCCCACAGATGACCGCATATATGAAGAATAAATTTTCATATTATGGACTCAAAGCGCCTCAAAGAAAAGAACTACAAAAGAAATTCATCTCTGAAAATGGAAAACTAAACCCAGCAGTAGCATTTACTGAAATCAAGAAAGTATGGAATACATGTAATAGAGAGGTTAACTATACTATAATAGATATTCTCAGACACAAGCGATATTGGGAAGATCCTAATTCAATCGAATTAGCTGAATGGTTAGTTGTGAATAAGAGTTGGTGGGACACCGTTGACTCTTTAGCTGTTAATTCTGTTGGACTTTATATGAAACTACATCCAGAGAAGTTAGAATACTATAATGCAAAATGGATTTCTTCTGATAATATTTGGCTAAATAGAACTGCCCTACTTTTCCAATTAAAGTATAAAGAAAACACAAATTTTGAGCTGTTGAAAAGTAATATTAGACATCATTCACACCAAAAAGAATTCTTCATTAAGAAAGCTATTGGTTGGTCATTAAGGGAGTATTCGAAGATTAATCCCTCAGCTGTAATCAAATTTTTAGATGATAATGAACTCCAGAATCTTAGTATTCGAGAAGCATCAAAGTACTTATAAGAAAAAAAAATGTTATTTTTGTACCGTGAAGTAAATAATAAATATAACATAAAGTGTGAAATATGCTCCGAATTGCTACTATTTTATGTTTATTCTTAGTTGGTGCTAGTGTGTACGCTCAAGGTGTATCGTATCCTAGTTTCGGTAAGGGGATAAACATAATGGCTGATGACTCATCAGCTTCAATGAAAGTAAATGTAAGAATCCAAAATCTATTTGAAGCAGGATATGATGATTTCTTACAAAAGACAAATACCAAATTTATGGTAAGAAGACAACGACTGAAATTTTCAGGTCATGTTGTAGATAAGGATTTGAGGTATAAATTAGAGCTTGGCTTTTCAAATAGAGATCAAGGAAATTCTAGAACTGGTCAATTTGGAAGTGATGGATCTAATATTATTTTAGATGCAGTTGTTAAGTATTATTTGTTTGAAGATTTCGATATATGGTTTGGACAAACAAAACTTCCTGGAAATAGAGAAAGAGTAATATCATCTGGCGATATGCAATTCGTGGATCGTTCGTTATTAAACTCGAATCTTAATATAGATAGAGATGCTGGTATTCAGATTAGATATAAATTTGGTACTGATTTCGTTGTGAAGCCAACTTTTGCATTCACAACTGGTGAAGGTAGGAATATAACTGCTGATAACGCTGGTGGATTTGCATATACTTTCCATACTGACATATTACCTTTTGGTGATTTTGATGATTATGTATCATCAGATCATAGTTTCAATGAGAATCATAAACTAGCAATAGGTGCTGCTTTCAGTTTTAATGATGCTACTGATAGACAAGGCGGACAAATTGGAAACTTTGTATTTGATACTGCTGGCGGGGTTGTTCACAATGATATGTTTACTTATTTCGCTGATTTGCATTATAAATATAATGGTATAAGCATAATGGCGGAAGTAGCTAGAAAGAATGTAGATAAAGAATTGAATAATATTACAAAAAAGTTTATCACTGGAGATGCCGTAAATTTTCAGATTGGTTACTTATTTAGAAATTATTGGGAGCTAGCTGCTAGATATAGTTATGTGAAACCAGATAATTCGTTTTCAGATATAGATGAACTTGCAGAATACACTTTTGGTATATCTAAGTACTTATCTAAACATAAGCTTAAGATCCAATCTGATTTTTCTTACTTTGATAATTTTGGTTTAGCAGGAGAAGATGATTTCAGATATAGATTCCAAATAGAGTTGCAATTATAGAAGAAAAACGGTTGTTATGTCAACTAATTGACCAACCTCAGTTTTAATCCAATTTACAGTGTTACTTTTCTAATGATATAACTGTTATTGTAATATCATTCACACACTTATAGGATTAAATCTTATGAAAAACTTATTTAGACTTTTTTTGCTGACTTTATTGTCAGCTTCTTTTATCGTTGCATGTAGTGACGATGAAAAAACTACTACAGAACCAGAAGTAACAGAATTTGTTGCCACTTATTCTGACTTTGCTGGTTACAGAGATTGGGATAAAATTGCAGAGAACTCTGGACAAGACCCTGCATTAGGTCTTGACGCACACGGTAATGCTATGACAAAACGTGTTATATATACTAAGAATAAAGATGTCAAAATGGAAAATGGCGAATGGCCGGTCGGAACTATTTTAGTTAAGGATATGTTTAGCTTAGAAACAAATGAATTAACTGGGGTTATGGCTATGGTTAAACGAGGAGCAGATTTCAATCCAGATCACAAAGGTTGGGAATGGTTTGAACTAAATGATGCAGATAAGTCAATAACTGGTCGTGATGCTAATCTGATGGATGGTATGTGTAATCAATGCCATGGCGGAGCATCATCAGACTATTCATTTACACTAATTAACGAATAAATAATCTAAAACTGTAATTAATACGTAATGTATATATGAAACAAAATAAAATAACATTATTCTTAGTATTGATTATGACTTTATCGTTTGTTTCGTGTTCCGAGAGCATTGTCTCGGAATGCGAACCAGACATCAAAGTTGATAATCAAATGAAGGCCTCTTTCAAAGAAATTCAAGATAAAGTATTAACTCCAACCTGTGCTACAAGTGGATGTCATCAAGCGAATTTTTATTCTCCGAATCTCGAAGAGGGTAAATCTTATGACAATTTAGTTGGGGTAGATAATCTATCAGGTAATTTACAATTAGTAGAACCTGGGAATAGTGCCAATAGTTACTTTTATAAGAAATTACTGGGTGATGGTACTACTTTAATGCCATCAGGTGGTGATAAATTGAACAAAGCTATTTTGGACTCGATTAGAGTTTGGATAGATAATGGTGCAGAGAACAATTAAAAAAAAAGAAAAATTATGAAAAAATTAATACTAATCGGATTAGCACTATTAATTACATCTAGTGCCTATTCAAAAGTCGAACATCAAGTCGATAAAAGCAAAAAGAATGTGGTTAAGTTTATATCGGATGCTCCTGTTGAGGATTTCGAAGGTATAACAAGCTCTATAGATGGATATATGCTCGGTGAAGAAGGCAGCCTTGTAGGTACCGAACTTTACTTTGAAGTAGATTTGAATACTATCGATACTGACAATGGTCTAAGAGATAGACATATGAGAGAGAATTATCTTCACACTGATAAGTATCCATTAACTACTTTTGATGGAAAGATACTCGAATCTAAGAAAATAGATGATAAGCATTATGAAGTAAAGGCCAAAGGAAATTTTAAAGTACATGGAGTTTCGAAAGAGAAAGTTATAGAAGCTGATATCTATGTTTACGATAATATATATCATGTTAAATCCCAATTTGTAGTTACATTAACTGACCATAAAATTGAAGTTCCTTCAATAATGCTAGTAAAAATAGATCCTGACATGGATTTAAGATTAGATTTCTTCTTGAAAGAGGTTACTAAATAACATGAAATATATTTCTACTTTATTAATAGCGATCTTTTTTCCTATATTGTTAGCTTCACAAACTTGGCAACGAAAAACAGAAGTAGTAGAGCCACCATTACAATTGTTTCAGAGTACTTATGCTTACGCACTACCAACTGCTGAAACTTTGAAAAAGGGTGATTATCTATATGGGATTTCTCATAGGTTTACTGTACCCGTATCTTCTGGATTTGAGCAGTTATTTGGTATAGATGGTCCTGTTATAAATATGATGAACTTGGGATATGGATTAACAGACGATATTTTCTTAAATCTAGGTAGAAGTAACAAAGAATCACAATGGTGGTTCGAGACAAAATATAAAGCGATAGAAATAAGAAATGAATCTTTACCAATTTTAGTTAGTTTATTAGGTGGTGTGGCATACTCTAGCAGACCCACTTTACTAGGAGGGCAAGTACTAGAAGCAGGAAGAGATTGGCACTTCTATGGAGTTGCTATTATCAATACATTGATAGAAGATAAGATAGGAATAGGTATAACACCTACTTTCTCATACAATTCCCATTTGCAATGTCCAGATGTAGTCAATAGTGTTACACTTGGAGCTTATGCTGAGTATTTTATAGATGAAAGGTACAGTATTCTTATTGAAACAAACCCAACTATAACTGGCTGGCGAAATCAATATGATTCCTATACTGTAGGTTTCACTATGAATACAGGTGGGCATTTCTTTAAATTCTCAGTTTCCAATAATACAGCAATTAATATCCAACAATTCAACTCTGGTGCTCAAAGTGCCTTTTTAGGAAGTGGTGAAAATAATAATTTACACTTTGGTTTTCAGATCACAAGAAATCTATAAACCCGCTATCCTTTTATAAATCAAAAGTCTATTGCCAATCGCCATAGACTTTTTTTTTGTTTTCGATTTATTTAAGACAAAAAGCTCTTTTTTCTTTGAATTTAATAATACAATTTTTTAAATTTGTTCAAGATTTGAAACAAAAGTAATTTTTTAATTATTGTATGGGGTTCGAAATGAGTTTAAGTAAGATAAAAGTATCCGTGTCATCAATGTTGGTGCTGTTTGTAGCATTATTTTTTACGTCATGTGATGGTGGTAAAAGTGACTATAATCCAGCAAATGAGAAAGTAGTTGGTGAAAATATAGCCGAGCTAACATTACCTCCTAATGTACCTGCACCTATTGATCCGCATAGAGCAGCTACGAAGCAAATCGTTAACATGGAAGTATTGGAACACGAAGGAACAATGACTGATGGTGTAACATATACTTATTGGACATTTGGCGGTAGTGTACCAGGTAAATTCATTAGAATAAGAGAAGGTGATGAAGTAGAATTTCACTTAAAAAATCATCCTGATAATAAATTTGCACACAATATCGATTTACATGCTGTAACTGGACCAGGTGGTGGAGCTGCATCTTCATTTACTGCACCAGGACACGAAACAGTTTTCTCATTCAAAGCATTAAATCCAGGTCTTTTTGTATATCACTGTGCGACAGCACCAGTAGGTATGCATATTGCAAATGGTATGTATGGTATGATATTGGTTGAACCAAAAGGCGGTTTACCTAAAGTAGATAAAGAATATTATATAATGCAAGGTGATTTCTATACTTCAGGTAGAACTGGAGAAGCAGGACACCAATCATTTGATATGGATAAAGCATTAGCTGAAAATCCTGACTACGTTGTATTCAACGGTTCAGTTGGTGCTATTGCTGGCGACAACTCATTGAAAGCCAAAGTAGGTGAAACAATTAGACTATACGTAGGTAACGGTGGGCCAAACTTGGTATCATCTTTCCACGTAATTGGTGAGATATTCGACGAAGTTCACGTAGAAGGTGGAACTGCAATCAATAAGAACGTACAAACTACTTTGATACCAGCCGGTGGAGCAGCTATTGTTACTTTCAAAGTAGAAGTACCAGGTAGTTTACACTTAGTTGATCACTCAATATTCAGAGCATTTAACAAAGGTGCATTGGGATCAATTGCTGTTTCGGGAGATGAAGACAAGAAAGTATATAGTGGAATGCTAGAAGATAAAGTTTATATGGCTGAAGGTGGTCGTTCATTAACTTTACCATCTGCTAAAGGAGCAACTGAGAAACTTGCAGGTAGCAAAGCGGAAAGAATCGAAATGGGTGCCAATGTATTCAAACACCTATGTCAAGCATGTCACCAAGCTGATGCAAAAGGTATGAAAGGCGTATTCCCACCACTAGCAAATTCTGATTATTTTGCAAATGATCCTAACAAAGCTATAGACGCTATTGTGCATGGATTATCTGGTAAGATTACAGTTAATGGTGAAGTATTCAATAGTGCGATGCCTGCTCAATCACTAAGTGATGAAGAAGTTGCAAACGTGGTAACTTACGTACTTAATAACTTTGGTAACAAAGGTGGAGAAGTATCTCCTGAACAAGTTAAAAAAGTAAGAGCTTCGGGTACTGCGGGTAAAGGCGGTCACTAAAAATCATTATGATTAGATTAACTTATATATTAATATCATTTATTTTACTTGCGGGTAGCTCTGTGATTATGGCAGAGCCCCAAAGTAAAATCGAATGGATTTCTATCCCTTCGGGTAAGTTCTATCCATTCTTTGCAGATACAATTAAACCCATCGAAATAGATGGGTTTTTTATTTCTTCAACTCAAATAACAAATGCACAATTTCTAAGGTTTGTGAAGACAAATCCAAAATGGAGACGCAGCAAAATAAAAGCAATATTTGCAGAAAGTAATTATTTGGGATATTGGGAATCGGATACAGTTTTAGGAAAAGATGCTCCACCAAATGCACCAGTAGTAATGGTGTCTTGGTTTGCAGCTAACGCATACAGCAAATGGGTAGGTGGACGATTAGCGGATATGAGCGAATGGGAGTATGTAGCAAGTGCAAGTACAACTAAGTTGAATGCTTATAATGACAACTCTTTTTCCACAATACTATTACGAATGTATGAGAAACTTCCAAAAATACCACTACCAAATGTAGGTGAGAAATTTAAAAATGCCTATGCTGTATATGATATGCACGGTTTAGTTTGGGAATGGACTAGAGATTTCAACTCTGTGATAGTATCTACAGATTCTAGAGAAAAGACTAATCAAGACGGTAAACTCTTTTGTGCGGCGGGTAGTATAGGTAATGTTGACCCTTCTAATTATTCTGCGTTTGTAAGGTATTCTATGTGGAGCAGTTTACAAGCAAAATTTTGTTTAAGAAACTTGGGATTCAGATGCGTAAAGGACAAATAATAGCAATAGTACTATTCACTATTTTCCTAATTTCTGGCTGTTCTGACGATGAAGCTTTAGATATGGACAAATTCAAAAAAGAGAATGCTTATGAAGGTGATGAATTTGCACCTTCAGAAGAATCTATTTTCAACTTGACTAGTGATTGGGAGAATCAGAATGGTGATACAGTTCAATTAAAAGTAGTAGCAGGAAAGCCAACAATATTGGCAATGATATATACTCATTGTGAGTATTCATGCCCTCTAATTACTGCAGATATGAAACAGTTACACAATTTGATTCCAGAAAAAAGACGAGACCAAGTTAACTTCCTAATAGTAAGTATAGACCCAATACACGACAGACCTGACACACTTTCTAGGTTTATGAAGAAAGAACAGATGGATGAAAAATACTGGACAATGTTAACGGGGACTGAAACTAAAATTCGAGAATTAGCAGCTGTTTTAGGTTTCAAATACAAGAAATCATCATTGATGGATTACGCACATTCTAATTTGATTACTGTACTTAATCCCAAAGGTGAGATTATAGAACAGATAAATGGTTTTGGAAGTGATAAAAAGAAAATAATTGAAAAAGTTTTGAAATATACTAATGAGGATTAGATATGAAAAAGATTATAATAATAAGTTTTGTTATGTTTGGTATGATAATAAGTTCTACAGGGTTATTAGCTAAGTTCTCTTTAAATGGTCAATTCAAGCCTAGATATGAGTACAGAGATGGGTATAAACTGCTGACGAATGATGATTTATTTCCAGCTTCATTTGTTTCACAGAGAACAAGATTAAATTTTGATTATTCAAATAGTAATATAACATCTAGAATTTCTGCCCAAGATGTCAGAGTATGGGGTGATGAAGTTCATCTGAAAAATACACCAAGTATCGCACTGCACGAAGCATGGGTAGATTTGAAATTAGATACCATGATCAGCTTAAAAGTAGGTCGCCAAGAGTTAGTCTATGATGATCATAGAATACTAGGTAATGTAGATTGGGCACAAGAAGGAAGAAGTCATGATGCATTTGTAGGTAAATACGAATCAAGCAATATGAAAATCCACTTAGGCGGTGCATTCAATCAAAGTGGTCAAAATTTATTTAGTACTAATTACGCTATGAAAAACTACAAAGGTATGGGATTCTTATGGTTCGAGAATATAATTGATACTAATATGAGATTTACTTTACTTGGTATTACTGATGCATTTCAAGAGAATGACACAAATAATTATAATTATTTCCGTTACACATTTGGTGGTAATTACTACTATACATCACAATCTTTAGAAATACAGGGTACAGGATACTATCAACTAGGACAGACTGTAAAAGCACAAGATATCTCTGCTTATATGTTCTCGTTACAAGCTCATTATAAATTCAATGGATTCAAAGTCGGAGCTGGCATTGATTATCTTTCAGGTAATGATTCGGAAAACCCAGGAACTAACGAATATACAGCTTTCAATACACTTTACGGTACGAACCACAAATTCTATGGTTTGATGGATCACTTCATAGATATACCAGCAAATACAGCTGGAGGTGGATTAGTGGATATTTATGCTAATATAAAATATGATTTTATGTCTAAGTGGAATGCCAATTTGGACTTCCACAGCTTTTCATTAGAAAAAGCAATAATCAATCCAATTACTTCATCACTAACAGAAAAAGGACTAGCAAGTGAAATTGATTTAGTATTAACACATACCTTATCGAGTGATATAAAATTCCAAATTGGTTATTCATACTTAATACCTGCTGATGCTTTAAAAATAGTACAAGGCAGACCAAATGGAGAAAACTCACAATGGCTATGGGCTATGTTAATAGTAACGCCGGAGTTTTTCTCTTCTAACTAGATTCAAACTAAGGTATATAGAATTATTAAAAGCAGGCATCAATTGTCTGCTTTTTTTTAATATGTAACTTTTCTTATATTCAACTGTTTCTTAATCTCAACTAAATAAAAGAATTAGATTTAGTTGTAATCTTTATTGAAATATCAGGGCAGTTTAAAATGAAAAAATTCATACTAATCCTAATATCAACTATCTTGTTAACCGTTAGTCTAACGGCTCAATTCAAAGTTGTTCAAAGTAACCCTAATAATTATAGTTTTAATATTACAGAAAATGCACACCAACTCACGGATGGCTCGAGTAGAATGCAAGCCACTGCCATTTGGAATAATAGTTCAATACCTGGTTTCGAGAATATACACTTAAATGTCAATTTCTTAGTTGAAGCTGAATATTATTTAGGCTATAAAGATTTAGAAGGAGCTGATGGAATCGTTTTTGTATTACAATCTGCAGGTGATGATAAACTAGGTAGTATGGGTGTTGGGATGGGTTATGCAGCAAATCCAGATGATGGTAATAAGAAAATAGCGCCATCATTGGGAGTTGAAATGGATACACATTACAATCCGGTATTGTTACCTCTACCGATAGATGATAACCCCGAGGATCACTTTGAGTATCTTATAAATGGTGAACTTATGAATAAAGTAGGGTTAGAGATAAGCGCAAAAGAAGATTTAAATGGTACCCCCTTAAACATTGAAGATAGTACGTTCCATTGTGTTAAATTCTTTTGGAATAGCGCAAATAAAGAACTTTCAAGTTATCTTGACGGTCAATTCAGAAAGAAGGAAACTTTTGATGGTGTTATAAATAATTCATTAACTTCTATTCTCCAAACTGACCTAGTAAACTGGGGATTTACTACTGGCACAGCTAATCTTGACAATATTCATATGGTTAGATTCGACAAAATAACAAGAGGTGATGAGGCTTGTTTTGTTGAGATTTATAAAGAGTCTACGTATGATGTATCTAACCCAAATTGCGGATTCAAAGGAATAACTATATGCAAAAACAATCCTGAAAATAAAATAAATTTACACATAGCCACAACGCAACTACCAATCAATAGAATAGAATGGGAGTCAAAAAATAACACGACAATTATAACACCAATAAACTTAGGGCAAGACAAAGTCAATTTGCAAATGAAAGATAATGATGTAATTGAAGTTACTGTTTTTTATTCAAATGGATGTGTAGCTAAAGATGAATTTGTAATCTATTCAAAAGATATAGAAATAATAAGCAATAAAGACACAATTATATTGTGCCAAACTGATGAAGTTGAAGTTGATTTAGATTTAAAAATTAATGGCGAAACAGTTGATAATTCTGATGGTGTAAATTGGAGTTGGACGAATACAGAGTATATAGTAAATCAGGGGGAGTTAACTGACAAAGTTCAAATAAATTTGAAAAATAGAAAGTCAGATACAATCAGATTTGTTGTGACTGTCGAGGAATCAGATAGTTTGTCTAATAGATGTGTAGACGAAGTAACCATAACAGTGATAGTGAACAATTATTATTTCAATGAAAAAATGACCTACTCACCATGCAATGATACAGCATATATTGAATTTGAGGTATTTGAAGATGAAGCATTAACAACACCTCTACCAAATGTAAAAATCAAAAAAGCAAGTTGGATATCTCCAAACTCAATTAATGATTATATAAACGGAATTGTACCAAATGGATTAACTGCAACTGTTGTTACGGAAGGCAAATATGAAATCAAAATAGATATGACAAATGGGTGCCATATAACCAAATCAGTAAATACCAACTTTTCGAAAGTCGATTTAGATTTAATCCCCGGTAATCTTAAGTTTTGTAGAAATGATAGTATATCAGTAGAATCTAAAGTAGAAGCAATTAAATATCTTTGGTCTACTGGTGATACAACAAAAGGTATCGAGATTTGGAAAGCTGGGGAATATACTCTAGAAATAGTGACTAACGCAGGATGTCAATTCTATGATACTCTGGAAGTAGTTGTGCTTCCCGATATAGAATTCAATATAGTTGGTGATTCTATAATTTGTAATGACAGAGATTTCGTTACATTGAAATCAGACAAGCCTTTTGAAAAATATCAATGGTCAAATGGAAGCTCCGCTGATAGTATTGAAATAGATACTCCCGGTCTTTATTGGTTGAAAGTGACTAATGTGGATGGTTGCAGTGCTTACGATGAAATAATTATTACTAATAATGGTGTAAATACAAGACAAGACATTGACTATCCTGATACTATAAACATAGGCAAAGTATATTATGAAGACAATTTCAAATTCAAGGTTAATTTAAAAAATAAAGGGTCAGAACGAATTAGCATTACTTCTAAATTTAATGGTACGATAAATAGTTTTGAACTAAGTGATAGTACAAATCTTGTATTCCCCATTAATCCTAATGAATTAGGAGCTTATAGCGATAGTGTAGTGTTTGTAGTGGAACAGAATTGCCCGGATACTTTCTACGTTTATGTAATAGGGAGTGTTTTCACTAAAGTTGTTTTGGAGTTACCTCAAGTAATTGCATCTCCAGGAGAACAAACTTATTTACCAATTAAACTAAGAAGCAAAATAAGTTTTGATGATAATTACACTTTTGATTTGAATTATGATAGTGATATTATTTACTTAGTAGGCAGTTCAAACCCTATAAACTTCACTAGAGATTGGCGCTTGAATGGGAGTGAGCAAATAATAGAGAATCCTTCTGGAACTGTTCTATTAATGGATTTATCAGAAAAAGCAATTACAGTCGATACTTTATTATGGGAAAACAAATTCATCGAGAGTGAAATAATAAATGGCTGGATTAGATTAGATACAATCTGTGTTCACGAATACAGAGTAATAGAGATAAATTATGAGAAGGTAGATGCTTTTTATAATCTGGACAAAGATAAGTTAGTAATTCAAAAAATTGGTTCTGATGAAGCTTCTGAAATCGAAGTTAGTATATCTAGTTTGAGTGGCGTATCTGTTCTTACAAAGAATACAACTATAACAGACACTAAAGAACTCGATTTATCGAACCTAACCGCAGGTGTTTATTTTGTAAAAATAGAATTCAATGGATTAAGTAATCTATATAAATTCATAAAGATGTATTAAACTTGAATAAGAAATCATAGTATTAATAAAAAATAATCATTTCAAAACTTTCTTACTTTATTCTATCGGGGTTATCTTTTGCAAATTGTGACCAATCCGAGACTTTCTTCTTGTTTGAAGTGCCTAGCTTTAGACAATGACAAATAGCGATTGCTAAAGCATCTGTAGAATCTAAGTACTCAGGTGTTTCGGTAATTCCAAGTATTTTCTTGACCATGAATTGCACTTGCTCTTTACCCGCTTTACCCTTACCTGTAACAGATTTCTTTATTTCATTTGGAGAATATTCGAATACAGGCAAATCGTTTTGAGCAGCTGATAGTATAGCGGCAGCTCTAGCGTGTGAGAGTTTGACCAAAGATTGAACATTTTTTGCATAAAAAATAGTTTCAAAAGCACTAATATCAGGGTTAGTTCTTTTTATTATTCTATCAACTGAATCGTTGAGTATTTTCAATCTACCATTAAAATCATCTGATTGTAGCTTGGCCTTGATTACGCCATACTCAACTAATTTGAAGCTATTTCCCTCCACATCCACAACTCCGTAACCGCAGATAACAGAACCGGGGTCTATGCCTATCACCCTCATTATAAATCTAACTGATCAATAACAGAGTCGTCTATGTCAGCATTATTATAAACATTTTGTACGTCGTCCACTTCTTCCATTTTATCTAAGAATAGCATTACTTTTTTAGCTGTAGAAACGTCAGTGATTTTCACTTTATTTTTTGGAATATATTCTAATTGACTATCTTCAATTTCGAAAATACTCTTATCAAAATACTCATTAACTGAATTATAATCATTCAAAGTACATATTATTCTCGAACTGTCTGTATCGTAATCTACGTCTTCCCCACCTGCTTCTAGTGTTTCCATCATCAAATCTTCTTCACTTGCTCCAGATGATTTTATAGTAACAACTCCTTTTCGATCAAAATTCCAAGCTACTGAGTTAGTCTCACCCATATTACCATCATATTTGTTGAATGAAGCTCGTACCTCTGCAACTGTTCTATTCTTATTATCAGATATAGTTTCTACTATGATTGCCACACCACCTGGGCCATAACCTTCATAGCGATATTCCTCAAAAGCTTGCCCTTCTAGCTCACCCGTACCTTTTTTGATAGCACGTTCTATGTTATCCTTAGGCATATCATTATCGCGCGCTTTTTTGACAGCTAAACGAAGACGTGGATTCATATCAGTATCCCCACCACCTTCACGAGCAGAAATAGTTATCTCCTTACCCATTTGAGTGAAAATCTTACCTTTGAGTGCATCTTGTCTTCCTTTTCTATGCTTTATATTGGCCCATTTACTATGTCCTGCCATCTTCTCGCTTCCTTAATTATTTTCTTTTTTTAATATCTAGTTGCTCACAAAAATACAAAATCATCAATTTTCTTTTACTAACAAATTGATAAATTTTTTATAAATAGGTGATTGGTCTAATACATCTCGGCAACCAGTTACATACAGTCTCTGTTTCGCCCTTGTAATAGCCACGTTCAGTTTTCTATCTATGTCGCAATCATCTATGAATACCGTCGAAGACATATTATGTATATGATGTGGTTTATTCACAGCAAAGGAGATAAAAATAATATCTCTCTCACTCCCTTGGAATCTCTCTACAGTATCAACAGCAACTTTATCTCGAAGTTCGAAAGGCAATTTATTGCGAATCAAAGCACATTGACTTCTGAAAGGACTTATAACACCTATCTCGAGGTTACTTGTTTCTTTAGATTCAGAAATTCTGATAATTGAATTTACTATATAATCGGCTTCTGAATAATTTATGTAAGGTGTATCTTCGGGTTCTACATTATGAAATCCTAATATCTCATTCGAGTTAATGCTTGATGATAGTCGAAGCAACTTCCCTTGGTAGAATAGCTTATTTGCCAACTCCATTATCTTCTCACCCATTCTTCCTTGGTGAGTAAGCATCCCGTGAGAATGAGCCCAGCCATTCTTTTTTGCATTTCTAAGCATTCTTTGGAAATAGGATTCTGATAAATTCTTTAACTCAATTTCTTCTAACTGCTCGTTTTCAATAATAAAATTCGATTCCGCTTGGCTTACTATTGCTGGTAATTGTTTCTCATCACCTATCATTATGTACTTTTGCGAGTAATTAATGATTTTAATAATGAACGGCTCTAGTATCTGTGCGGCCTCGTCTACCACTGCTAAACCAAATGTCTTAAGTTTAAAAAGTTCTTGGTGTGATAGTAACGAAGAAACTGTTGAAACAATAACACGAGTTGATTCAAATTTTTCTTTCAGTTCTTTCAGATTATAGTCAATACTAAAGTTTGAAAGTAATACATCTCCGTGTTCCGAAGATTCACGAGAACCCAATCTGATGAAATCAATGTCAGTTCTTTCTTTTAAAACTGTGCAAATCTGGTCAACAGCTCGATTAGTATAAGCTGTCAGCAATATACAATCATCCGTATTACTATAGTAATATTCTAGAATTGAGCGCAATACAAAAGAGGTCTTTCCAGTACCCGGTGGCCCCTGTATCAAGTAGTAACTATTTGCAGAAATAGCGGCCTTAACCACTTCCGTTTGCTTGTCATTCAGATAATCACACTCGAATTCAATTTCGTTTATAGTTTGTTCATCTTTACCAACTTTTATATCAAATTCTTTATCATCTATGAAATCGAATATAACCGAAGGCAATTTCTTGTATGAATGTTCTAGAAAATCACTCTCTATTGCCCAACTACTATATTGTTCTAAGAACTTCTTCCCTAGTAATTTATTTCGCAAACTAATAACAACATGAGATTTATCAATCAGCTTTATTACACCTTTGAGTAATTGTTCTTTCAGTAATAATGTAAGACCTTCCTCAGTTGTTGGATATATAACAACTTGGTCACCAATTCTGAAATTTACATCACTTCCGTCATATCTATCGAATCTCAAATGATAATTATCAAAATTCGATTCATCTTGATTTAACTTGAGTGAGTGCAAAGTATTCCGATTATTAACTTTTCTTTCTTCTAACCATAGATTACTATATGCTCTATCAGGACTTTCAGCGTATTTACCTACTTTGTTGCTTATCAATTCTCGGAAAACAAATGAAAGCATTTCTTTCAGATATTCATGAGCTAGTGCCGTAGAATTATTCAATTTCTCAATAAATACATCTATATCTTTTTGCCAATAGCTTGGTGGGAATTTTTCTAATTCAGTTACCAGATTACCGATTGAGTTATAGCTCCTTCCTGCTAAATCGAAGTAAAGACCAACTATTCTATTTCTTAGATCAATAATCTCTTGGAAGTTCCCAGCTAATATTGGTGCGTTTCTGAAAGGTCGATTTTCATCTTTGGCATAGTATATTGAAGAGTTACCATATCTGTCTGTATAAACAGATTTCAATATAAGATTATAGCAACTAGCTTGGACATAATGGTTCCTCCAAGTTGAAAGTGAGTAAGTCACATCATTTCCAGTTCTAATAGGTACATTTTTAGTGGGGAATCCACCTGATTTAAGCTCTATCACCTCTTTTTTGTTGGGATCACTCACATCTACTACCATTGCATCTAATCTTCCTTGTAGCCCGTATTCTGGCGATAAAAAGCTGGGTTCTATGAAAGTCTCCCCTTTCGGAATATCTACAATTGTTTTTTTTAGCTTTTGATAGATAATTTCTACAACATTATTAATATTGCCGATGCTTTGCTTATCATATTTATGTATATATATATTCTGTAATGGAGATTTTGATAATTCATTATCTATATAAAGCTCACTATCTATCTCCTCTTCGCCTATCATAGCATCGAAAAGATTATTGACAATATTCCCAACCATCATCGGAGTAGATGGATAAGAAACGCTCAACCAGTTAAGCAACGCAAAATATTCGGACTGACCATTATTTTGGAAGCAACTTGCTATTTCAGTAACATCAATCAGATAATCACTTTCGTAAACTAGGAATGTATTGGGATTGCAATAGAAGACACTGTACCCGTTTTTTTCGTGATGTTTCTCTACTTCCAGAACATTGATTGCGCTATATGGCTTAACGTAATCCCAAAGTGATTCCCATGTTCTGTTCAAGTATATAGCCACTTTACCGAGTTCTTCGCTCTCTCCGAATATAATTTTATTCTCACTATCGGGTTTACTCTTCACCATAACTACTAGTTTGAATGATTTGAATTCAGCTTCTGGTGAGTGAATGTAAGTTAAAATTGGTTCTTCCGTTAGGAATTTTTTTAATTCACTATCGGCAATACCGTCAGTACTTATATCTAGTAATTTCAGAGCTATTCTGAATGAAGATTCCATATCTTCTTTAGAACAGTAAAGAGAAGGTGTAGAGATTAACTTACTTATATATTTGCGATAATTATTGATTTTGTCAATCAAATCTTGGTGCAAATTTAACTTATTATATAGGTAAAGTAATTTGGCATGTAGCCCTGAGAAGTAAGATTTTTCGTCTAAGACAGATGTGTTTACTATATGTTTGAAAATATCATACGCCTGCAAAGTGCGAAACGTATGTGTATTTTCAAAATCATTTAGCTTTAGCTTTATTTCCTCTTCGAAAGAAAGTGCTTTTTCCTTAGCTATCATTCTAATCTTGTGGCTTTATATCTCGGATAAATAGTTGTGGCGTATTTTGCCCATTGAAAGTATTAATCTCTAGATTATAGAGTATATTGAATGGTTTTCCCGTCGTAACTATATCATATTTATTAGCTAAACCGAAAGCAATTGCGTCAATCGCAAAATTGTTTTGGAAAGCCCTGAATTTCAGATTGTTCTGCCCTACTATTTTCACCCCATTAGACGAAGTAACACCTTTTGAAAAGAATATAGGCTTATAATTGGCATAACCATAAGGAGCAAATTTATTAAGAGACGAAATGAAATTCGGAGATAGCTCATTGAGTTTCAATTCAGAATCTATTTCCATCTCGTGAGTTAACATATCTGAAGATATATTCTCATCAGCACAAGCATTTATAATCTTTCTTAATTCAGGAACATCTGATTCTTTTAAAGTTAGACCTGCAGCATGGCGGTGACCACCAAACTCAATCAATAAATGCGATGCTCGTTTAAGTGCGGCATAAATATCAAAATTGTTTGGACTACGGCATGATCCTTTCGCATAGCCGTGTATAGTCGTCATAAGTACAGTTGGTACATTGAATCTATCTACCAAACGAGAAGCAACGATACCAATAACTCCAGCATGCCAATGCGGCTGATGAACTACTAATGATCGTGCACCGTCTTGTAGTTGCTTTTCAGCAATCGGAATTGCCTCTTCGAAAGTCTGTTGATCTATATATCTTCTTTTTCTGTTTTCGTCTTCTAGTTGTTGAGCTATTTGAAATGCGTGTATTTCATCATCCTGAATCATCATTTTTACGGAGCGAAGAGCTTCACCCATACGGCCGGCAGCGTTTATAATAGGAGCAACAGCAAACACTATATTTGTTGCTGTGATAGAACCAATTTTCAAATTTGTACAATGAATAAGACCTTTTAGACCAGGCCTAGTTTTTTCATTGATTTTTTTCAAACCATAATAAACGAGAGTCCTATTCTCCCCAATTAATGGCACCATATCGGCAGCACTTGCCATCGCCACGAAATCTAGATATTCGTAAGCCTTCTCTGGTATGCCTAATGTTTGAGCCAATCCTTGTATAAGCTTGAATACCACACCACAAGCAGCTAAACTTTTGAATGGATATTCGCAATCTTTTCTGATGGGGTCTAATATAGCATAAGCTTCAGGGAGATCATCACCGGGTTCATGGTGATCACAGATAATAAAATCCATTCCTGCTTCTTTTACATCTTGCGATATTCTAATAGCCGTAATCCCAACGTCAACTGTTATTAATAGAGTTGCGCCGAATTCCTTAGCACCTTTGATACTGCGCTCTGACAAGCCGTATCCATCCTGAAATCTATCATGAATGAAGAACTGTACATTACATCCTAGATTCTCGAGGAACTTATATAGTGCAGCTGTACTGCAAGTCCCATCGACATCATAATCACCATGGATCCAAATTGACTCTTTATTTTCTCGGGCTCTTAATATACGTTCAACGGCTTTATCCATATCTTTCATTAAGAAAGGGTCGTGGATATTTTGCTTTGAAGGTACAAAGAATTTATTTGCGTCTTCGGGCGTATTTATACCCCTTCCAACTAAAACTCTTCCCAAAGTCTTTGGTATTTTAAGTGATTTTGCTAAGTTGTGTACTGTTTCTTCATTTGGTTTATCTTTAAATTTCCAACGATAATACAAATTATAACCGATTATTTTATATTTTAGCAAATCTAACGAATTAATATAATCCTAACAAGTAAAAGTGTGTAGATAATTACACACCGGTGAAAAAAATGGCTCAAAACAAGAAAAACCAGCAAAAGTTCAGCAAAGAACCCTTCAGAAAATCAAAATCAATAAAAAGAATTTTGACAAAAAAGAGTGGGAAAGTACCTATTGATGCCAGAAAGGGTACTATTTACCTTGCATTAGGGTCAAATTACAAGGTAAAAGATGAAGAATCGGAGGAATTTGTTGAATGTATATTAGGTGGAACTGTAATTACTCCCTACGAAAATATCAATGTTGCTGCTGTTGGTGATAAAGTGCATTATCAATTATTAGAGCAAAATAATCAGGGTGTTATATTAGAAATAAGAGAAAGATACAGCAAATTATCTCGAGAATCTGTTAAAAAGACAGATAATGAGCAGATAATTGCAGCAAATATAGATCAAATTCTAATATTTATGGCAGTAGCAGACCCTTATTATAACAAAGGATTAATCGATAGATACTTGATTTCGTCAGAAATGTATGACATTCCTACTATAATCTGTTTCAACAAAATTGAGCTAATGGATTTGACTTTGATCAAAGAAGATTTGCAGCCTTATGAAGATTTGGACTATGGTCTGGTATTTATCTCTATGGAAGAAAAAATCAATCTCGCTGAAATAGAATCAAAATTGAAAGGTAAAACAACTCTAGTGACAGGGCCCTCGGGTGTCGGGAAATCGACTTTCATTAATCATGTTCTAGGTGAAGAAGTTCTAGCTGTAGGTAAAGTATCAGACAAGCACATGAAAGGAAAGCACACTACCAGTTTTGTACAGATGTTCGATGTGAACGAGGATACGAGGATAGTTGATTCACCAGGATTGAGAGAATTAGCAATATGGAATTTCGAAAAATTAGAGCTACAAATGTATTTCAAGGACTTTACAGGGTATAGAGAAGAATGTAAATTCACCCCTTGTACACACACGCATGAGCCAGGTTGTATGGTCAAAGAGGCCGTCGAAGAAGGAGAAATAGATATCGAAAGATACCAATCATATTTGTCTATTTTAGAAACTTTATAACAATACGACTGCTAATACTTTTAAAATATGGGTTTTTTATTTAATTTGTGAAAATAAATGGACACACATGAAGTTTAAAATAATTTCGTATTAAGTTCAATAAAAGAAGAAATCATAAATATATATCTGATATGAATTTACACTCTCAATTAGAAATAGTTAAGCTCAATGAAGAGCGTCAAGAAAAAATATACAAAGAGCTACTGGACAAAGATACAGAGCTAATATTTGATGATGCCCTAGATAATGACATGGTCTTGAATATGGGCCCTCAGCACCCTGCAACACACGGTGTACTCCGAGTATTGCTACGCATGGATGGTGAGACAATCATCAAGTGTGTACCAGAACTTGGCTATCTACATAGAGGATATGAAAAATTAGCTGAGAACACAACTTATCACGAGTTTATCCCTCATACAGATAGGTTAGATTATTTGGCTCCTATGATGAACAACGTTGCCATAGCTTTGGCAATTGAGAATTCTATGGGTATAGATACACCAACTAGAGCAAAATGGGTAAGAGTTTTAGTATCTGAGTTAGCACGTATTTCATCGCATTTGATGGCTATGGGTGCTACATGTATGGATACTGGTGCATTAACATTACTACTATGGGCTTTTACTGAAAGAGAGAAAATATATGATCTATTCGAGAAAATATGTGGTGCAAGATTCACTACTAGTTATACCCGTATAGGTGGTGTAGCAAATGATATAGACGATGAGACATTAGCAAGCATAAGATCTTGGGCAAATCAATTCCCTGCTGAATTAGAATATTTCGGTAAAGTAGTTCATAAGAACAGAATATTCGTTGACCGTATGGCTGGTGTAGGTGTTATGACTGCACAGCAATGTATAGACTTAGGTCTTACTGGCCCAGTGCTACGTGGATCAGGAATAAATAGAGATTTAAGAAGAGATGATCCATACTTAGTATATCCAGAATTAGATTTCGACGTAATAGTTGAAAATGATGGAGATACTATGGCTAGATATATGGTGAGAATAAGAGAAATGTCTGAATCATTGAAGATAATCCACCAAGTATTGGACAAAATGCCAAAAGGTGAAATCAGAGCAAACATTCCAAATAAGACTTTGCCTAAAAAAGCAGACGTATATACTAAAATGGAAGAAATGATAAGCGATTTCATGTTAATCAACTACGGAGCTGCTCCAGAAGTTGGAGAGACTTATACTGCAATAGAATCACCAAAAGGTGAGCTAGGGTTCTTCATAGTATCAGATGGTACTGGAAATCCGTGGAAATTGAAAATTCGTTCTGCTTGTGCTTCGAATCTACAAGGATTAGCACCTATGGTAGAAGGCTCAATGCTTTCTGATGTAGTTGCAATTATCGGTTCAATAGACCCGATTATGGGCGAAGCAGATAAATAAAGATTAAGAAAACTAATTGCTAAGCAGTCCACCAAAAAGGACTGCTTTTTTATGTTATGGAACCTACACCAAAAAGATTAGAAAAGCTAACCGAAGTCCTAAGAAGAAGGCAAACAAATCTAACAATCATATTAGAAAATATAAATGACAAACACAATTTAGCTGCGTGCTTACGTTCGTGCGATGCAGTAGGTGTTAGCGATGTATATATACTATATCATGGTACTCAACAAGAGCGTAAATTAGGTAGAAATGCAGCTGCGAGTGCTACCAAATGGCTTAACCTTCACAGATTTTACGATGTAGAAAAATGCTTCTCTGAAATTAGAAGTAAAGGAATGAAAATATATACTACGGCATTGGGTGAGGAATCTGTTTCACTTTATGATTTAGATTTAACAGATGGTGTAGCACTTTGTTTCGGTAATGAGCATGCAGGAGTATCACCAGAAGCACTCGGGCTAGCTGATGGGAATTTCAATATTCCACAAGCAGGCATGATACAGAGTTTGAATATCTCCGTAGCATGTGCTGTGAGTCTATACGAAGCATATAGACAAAGAAAAGATGCTAAGTACTATGACTCATTACAATACCCAGAATCTGAGTTCAATGAGAAACTCGAAAACTGGAAAAAGAAATAAGAATTATATTTATATATGTTTTACTGTGAAGTAGTTACTAAGACTACCATTCCATCCAAAAAGAGTTTGACATTCAGTAAATAATACTGGTTCGAGAGTAGCTTCTACTGCTAATTCAATTTTATTTACACTATGCGCATTATATAGATCATTAAGTCCTTTAATATCGGCTTCTGCTGCACTAATAATAACAACTGAGCAAACTGTAGCAGGAGGTATATCAACAACACTCTGTAAACTATAACCTACAGCAACAATATCATTTGGAGGAGTACCACAAACACTAACAGCTCCCTCGACAACTAACGGAACTCCAGCACCACCTGAAAAGATAATTTGGATTTTACCTTTCGTATATATTTTCTTTAAGTTAGCAGACATTTCATACCCCATAAAATTTGTTAAATAAACCCTAATTCTTAAATTAGGATTGCATAACTTAATATAAATCAAATAGATTTCAAAATTATTGTTTGATTTTTCTTTTTGCTTTTTGTGAAGTATTTTAAAATTGAAGTACGTTAACTTACTATATCCTCTTGTAATTCTTCTTCTGAAGGGATTTCTTTTATGTTCTCACGGATGAAGAACATACCGCCTAATAGTAATTCCATTAGCTTTGAGGCAGCGTGGGCAACAGTTGCGAATGCAAGCCCAGTTTCTGAGTCTATACCATATAGTTGTACTAGGGCAGTAGTAACCAAATAGTGATATACTCCGATTGCTCCGGGTGTAGGCGCTATAGTTACCCCTATTCCTGATACAATCACTAATAGCAAGGCATCTTCTATTCCTAATGAATAAGTATTCTCAAATCCAAAAGCGAAGAATAAAAGGTAAAGAGGTAAAGCATAAAGAACCCATATAAATATAGATTCTACAGCAATTCTTGCATACTTTGAAGGTCGCTTGATAATAGCAAATCCTTGTCTGAACTTTTCAAAAAGGTCTGCTAGTTTGATATATAATTTATCTGAAAATGGCTTTATTATCTTATCTAAGAATAATTTGATAGTTGGAGGATAGAGGGAAAGGAACATAACAAATAGGATTAGTCCCGAAATTATCACTAATTTCATCGGATCCGTATCATTAGGAAATGCTTTTAGTACTTGCTCGCTATTCCAAGTTAGTACTACTGCTATCAGTACACCAAGAGTTATCAAATCCAATATTCGCTCTACTAAAATAGTAGCAAAGGTACTGGAATATGATATTCTTTCACGTTTGCTGTATATATAGGGTCTAACTAACTCGCCCCCACGCGGTGATACATTGTTGAACAAGTAACCAACCATAGTGGCAGAGAACAAATTTAGTATAGAATTAGCTTTGTGGAATGGAGAAAGTAATAATTTCCAGCGTATTGCCCTCATCAGATGTGATAGAACTACGATAGGTAGCGGAGCAATAACCCAAAAGTAATCTATATCTAAAATAGCAGAATACAACTTACCAAAGTCTATACCATCTACAGTGAAGTAAATAGATACAACTAATAAGATTAGTGAAATGCCGTATTTTAGTATAGTACTTGCTTTAGCCAATTATTTTCCTTCTTGTCCCCATAATTCTACTAAGTTAATCATTGTTTCGATAGTTTTCTCTAAGAAATCTAATGATAACCATTCTTTATTACTGTGAAAGTTCTGTCCACCTGTGTATATATTCGGAGTAGGTAATCCCATTTCTGTCAATCTGGAGCCGTCTGTACCGCCTCTTATTGGCTCCCACTCTGGATTTGTACCCGCTTTTTCAGCAGCTTTGTAAAGTAAATCCAATCCTTTCGGATTCTCCATTAGTACGTCGTACATATTTCTGTATGACTTAGTTACTACTAAATCTATTTTTGCTTTTGGATAGTTGGGCTGAACTTCAGCAATTATTTTTTCTACTATTTCTTTTTGCACAGCTAGACCTTCAGTTTTGAAATCACGGAATAGCAACAGCAAAGAAGATACACCAACTCTTGCATCCACTTCATGTGGGTGAATGTATGGCTCATATCCCTCTGTAGTTTCAGGAGCCATATCTCTAGGTAATTTCGCGATAATCTCGCTGATAACTCTGATCGAATTCACCATTCTGTCTTTTGCTTCACCTGGGTGAATCTCGTTGCCTATTACAGTTATCACGGCACTATCAGCACTGAAAGTTTCTTTGTTTATCTCACCGGGTAATCCGCCATCAATAGTATAAGCGTACTCACAGCCAAATTTCTCGATGTCAAATTTATCTGCCCCACGACCTATTTCTTCATCTGGAGTGAATCCGATTTTCACAGTCCCATGTTTGATAGAATCATCACTCATTAGTATCTCAGCCATTTTCATAATCGCCGAAACGCCTGATTTATCATCGGAGCTAAGTAATGTAGAACCATCAGTCGTAATTATAGTATGACCGATACATTTTTTTAGATTTGGGTTGTCTTTCTCGAATATATACTCGCGAGAAGTGCCTAATTGTATATCTCCACCTTGATAATTCTTAACTATTTGCGGGTTAACTCCAGTTGCGTTGAAGTCAGGAGAAGTGTCCATGTGGCAAACGAAACCAACAGCGGGTAACTGAGAGCCACCCTCTATATTACTAGGAATAGTAGCGTAAATATAACACTCGTCCGTTAGCTCTACGTCCTTTATCCCCATATCTTTCAGTTCTTTGACTAATATATGAGCTAAGTCAAATTGCTTTTTTGTTGAAGGTATTGTTGGGCTTTTTGGGTCGGATTGAGTATCTATTTTCGCGTATCTTATGAATTTATCGAGTACATTTTCAGACATAACTTTTTCGTTTTTTTGAATTTTAGAATTAGCAAAAATAAGAATTTCGCAACTAAAATTTTAACTATGAACAAATAAAACCGTATATTTATAAGTTATAGTCAAAATAAAATGAGAAAATGATGAAGAAAATAATACTTTTATTGATAGCAACTAGTATGCTATCTTATGCACAAGACAGAAAAGAAGTAGCCGTAACAATCTATAATTCTAATCTGGGAGTTGTAAAAGAAACAAGAGAATTAGAACTAAAATCTGGATTGAACGATGTACTAATCAGAGATGTACCCTCGGAAATTAACCCATCGAGTGTAAAGATAAACCTAGATGGCACAGTGATAGAGCAGAATTATAGATATGATTTGGCTAATAGCTATTCGCTAATGCAGCATTTTATTGATAAGAAAATAACACTTGTTGGCGCGAAGACATTTGTCGGTAATTTGATTTCTGCCACTTCGAACTCAGTCGTAATAAAAGATGAGAATGGTGGATTGACTATACTTCCTAGCTTAGAGGGATATAATATATCGCTTGACTATATGCCAGAGAACCTAATAACGAAACCAACACTTGTTTGGAAAGTGAAGTCAAATAGTGCTGGGAAAAAAGATGCTGGATTAACTTACCAGACTTCTGGTATGAGCTGGAAGGCAGAATATGTAGCGACTCTAAATAAAGATGATAACAGACTTGATCTTAACGCTTGGGTGAACATAACTAATAATTCAGGTGGCTCATTCAAGAACGCTAAAGTAAAGCTAATTGCTGGTGATATAAATAGGGCTAATACTTACGATAACAGTAATTACGGATATAACGATAGAATGTTTGCAAAAGGAATGGCTGCTGAAGCCGATTTAGTTTCTGAAAAATCATTCTTCGAATATCATATATATGAATTGGCTAACAAGTCTGACCTACTTCAAAATGAAGATAAGCAAATAGGTCTATTCAACGCCTCGGATATAAAAGTTCAGAAGAAATTTATCTATAATACAAATGGCTCGAACCTAGAAAATAAAAAACCATCTGTCAGCGTTGAGTTTAAAAATGCAAAGGACAATAACCTAGGAATGCCTCTACCCAAAGGAATAGTTAGAATATACAAAAACGATGGCGAAGCAGTGGAGCTAATTGGTGAAGACAACCTAGATCACACTCCAAAAAATGAAGAAGTGGAGCTGAAAATCGGTGAAGCTTTTGATATTACAATAGATGAGAAAGTTATTTCTTCAACAAAGATAGCCGACAAGGTACAAGAAATAGAGTACGAAGTGACTATCCACAATAGCAAAGAAGAACCAGTAACTGTAGAAGTGAACAGAAACCTATGGGGCAATTGGACAGTGATAGATAAAAATGTAGATTACGAAAAAGAAAATGCCAATAAAATCACATTCAAAGTAGATGTAGCGAAAGAAAAAAAGAAGACTCTAACTTATAAAGTTAGATTTGTTTATTAAATTGTATCCAAAATCGAATAAAAGTTTTAATATAATAATATTAATAAAATAGAATGGGATTAAAATGAAAAAATTATTACTTCTACTAAGTGCCGTAGTTATTATGGCATCTTGTTCGGATGATAGTTCTACTAATCCGAGTATAGATGATAAATCATTTTTGATGACTAATGTTGGCTCTTATTGGATTTATGAAACAACTTCATACATAGATGAATTTCCTCCAGTTACGTATTTAGATTCACTTAACTTAGATTCAAAGTCTAAATTGAATGGAACTAATATCTATTACTGCACGATGCATTCTGATACAAATAATAATGGCAATTATGAGGAAAAGGTTAACAGTAATTATGATTTCGTATTAGGTGCAAACAAGCTATGTCTAACCAAAGAATCTTTTATAGATAATTTTATAAGTTTTGGCGGAGAATTTAACGTAAAGACTGTTCTAAATTGGAGTGAAGAATATGTAAGAATAGGTGATGCTAAATCTAAAGATTGGACTATTCTTTCCCAAGATGTTCTTTTCGAATTGCCAAAACACAAAGTGAAAATAGATGGTAATATTAAAGTAAACGTTTCTAAAGTTGATACAACGAGAATCATAAATATTGGAAATACTGAATACATCGCATATGGATTTGAATTAAAACTAGATATTAAAGGGCAAGCTGAAAGAGAAGGATTTACCAATCCATTTTATCCAGTTACGTATAATATGGAAACAGTGTTTTGGTTTGTTGATGGTATAGGTCCAGTTCTAATTGAAAAAACAAAATTGAAGCACACTACTACTAACACTAGTGCGACATTTCCAATAATTAATGCAAAAAATTCTGTATTAATTAGATATAATAATACAAATTAAATAAAGGAATTAAAAAATGAAGAAATTAATACTTCTACTAAGTGCAGTTGTTATTATGGCATCGTGTTCCGATGATAAAACAACAAATCCAGATGATAATAATCCAACAGCTAGCGGAACTTATTTCGCAACTACTCAAGGGTCGTATTGGATATATGAAAATGAGACCGAAGATGCAGCACAAGGTTCAGTAGTTACTAATGATTCCGTAGCACTAGAATCAATAGAACAAAAAGACGGTAAAGAAGCATACAATTGCAAGACTTACACAGATAGCGACAATAATGGCTCTTTTGAAACAAATAGCGGTACTGGTACTTTCTATGCAACTGAAGAAGGCAAATTGTACATCCACAAAGATGCTTTCTTGCCAGCTGGTCTTGGCAGTGGTTCATTACTTGATTTGAGTGGTCAAATTGAGTTCAAAAATGATTGGGTTAAAATTGCTGACGATAGTGATGATGATTGGGATATTGTTAAATCAGATATTAATCTTACATTACCAGGTCTTGGTTTTGATGTAACTGGTAAGTTAGATTCTGAAGGTGAGAACACTAAGAATACAAAAGAAGTTATCGTTAATGGTGAGAAATTAACCACTTATGGTTATAAAGTAGATATTAATTTTAATGGTGAAATCGCAGTAACCGGATTCCCAGTAGCTATCAACTTTACTAGTACAACTACTTACTGGGTTGCCAAAGGTATTGGTCCGGTACTAATAGAAACATTACCAGTTGAAATCGGTGGATTAGCTGGCGGATTTATTCCTTCACAACCGGGAACTACTTCGACTTTAAAAACTTATTTCATAGCGAAATAGACTCTAACTTTTATTAAATTATTTTTTAAAAATTAACTAAGGAAAAAAAGAATGAAAAAACAACTATTAACTCTAACTGCTTTATTGGGATTATCGCTTATGCTTTTCAGCTGTAGTGACGATAAAACTACTTCTCCAGACCCGGACCCAACTGAAGATGTTTCTTATGTGAACTCAAATATTACTTCATATACATATAACGAATATGATTTAGACTCTGAGAATAAAGAAGTTACTGAAACAACGCATCAAGATTCTCTTAACTACGAACAACAAACAAGCAAAGATGGCAAAACAGCTGATGAATATCAGGTTTATACAAACGTCGACGGTAGCTATACTTCAGATGGGAACGAATATTATGCAGGTGAAACTAATAAACTGTATGCTCATCTAAGTGTCTTTCAAAGTATGTTCGCTAATATAGAAGCAAATGGATTTTCATTAGAATCATTATTCGATGGTGCTGGCGATTGGTTTTTAATAGCTGATGCTAAGGCAACAAAAGCTTGGACACTATTTAATGGTACGGTAACTTTTGATTTACCAATCATAGGTCCTACAGACGGAGATGTAAATATAACTATGGCAAATAAAACAACAGAATCAATAATGATCAATGATAAAGCTACTTCTGTTGATAGATATAGTTATACTGCTAATATAAAAGCTACTACTCCTCTAGGTCCTATAGATTTAGATGTTACGGGTGCATTTTGGATAGCTCCTAACATTGGAATTATTAGAAGTAATGTGAATTCCTTTACTGTACCTATTGCTGAAATAGCTGTAGAAGGTTCTGAAAGGATATTAGTTAACTATAGTTTAAAAACTGTAGAAAACTAAAATTTATTTAAAATTTCATATATTACAGGACGGCATTAGCCGTCCTTTTTTATTTATAACAAAAACAGAATGAACATGGAACAATATAATAATTACATAAATAGCGTATGGCGTCAGTCCAGAAGCCAAAGAACTTTCAACAACGTCTCCCCTGCTAATAAAAACGACATAATTGGTGAATTCCCCGATTCTGATTCTGCTGATTTGGAAGAGGCTGTAACGGCTGCAAAATACGCATTCGATAAATGGAAGAGAATGCCTGCACCAAAGCGAGGTGACATACTCCGTATAGCAGGTGATATATTCGCAAAAAGAAAGAATGAATTAGCTAAAATAATGACTAGAGAAATGGGTAAACCAGTTTTCGAAACTAAAGGTGATATACAAGAAGCAATCGACACTTGTTACTATGCGGCAACTGAGACTCGCCGACTATTTGGACATAATGCACCAAGCGAGATGCCAGACAAGATGAACCTATCTTTCCGTGTACCAGTTGGTATATGTGGAATTATAACAGCATGGAATTTCCCTATTGCTGTACCATCTTGGAAGATAATCCCAGCATTAGCAGCTGGTAACGTAGTTATATTCAAACCGAGCGAAGACAGTCCACTTTCTGCGAATATATTCGCAGAGATAATGGAACAAGCTGGATTACCCAAAGGAGTATTCAATGTACTACACGGAGCTGCTGAAATTGGTGATGCAATTGTCCATCATCCTGATATAAACCTGATAGGCTTTACTGGCTCTACTGAAACAGGAAAGAAAATAGCGGCAACTTGCGGCAAGATGAATAAGAAAGTATCACTAGAAATGGGTGGTAAGAACGCTCAGATAGTAATGGATGACGCAAACCTTGAATTAGCAATTGAGGGTGCATTATGGGGTGCTTACGGAACAACTGGGCAAAGATGTACTGCAACCTCGAGAGTACTATTGCACTCTGCAATACACGACCAGTTCTTAGATACATTCAAAGAGAAAGTGAAGAATCTGAAACTAGGAGATGGACTAAACCCCAAAACTGACGTAGGCCCTGTAATTAACCAAAAAGCAATTGACAAGATTTTGGGTTATATAGAAATTGGGAAATCAGAAGGAGCAAAACTTGAATTTGGTGGAGCAAGAGCTGACAACACTTACAATCACTCAGATGATAATTTTGATTTAGCTGATGGTAATTTCATCCAGCCAACTCTATTCAGTAATGTAACGAAAGATATGCGAATCTTTCAAGAAGAGATCTTCGGGCCTGTTCTATCAGTATCTAAATTTGATACACTAGAAGAAGCAATTGATTTATCAAACTCCGTAAACTACGGTCTATCCTCATCTATCTACACGAACAATGTTCGTAATAGCTGGGTAGCCGTTCGTGAACTAGAAGCTGGTATCACCTACGTGAACGCTCCTACTATCGGTGCTGAAGCTCACATGCCATTCGGGGGAGTGAAAGGAACTGGCAACGGACACCGCGAAGGTGGTTGGACTGTCTTCGATATTTTCACGGAATGGAAAACAGTTTACATCGACTATTCTGATAAGTTACAACGTGCTCAGATTGATAACTATGATGAGTGAGATGACTTAGAATAAGGAGTTGAAAAGTTAGGCTAAATGTAGCAGTATTACTTAACTTTAACTCTCTGCTTCACCTCGCCCTTGGAGAGTCGGAATTGTCGTTCGCTAACGGAGGTGTTCACGCCGTAAGTGTGAACGGAGGTGGACAAACGAAGAGGCACTAGTTGTTATTTATCCTCCTCAGTCTCTCACTTCGCTTGAGCCAGCTCCTCCAAAGGAGCATAGTTCGTTGAAGACTTCACATAGATATGTGTTAAAATAAATAATCCGTGATTCACACAAACTGAAATATAAACAAAAAAAATCCCGCCAAAAGCGGGATTTTTCATTTTCTTGCATCTGTAAAGATAGTAATTATCTAGAGTAAAACTCGACTACTAGAGGAATTTCAACTTTGATTGGAATATCTTGAATGTCTGGAACGTGTAATAATTTTGCAGTGAAATCTGCTTTATTAACGTCTAAGTATGAAGGATTACCAGAGCCACGTACAGCTTCTTGTAATGCATCCATTTTTTGAGCTTTTGGTTTAACAGAGAATACATCGTTAACTTTAACGAAGTAAGAAGGTCTGTCCATCTTTCTACCATTTACTAATATGTGACCATGAGCAACATATTGTCTAGCAGCATACATAGTACGAGCAAATCCAGCTCTAAATACTAATGCGTCTAGTCTGTGTTCTAGTTGTTGCATCATCAAAGTACCAGTGTTACCTTCCAATCTAGTTGATTCTTTGTATGCTTTAAGCATTTGTTTTTCACTAACATTGTATTGTAATTTTAGTCTTTGTTTCTCAAGCAATTGCTTTCCGTAATCAGACATTTTTTTACGTTTTTTGCTGTTCCCATGTTGTCCCGGAGGATATGGTTTTTTACCAGCAACTTTTGTTGCTTTAGCGTCCATGTTAATCCCAATCTTACGAGATAACCTAGCTTTTGGTCCAGTATAGTTCATTGTATTACCAAAAAATTTTGTTTTTTATTTTTTTAATTCTAATAAGACTACAAATATAATAGCTTATATATAATTTACAAAGAAAAATAAATCTTATTTCTAAATTTATCGCTTTTTCGCTATTTATAACTTAGCCGTATTTCATATTCCACAGGGTCAGAAATGCCTAATTTCTCGAATGCTCGAAGACGAAGACCGCATGAGTCGCACTTGCCACACGCCTTTTCATTGTTCTTGTAGCAGCTCCAAGTTTTATCAAAAGGTACACCCAATTCCAATCCTTTACTTATTATCTCATCTTTCCCCATATCTATGATAGGAGTGATTATTTTAATGTTCGTTTCTGGTTTTGTTCCCTTTTCTATTATTTTCTCGAAAGCATCGAAAAAATCGCGACGAGTATCGGGGTAACCGCTACTATCTTCGTAAACGGCACCTATATAAAGAGCAGTCGCGCCTATTACCTCCGCCCAACTCGTAGCCATAGCCAATATATTAGCATTTCGGAATGGGACATAACTAGACGGTATTTCATTTGAATCCAAGTTAGCATCCGTTATCTCAATTCGCTCATCAGTCAAGCTAGAGCCGCCAATCTGCGATAGGAAACGCACGTCAGTCACCATACTGCTGACCGCGCCGAAGTGATTGCATAGCTCATCGAATTGCTTTAGCTCTCGCTTCTCGGTTCTCTGTCCGTAGTTCAGGTGGAGGCAAGCAATATCGTAACCGCTTTCTTTGGCGATAGCAGCCGTCACCGCCGAATCCATACCACCACTTAGTAATACTACTGCTAGTTTTGACATTTCAAGTAATTGTTGTTCTTAAAAATGCAAATTAAATAAAAGTGGGGAGAAAAGTAACGCTGAGGTTATATTCCAAATAAATAACAGAGCCGTAAGAAATAAAAATTGCCAATTAAATATTCTATTCTTTCACTATCTTTTTTCTAAACGTCATACCATCTATCGTTTTCAAATCTATAAAATATGAACCGGTATGTAAAGTTTTTAAATCAATTAGAAATGGGGCAGATTGAAGGTTATTTCTTTCCATTACTGATTTCCCTTCTATATCTATTATCTGGAATCCATTTACTATTATTGACTCATCTATTTCAATAGTTATATTATCTTTTGAGGGGTTCGGATATACATTTATAAACTCTGAGTAGCTTTCTTCTACACTTGTCTCTGGGTTACGTGTGTACTTATATAAACCATCACCATTATCTGTGATTGCCCAAATATTACCAAACTTATTAAATAGAAAATCTGTAATTACATAAGGCCCGGCTCCACCAGAAGTATCTGCATCCAAATTTAAAGTATCCCAAACAACCCCATCAAAGTGAAGTAAACTTAAACCAGCCGTAGCCCAAATATCCCCTTTTTCATCGACACGAATTTGAGCTATTGTTCCATCCAAAGTTGTTTTCTCTATATCGAAAACAGTCCACTCATCTTTCAACTTGTTGAATTTAGCAATTCTAGAATCTTTAGTCCCTAACCATAGATTATTAAGACTATCAACTGCCAAACTTGCAATTCGATTTGAAGGTATATCAGAGTTTTTTGTACTGTAATAAGTTAATTTTGAATTATAAAAGCTTACTAAACCTTCGGTTTCAGTACCCAACCAAATTTCATCTTTTTTATCCATCTCCACACAATTAACATCACTAAACCCAGCAATATCTGGTGCATGTGGCACCTCTATCCAATTGTCATTTACAAGATATTTTGCGAAACGACTAGTAGCAAACCAGGGTCTATTTTCATAGTCAAATTCTATGTCAGAGGCACAAGAATGACTTACCTGACCTTCTTCATTTTCATATAATTTCCATTTTACACCATCAAAACTAAAGGCAATATATCCAAGACCTGATCCTGACCATAATAAATCATTTTCATCTACTGCCAATGCACAAATGTCATTTGTTGGTATATCAGAATTTAGAGTGTCGTATATAAGCCATTCACTAGACCCATCGTATTTTGCTAAACCTTCAAAAGTACTCATCCATATATTATTCTTGGAATCAAGTGCTAACCTATATACTAAATTATCTGGAATATCTGAGTTCCCAGTATTATAGTTTAACCATTGTGAAATTAAAGGTAAATTAATTATAAGAAATAAAATCAAGGTTAGTTTGCTTACTTTCATTTTAATTTCGTTTTTAGTGTTAAAAGTTATTCTAAATATAATAAAAAAAGAGGTTGAAATGAAAGTATATGTGATGAATCTACCTATTTAAGCAATCTTCTAAACCTACACAGCAGTAAAATAGTCGTGGGCAGTATCTTGATGGATTTGTAGCACTCCTGCTCTCATCATACGTATCATTAGCCGTTCTGCTCGGCGGCGTGATATATTCACTAGCTTAGCGAAATCGTTCACTGTTGCTCTTTCGTTTTTCTCCAGATATTCGAATAGTGCCTTTTCGTTACGACCGATTACTATCTTTACTCCGTCATCTTCCGTATAGCTATCATCTTTATTTAAAAATCGTAGTGCTCTAGCCATTTCGCTGCTCGCCATCACAGATTTTTCGCCTACTCGGATGTAAGCTCTCTTTATAGTTTGGCCTTGTTCGTTTTTGGTAAGTAGGTTGATGGGTTTGTTCGTGCTTTCTTCTATTTCGGCAACTACTAGCTCTAGTCCCATTATGTTGACGTGCGTTATTAGAGGGGTGATTGGTGGCTCCAAATCAAACTCGCATGCCGTTCTTATTATCTCTGCTTCGGTCTTCTCGCTCATTACTCCGCATATAGTAGCATCATCATCTACCCCAACTATTAGCACTCCGCCCTTTGTATTGGCGAAGGCGCATAGCTCCTTGGCTATTTTGTGGGTTTCTGTTAGTTTTCTTTTGAACTCCACTGTTGAGGTTTCACCACCCTCTATCAGTCGTTTGAGTTTCTTTTTATTCATCTTCGCGTTGCGTCTTGTTATTTTCTATTAGAACAATTAGGAAGCAATTATATTTTACTTTTCTTGCTTTCCGTTGGCTCGTACTCGGTTCCGTCTGGGTTTATCATAGGGTAGAAAGTATCTAGCTCTCCCCTTTTTATTTTGTTCAATTTTTTCTTACCCAGTGCTCTTTTGATTTGAGTTATTCTATCAAAAAATAGGATTCCTTTTAGGTGATCATATTCATGTTGTATAACCCTAGCTAATATATCATCAGCTTCCAAAGTATGTAGCTTCATATCTACATCGGTGTATTGCACTTGTACAGCTGCAGGTCTATCCACGTCCTCATAGTACTTCGGAATACTCAAGCACCCCTCTTGATAAGTAGTAATCTCATCATCGAACGAAAGGATGATCGGGTTAATCATAACTATTGGAGTATATTTCGATTTATCTTCATCACCAGTATTAATATCCACTGTATAGATAGCTCGCCTGTCGCCGACTTGGTTAGCAGCTAGACCAATACCGTCGGCATTGTACATAGTAGCCAGCATATTGTCAGTAAAATCTTTCAGTTCTTGGTCGAATTTCTCTACCGTTTGAGCTTTTTCCCTTAATATTGGGTGAAAACAATTATATATTCTTAAAATTGACATATAAATACTTAAAATACATTCGTAAATTGTAAAAAAATAAAGTTCAATATAAAAAAGTAAGACGATTAAAATGAAGATATTAGTTATTGGTTCTGGAAAAAGTGGTTTATCGGCAGCATTATTGGCTATTAGAAAGGGACACAGCGTGTTTTTGTCAGAGTTGAACTCGAGTGCTGAAACCCCAGAACTAACAGAAAAATTGATAGAAAAAGGAATTGGCTACGAATTTGGGAAAAATAGTCTCGATAATCTAAGTCAATACGATTTATGTATTTCCTCTCCGGGTGTACCACCAAACGCTCCTATTATATTAGAGCTAGAAAAACTAAATATCAAGATAATATCCGAAATAGAGTACGCATACCTTAATTTATCGGCAAAAGTTCAGATAATAGGAATAACTGGAACTAACGGAAAAACAACGACTGCTACTCTGATGGCTCATATTATCGCTCATTCGGGTAGAAGTGTAAAACTAGTTGGCAATGTCGGATTACCAATGGCGGAAGTTGCTGACTCCGTAACCGAAGATGATATACTAGTAGTGGAGCTGTCGAGTTACCAACTGGATAGGATAGATACGTTCCGTCCTGATGTAGCAGTTATTATGAATATAACTGAAGATCATTTGTCGTATCATGGTAGTTATGAACAATATACGAATGCAAAGTGGAAAATTACTTCCAACCAAATTGCCGAGAATTTATTAGTTTTGAATTGTGACGATGAGATTTTAAATTCAATTCTTGAAAAAAAGCCGCAAGTTTCTGGTGGGGAAATATTGGAAACTAAGGCGAAAATTGGATTTATTTCATTAGATAGCAGCAAAATAAATACTATGGGGGTTTCCCAAGAAAACGGGAACATAGTATATCGTACACAGCAGCAAAAAGAGGAAATAATGCCGACTAGTTATGTGCCACTATATGGTGAGCATAATCTATATAATACATTCGCGACAGTAATAGCAGCGAAGTACCTACAAATAAGAAACGAAGACATCAGAGATGCAGTTGCTTCTTTCAAAGGTGTGGAACACCGATTGGAAGTAGTGCGCGATTTGCACGGTGTACGTTTTATCAACGATTCTAAAGCAACGAATGTAAACTCTTCTTGGTATGCATTGAATTCATTCGAAGACAATATAGTTTGGATAGCAGGTGGTTTGCTTTCTGCTAACGACTATAGTGTACTAAGTGAATTAGTAGAAAATAAAGTCAAGTACTTGATTTGCTTCGGTGAAGAAAAGAACAGATTGTTCGACAAATTCTCAGGCAAAGTAAAATGCTTTTTAGCTAATAATCTGATAGAAGCAACACAGGAAGCCGCTGTAGCAGCCAAATCTGGCGATACAGTTTTGCTTTCTCCTGCTTGCAAGAGCTTTGATGAATTCGTGAATTTCGAACATCGTGGCGATGTATTCAAACAAGTAGTAAATAGCTTTGTATAGTGGAAACAACAACACAGAAAAATAGAATAGATTGGTACCTATTTATTTCGATTATAGCCCTGATGCTATTCAGTTTGGCTGTGGTTTACACTGCGTCTTCTACTATTTCTGAATTAAAAACTGGTTCGACTGAAACACTATTCCTAAGCCATTTGGGTAAGATAGTTATCGGTATATTAGCTATGATTGTTGTCTCTGGAATAGATTACAACAAATATAAACGCTTTACGAAGCCAGCTCTCTTCTTTGGGATATTACTCCTCGTCTTCGTGTTGGTCGGTGGTTCTTCTGCCAAAGGTGCATCAAGATGGATAAGCATAGGTGGAGTAAGTATTCAACCCTCTGAGTTTGCGAAGTTTGCGATGATATTCCACTTTGCGGCTATGCTCGAGAAAAAGCAGGAAGTAATAAAAGACTTCGAAAGCGGGTTCGTACCATTTATAGTATGGACGCTCGTTATCTGCATTCTCATAGCTTTGCAACCTAACTTCTCTACAATGATAGTAATTTTTATGATTTCATTCGCAATGATGTTCATAGGTAATGTTAACCTACTCTATCTAATATATACTGGAATAATAGGCGTAGTATTAGCCGGAGTTTATGCTGTATCCGCCCCTTATAGAATGGCACGTATCCAAGCATATTTGGGCGGTGACGAAGCTGGCGGAGAAGCTGTATCATACCAACTAAAACAAGCACTAATAGCTATTGGAAATGGTGGAGTCTCTGGAGTTGGTGTGGGTCAATCTCGCCAAAGCCACATGTTCCTACCAGAATCCTATGGAGATTTTATATTCTCTATAATAGGTGAAGAATTCGGGTTTATAGGACTCTTCTTCGTAATCGCTATATTTGGCTTTATCTTTTACCGAGGTATGCAAATAGCAAGAAAAGCACCTAACGCTTTTGGCTATTTCTTATCAGTAGGAATAGTGGTAACATTCTCAATCTACGTATTCGTAAATGCTGGTGTTAATACTGGTTTACTTCCTACTACTGGGCTACCACTACCCTTCATATCATTCGGTGGTACAGCCATCATCATCTACTCTATCGCAATCGGTGTGTTGCTTAATATCTCCAAACAAGCCGGAGTATATACTCGCGAAAAGTCATTTCTGGATTAATGTTTCACTAAGGGAAACTTCTCGATTTAGAACAGGATTGCAAGAAGGATAGGATATTTATGATGAAATGTAGAAACGTATCGCTTTATCATCTGAATTACTTCATTTTCTTTTTAGCAAACTCATATATTAGTATTATAAGATAAGTAATTGCAAAAATAATAAATAAGTCGCTTATAAATGGCATTAATCCAAACCCAATCTTTATATCTTGAATGGTTTTACCCACATAATCTGTATAGAAAGTAAAAGGGAAACCTACATTTAGAGATCCATCAGATTCTAAATTATTTTCTAAAGTGATTAAAGTTATTACACCCCATACAATTACCATAATAAGGAACACTTTTAATATTCTAGTTGATTTATCCATTTTTTTAATAGACTATTTTTTAAAAAAATTACTAAGATTAAATATGGAACACAATTAAATTATCTTATTTCAAATTAATAGCTAAGTTCTAACCTATTTAAAATAATCTTATTTCTATAATTAATACTATCAAGGAATATTTTTAGTTTATTTGTATCACGAACTTCTGTTAAAGTAGTCATTCTATCATGTTTTATCAAACTATCTTCTCTATGTAATATATCAACTACATTATGAACTCCTATACCACCTTGCTTATAGCATAGAATCCATAAGCTGTCATTTGTAAGTATAAAATATAATAGTTTATCGTATTCTATACTACTAATTTTTGAGTCTGAAAAACTTAAATTTTCGGTATCATATTCATCGGTAATCGAATTCGGGGTAAACAAACTATCATAGATGAAAGAAGGGATACTATTCACTCTATTTGAATATTTAAGCTCTGGTTGAAAATAGTAATCTTGCTTTATATGATACTTTTTTTCATTACCATTTTTATTATCCTGAAAATCATTATTACTACATGATAGTAATAATAGCAAAAATAATAAATGCGACTTTTTCATTCGGAACTCTATTCTATAATTATATTTTCTCATTAATAGCTAACCACTTATCTCTCAAAATAGAGTTATTTCTATAATTTTACAAATCTTGGAGCTTTATAAGTAGTTATAATATCTTTAATGAATATAGAAGACAATGGAATTTCCCTGGATCCTTCACTCCGTTCCGCTTCGTTCAGGATGACTGGGTTTACTAGGGGTTGATGGATTTGAGATGCATTCAATTCATCGCCCTTCCTACTACGTCACTCAGAGCGGAATGAAATGAAGCGCTTGTGCTGAGCGTCGTCTATGTAAAGAGTCTAGGAATAAAAAATCTCAATTAAAGTCACAAATTGGATTTTTAACAACAACTTTTTTTAGCTTGGATAGACGGACAATCCACTGAGCCATAAGAACAATAAACACAACAATCCCCATCCTTTGGTTTTAGAACGGTTTTACAATTCTCACATTCGTAAAAGAATTGACATGCTTCCGTTGGCATTTCTTCTATTTTTTTATATCCACATTTAGGACAAGTTATTTCAGATTTCATTTTAATTTCCATTTATTTATAATTAATTAATTCCCAGCCGGTTTATGTACTCCACCTGCCGCCGAATTAACACCTTCTGATAAAGTAGGGTGTATGTGAATTCCTTTTGCAATATCTTGAATTTTTAATTTATTGTTAATAGCTAATACAAATTCGTGTATAAGTTCGCCAGCACTTTCACCTATTATTTGTGCGCCTAGAATTTTGTGATCTTTTTCATTTATAATTATTTTAACAAATCCATCGGTCACACCCATTGCTAAAGCACGAGCCACTTGACTAAATGGTTGTTTACCAATTTTTACTGAGAATCCTTTCGAAATAGCTTGGAGTTCAGTTAGCCCAACAGAAGCAATTTCAGGATCTGTAAAAATGGCAGAAGGAATTATTTTCTTTGTGATTTTAGTTTTCTTTGTGATAGCTTGATATAATTGTTCTGACTCATCTCTTGCTGAATGAGTAAACATAGGATTTCCTGTTATATCTCCAATAGCCCAAATATTTTCTTGCGATGTTTTATAACTACTATTAATTTTAATAAATCCCTTTTCATTTAAATCAACTCCCGTGTTCTCAATATCTAGTAAATGAGCTGTTGATTTTCGTCCTGTAGCAATTAATAAATGTGATGCGATAATTGTAGATTCAATCCCATTTTCTATATAATTTATCTTTATTTTCCCTTTTAGATTCTCAACAGATGTAGTTATTGAGTTCAAATGAACATTTATCCCTTCCTTTTCAAAAACACTTTGAAGTACTTCACTTATATCAGCATCTTCATTGTTGACTAGTCTATCTGGTCTTTGAAGAATATTAACTAATGAACCAAAACGAGCAAACATTTGAGCAAATTCAGCACCTATATATCCACCTCCTAATATAGCTAAGGATTTTGGGAGTTCTTTTAAGTTTAATATTTCATTATTTGTTAGATAGTTAACAGTTTCTAATCCCTTAATTAAAGGTATATTTGGAATTACTCCTGTATTAATAATAAAGTTTTGGGACTGGTACACTTTCTCGAGAACTTGAACAGTACTATTAGATAAAAATTTTGCTTCACCTTCAATTAAATCTAAATTATTATTATTTTCAACTTGTTTATAAGCACCCTTTCTAATTTTACTAATTAAGTCATCCTTTCTTTTTATAACAGCTGGGAAATCAATTTTTATTAGTTCTGAGAGTACTCCAAATCGTTCAGAGTTTCTAATTATATGTGCAACTTTTGCTGAATGCAGCATAGTTTTTGTTGGGATACATCCTCTATTTAAACAAGTACCTCCCAACAAATCTTTTTCAATTATCGCTGTATTATAGCCCTTATATGCTAGCTTGTTAGCTATAGGCATACCAGCCATTCCACCACCGATAACAATAAAATCATATTTTTTCATTTATTTCTCTTTTTTTCAGTTACTTTATAGCCAGTTGAGTTTATAGTTGTCTCTATTTCATTTTCATTGATTTTAGTTTTGTCAAACTCAACTATAGCAGTTCCCTTTTCATATTTTATACTTGATGTTGCTACACCTTCTAATTTTCCTACCTCGTTACTAATGTGAGACGCACATGCTTCGCAGCTCATTCCCTTAATCTTATATTCTACTTTTCGTAAATTGGCACTTTTAATAACAACAATTTCTTTTTTTACTTCTTTAGGGTAAAATGAATTAGCATAGTATGGGAACGCCATCATCACAATTGCAAATACGGTTATGATTCCTAAAAACTTCTTTGATTGCATAAACGGTTGTTTGTGATCATCTTCACATTCACAAGAAATTTCATTAGCAGTTCGCGGTTTTAATTTTTGATACCAAGCAAAGCCTAATACCAAAACGGTAAGGCTTAGTAAATAAGGTCGCAATGGTTCCAACCACGAGAGTGATGATGCTGCTCCAGATGCACCTGCAACCAGTGCTACTACAGGTGTTATACAGCATAATGATGCTGTAATTGCAGACAATAAACTAACTGATGCTAGTTTCCCAGATTTTGATTTTTCTTTCATACTTTCTCTTTTATAGAATTATTAATAATATGTTTGAAAAATGGTCGTAGTATTGATAATTGTTCTTCTTTTAATGAGTAGAATATAGTTTGCCCTTCTCTTCTTCCTTCAACAACATTTCCATCTTTTAACTTTCTTAAATGTTGTGAAATAGCAGGAATACTCATTCCTAAAATATCCGAAAGATCACAAGGACAAAGTTCATTTTCTTCTTCCAAAAGAAATAATATTTTTAGCCTCACTTCATTACCAGCAAGTGCCAGTAAACTACTCAACATCCCAAATGATTTTTCGTTTGCTTGAATTATTTCTCTACAATTATCGATCTGAACTTTATCAGCATAAACTCTTATACACGATTGATTATTTTTCATAATATTTCTGTTTTTTATTTAGTAACGTTACAAATTTATAATTTGTTTCTTATTTAAGCAAATACTTAAATATACTTTTATAAATAATTATATCTTGAATCAGTATGGAAGATTACATCGTCAATTTAGATTATCCCCCTGGATCCTTCACTCCGCTCCGCATCGTTCTGGATGACCGAGTTTACAAGGGTTTGCTGGATTTGAGATGCATTCAATTCATCGCCCTTTCTAATACGTCACACAGAGCGGAATGAAATGAAGCGAAGAGTCTAGGAGAATGAAAAGAGTAGTTCAATATAAATATCATACCTTGAATATAT
>PGYR01000013.1 GCA_002839765.1 Ignavibacteriae bacterium HGW-Ignavibacteriae-4
GTTCAGTATAAGTATAAGACATAATATAGGCACCAAATATGTGTCCCGCTTTATCAGCATATAATGCATATTGACCGTCTTCAATAATTTTGAATTCTGCTTTATCTTTCCATATTGTATTAGATTGATAAATATGCTGTGATACCATGAATGCGAGTGTTGTAGCAGAAATACCAATCAGATAAGGAGTGTTAATATCCGTTTCCAAATTCGGCAAATCACCGCTTAGTGAGAATCTTTTTGTACCAGCATAATAAAAATCAGATGAGTCTATTTTGATTGGTTTTTCTAGTTCATTAGAATATAAACTAGTTGTGAATATATTACTAAACAGGAAGAGAAGCAATATTATGGTTTTATTCATTTATTTTTTGGCTTGATTATTGTTATATTTGTAATATAATATAATTATTTCTTATATTCTAATGAAAGAACACGTAAAAATACTAATAGACACAAGAAAAGCAAAGGGATTGGATTTATCTGAAGTATCCCGGAAAACTGGTATAAGGCAAACTGTACTAGAATCAATCGAATCTGGTGAGTTACCTGAATTACCAGTAGTATATTTGCGTTCATTTATAAAGAAATATGCCACTTTCTTAGGGCTTTCAAACGAATCTTATTCGGGACTTTTGACCGAGCTTGACAGTCGTCTTGCTAAAGAGCAGCTATTACATAAGCCTTTAACTAATGAATCTGCAAGTATTATAGATCCAAGTGATAGAAATGTAATGACTATTTTAAAATCTCAGAATTACAAAGAATTAATTTCTGATAAAAGGTTAGTCTCTTCGATTATGTATTTAGGTTTAGGCTTAGTACTTATTTCAATTATCTATTTTGTATTCTTTTCGAGCGATAGTAAACCAGAAAGCTCGATAGTTGATAATATTGAGATCGGAGACGAAATAAAAGAAAGTCAGGACGAAGAAAGTCTATTGAATTACTTTGAAACCTCAGATAGTTTAGTATTAGAAGCTTTTGCTTTAGATACTTCTTGGATGAGTGTTACTATAGATGGAAAGAAAAATGAAGAAATTCTTCTAAAACCAGGTGCAAAAAAAGTCTGGAAAGCAGCAAAATTCTTCACAATTACAGCTGGTAATGCAGGTGGAGTTCAGTTAAAAAGAAATGGCGAGAAACTAGAACCACTCGGAGCTAGAGGTAATGTTGTAAACAACGTAAAAATCACAAAAGACGAAGTTAGCAAATAAACTACAGTCCACTCTTTATTAGATCGTGAATTCTAACTACTCCAATACATCTATTATTAGCATCTACAACAGGTAAAACATTAATTTGGCTTTTTCTATTCTCCATTACCGAAAGAGCTCTACCTACTAATGTATCAGAGGTTACTGTAATTGGGTTAGCTGTCATTATCTCATTAATCTGAATATCTGAAATTAAATCGTATCTATTTAAAGCTCTTCGAGTATCGCCATCAGTTATTATACCTACTAACTTTTCATTTTCAAGTACACATAAACAACCTAATGGTTTATCAGTCATTACAATCAGAGCGTCTTTGAAAGTGCTATCTACATCAATCAGTGGAATACTATTACCTTTGTGCATTACATCACCAACGGTTATAGTTAGGTTTTTCCCCAATTGACCTAGAGGATGATTCAACGCAAAATCTACTTCTGTGAAGTTATTCAATTTCATTACAGAGGCGGCTAAGGCATCACCTAATGCCATTGTTAGTGTAGTACTAGTAGTTGGGGCTAATTCAATCGGGCATGACTCTTTTTCAAGAGGTATGTGCAAATGTACGTCAGAAATATTAGCTAAGTAAGAATCTTTATTTGTAGTAATTGCTATGATATTAGTTCTCTTCTTTAAATATGGAAACAAAAGTAATAACTCTTCAGTTGTCCCACTTTTTGAGATCAATATAGATATATCACTTTCATTTACTATACCCAAATCACCATGGAGTGCTTCTACTGGATGCAAAAATAATGAAGGAATACCAACACTTGAGAAAGTTGCTGCAATTTTTTTACCAACCAATCCTGATTTGCCAACTCCAGATATTATTACCTTACTTGCTTTTTGTATTTGCTGACAAGCAATTATAAAGTTTTCATCTAGAGAGTTAGATAGGATTTCAAGAGCTTTAGCTTCTTCAGATAATACTCTTTGTGCTTCTTTTATTAAATCCATAGTTTTTTTAACTGCAAAATAAGAATAATTTTTCTATCCGGGAGGCCAATTCATACTTCTTCCTGCTAATAAATGCAGATGTACATGGTAAACTTCCTGTCCCCCATTCTTATTACAGTTAAATACCAATCTGTAACCTTCTTCAGCTATACCCAATTCAACAGCTATTAGTTTTGCTCTGTAAACTAGCTTACCTGTTAATTCTATGTCATCTAGTTTTATATCATTAATAGTAGGTATTTGCTTTTTAGGAATTATTAGTATATGAATAGGTGCTTGAGGATTAATATCCTTGAAGGCGAGAATATCTTCATCTTCAAATACAATACTAGCTGGAATTTCTTTTCTAATTATTTTATCAAATATAGTATCATTCATTTTTAAATCTCCATTTCTATAATAAAGAAAACCCTCGTTATAGAAGTATAACGAGGGTTTTAATTTTAAGTAAGATGTTGTTCGATTATTATTGAACTACGCTCATCTTAGCTGATTGAGTTTGACCATTAGCAGTGATTCTATAGATATAAGTACCAGAAGTTAATCTGTTACCGATAGCATCAGTAGCATCGTAAGGTAAAACATAAGAACCAGCGTTAACGTCGTCGTTTAATAATGTTTTAACAACATTACCTAATAAATCAAGAACTTCTATTCTAACATTACCATCTTTTACAGTAGTGTATTCGATATTAGTTAAAGCGCTTACTGGATTTGGAGAGTTACTGATTACTAAATCAGAGTTATTACCAAATTGTACAGTTACGATATCAGTTTCATGACAGTTTTGAGTACCATCAAAGTCAACTTGTCTCAATTTATATTGGTAAGTAGTACCAGCTTTTACATTCTTATCTGAATAAGAATAGTAGCTAGTAGTTTTAGTATTACCATTACCATTTACGAATGTGATTTGTTCCCAATCGTTAAATTCGCTATTAACTTTAGCTCTTTTCTCGATGTAGAAACCTTTGTTGTTTTCTTCAGTAGCAGTAGTCCAAGAAAGGTCAACTGCTGATTTTCTTTGTTCGCCTTCAAAGCTAACAAGATTAATAGGAACATCACAATCATCAACACTTTGAACATTTCCAGAAGCCTTAGCACCTAAGAAAGGTCTAATCAATGGAATCCAAGTACCGTTAGTTAATGTTAATGTAACACCTTCAGCAGGAACCCAACCAAAGTGGTGTAAGTGAGCGTAACCCACGTTACCAATACTTGGTGTAAATGGAGTCCAGTTACCAGAACCTCTTGTGTTCTCGAAAGCAAAATAACTATTGTTAAGTAAGTTACCGCTTACAACTCTCTTTCTAAATTCTTTATGAATATTAAGAGAAACACCTGAACCACCTACAGGACTAATAAAATTAACTGGAGGCGGAACATATACAGACATAGTTCTAAGACCAGTTCTTTGTTTAGAACCACCTAACTCAAGACCAGTTTCACCTAATTGAGCTATAGCAATCCAATAAGTTCCTTTTGGTAATACAATACCCTTAGGCATTAAATATCTTACGTACTTACCAAATTCAAGTTTATCAGTTCTATCGTCTCTTCCTCTAGTTCTATCTAGTCTAGATTCAAGCATTTCTTCAGTTGGAATATCTAAATCAGCTCTACCTTTGTAGATTGATAATGCAATATGGTCAGGAGCTTGGTTAATAGTTCCGAATAATGCATCATAACCATAAATAGTATCTGCTTGTAATAATTCGAACTTCATAGCCAATTGACCTGAAATACTACCACCTACATAACCTGAACCAAAAGTAAGTTCATCATATCCACCAGATTGACCATTAACACTACCTCTACCACCATAGCCATAAGCTTCGATGTTAAGACCTCTACCAGCAGGGAATGCACCGCCACCGATATCGTTAGAAGGGTTATCTATAGGATCGTAAGCAAAAGTAGAACCAAATTTAATTGTAAAGTCAGTATAAGTAGTATCGTTAAGCTCTTCTAAATCACCACCAGGGACAACTATAATAGCTTGTGCACGATATTGACCTTCACCAAATTTACGAGCTTCAAAATCAGGGAATCCCCTAACAATCTCATTATTTGGATCGTGATATGTTACAGCTCTTGTATCACAATAAACTAAGTTATTAGGATTATCAGTACTTGTACCTCTGAATATCTTAACTTTGATATGATAGAAAGGAGCATTATTTGCAGTATTGTTTGTTGCTGTAACTTCAATTGGAACTTTTGATGCTTGAGTTGCAGGAGCTTCAGTATAAGGCCAGCTTATAGAAACCGCACTAACTTCAATATCAGTTGTTTCTTTAGATTTGAATAATACACTAATATTATCAACTAAGAAGTTATCATCATCATCGTTAGTACACTGAGCACATTTTTTATCATTTGTAGCATACATTTTCAATCTAAATCTGAAATGCTTAGCACCATCATTTTGATGTCTGATAAATGTGTCAGGAATTGGTACGAAGTATTTTTTGTAAATAAAGTCAAAACCATCATCATATATGTCAGCTCTTAGAGAGTTTTCTTCTCTAGTTCCTGAATTTGGTAATGCTAGTGATGAATCTCTATCACTTTCTAAGAAACCAGTTAAGTATCCACCAGCACCAAAGATACCCAATGCAGGCACTTTAGTTTCAGCGTCTACACCGTTTCTACGTGGATGATTTCTCCATCTGTTATCTTTTACGTTAGTAATGTTTGCAACACCATTATCTGATGGTTGCATAATTTCTAATGCTAACATATCAGGGCTTGAAGAAACAGAAACACCAGTACTGAATACAGTAAATGGATCTCTGTTTAATACAGCTCTAGGTTCTGGACCTACAAGTAAGTTATCTCCATAGCCTCTATCCCAGAATTCTTTGTCTAAAGTTCTTTGTACTGATAATGAAATAACAGAACCGAATCTGTTTCTCATATCGATTGGATGAGATCTTAATTCATCACCAGGTGTATTATCTTGACCACCTGTTGTAACTCTATTTAATTTAATAACAGGAGAGTTCAAGAAGAAGTTTTCGTTATTATCAGCAAGGAATCTACCTCTAGGAGCTAATGGATGTCTAGAAAGAACATCACCACTAACAACTTCAGCGTCAATACTTACCCATTTTTGAACTGAAGGTATTGGAACACCATCAATTATGTGATACTCTCTAGCATCATCACTAAAGAAATTGTGTAATCTCATTACGTGAAGATCAACACCCGCAGTATCATCAAACGGCCATGCATCACCTAATTTTTTATTCGTATTAGGGTTTGTAGCATCAGCTACTACGAAAGCAGCCATTCTACCAATTTGATAAAGTTTGTTATTTTCATCTCTAGCGAACTCATTTGGTTCGAATGGAGGGAATTTAACTTCAACATAACCATAAGGAGGAATACCAGTTCTAGTTTTTCCATTCCAAGAATTAGTTCCTGGATAGTTAGCAACTTCTGCTTGGTAGTTATTGTCTTTGTCTATAGTTACAGTAACTAATCTAACTCTTACATCAGGATTACCTTCACAATTAGCCAAATTATCATCAGGAGTTGACAAACATTTGTTATCAACTGGTACTGCTCTGTTATAAATTAATCTACCAGTCGCTTTGTTCAATACTCTAAAACGAGCATAGAAATTCAAATCTTGAGGTACAAAATTTACACCAGTAGGTGCTTGTATATCATTTGAAACGTTTTGAATTATAGCTACTGGTTGTATAGCACCTAAGTGATCATTACCTGCTAATAATTCATAGTTATTCACATCTCTAGTATTTACTTTCTCAGAGAAAGCTAAAGAAGCGTTAGGATCTTGTTTACGAACTCTATACTGAATATCAACAACTCTCAAAGTATTTTGGTGTTGTTTAAATTTCAATGATGTAAATGTTTGAGGGAAACTTGCAGCATTTCTAAAATAAGTGAAATAATGAGTATATTGCTCATATTCTCTTACCCATGGGAAAGTAGAACTACTTGCGTTAGGTCCACCAGTTACATTGTAATTAGCGTGTCTTCCAAAACCATAAACACCAACAGCAGAGTTTCCTCTAAAGATGTCTTTAGCTTGAATTACTGTATTACCAGCTCTTACACCACCCATAAATCTTTCATATATAATAGTAATACTACTATCATTTCTGTTTAGTATAGTTTGTCCTGAGACTGCAGTGTAACCATCATCACTTGGTCTAGAATCAGAAGCACCGTAATTGATCTGCCATCCCAAAGTAATCTTAGTACTTTGAGGAACAGCTAAGTTTTCAAAATAGATTACTAACTTATCGTTAGCAATAGTTCTGAAATAATGTACTTTACCGTGATTATCAACTTTATTTAAAGTACGAGAGTACTGTGATAATTCATAGTCACCATACATAAAACCAATTAAAGCTGGTTTGTATTGAGATGAAGTAACGTTATTCAAACCGTGAACGTTTACTAGCGAACCATTATTACCAGCATCACCACGGATACCACCATTAGGGTCTGCTTTATTACCACCTAGTATAGACCAATTGTAACCAAAGTTATCGGCTACTTGATCAGTTACACCAGTTCCAGCTCTGTTTCTGTTTTCACTACCAATATAACCAACGAAATAATCCATAGAGTTAGGATCGTAAGCTGATTGTTCACCAGAAGGAATGTATTTGTTTCCAAATTCATCATAGAAATATCTTCTGTTAGTTAGGGCAATCAAACCATTAGTAGTTACGTAAAATGAATCATAACGAATACCGTTAAAATAGAAACCACCAACCAATTTCAAAGGCATTGGACCTGCAAAAGCGTTGTTAGTTGTATCTTGGAAATATTCATTATGCTCAAAGAAGTCACCGCCATTTTGAACGGGGTAAGCAGGGTTTCTAAAGAATCTAAGACCTTCTTCTTTGTTATTGTCCCAATAAGATTTCTCTGCTACTCTTGGGCCAGGCAAGATAGATACCCATCTATCTGCATTTTCATCAAGACTATAAATAGTCTCAGATGGTTTCCAGTACGCTGGTGCGTCATCTGCGAAATCTACTACATAATATCCAGTAGAAACCGCGATATTCTCGTGAGCATTGTTCACAAGATCGAATGGTAAAGGAGCAGTACCTAATTGGTAGAAACTTTTCCTTTGTATCTCATTGCTTTTGCTACTTAACAAATCTGGTGAAGTGTAGTCAGATTGAACGTTGACTGTTTCGTCTATACGTTCTACCGTAACTTGTGCACTTACAGCCATAGTTGCCGCAGCGAAAAGAGAAATGAGGAATATAGCGTATATTCTTCTCATTATTAAATCTCCTAAAATTGTTAAAAAAATAAATTATAAAAAAACTAATTATCGTTTAAATCTCCAGCCCTTATCTTCATTTTCGAAGATCCAGCCTGCAATCTTACCGGGTTCTATTGAGTTGAAGAAGTTCCAATACTCTTCATCATATACGAATCCAGAACTTGTATCATCTGAAGGAACGCTTTCTGCTTGCTCTATTATATTAGTCAAACGTTCTTTCCATTTTCCGAAATTTTCTGTTCTCAAATCAATCCAACCATCATAACAGAATTGATCTAAATTTTCTTTTGTAAATTCGATTTCATCTTGATTTCTTCTTACTGGAATCTTAACAAAATCTCCTCTTAAATATTTACCATCTTTAAGTAAGATTGGTAATCCTATTGAGAGTATTTCTTTTCGAAGCCCTGTATTTTGTTTAATCAATTCAGTCGCTTTAGAAGCTAATTCATCATCCGAAATACTCAATATTGCCTTAACATTCTCATTCACTAATCTTAAAATATTTGCTTCGTGTAATAACTTAGACAATCTTGGTGGTCCAAGTAGTTCGAAAGCAACGCTGTTTAAACCATTTTCTTTTTCTAAGTGATTTAAACGTTTAACAGCTTCGTTTCTAAGATATCCACCTCTGTAAGTTGGACCTAAAGTAAATGCATCCAAACCTTGCATTATATCTTTACCCGTATTACCGCCTCTTATCTCAAACACTGCATATTCTGCGATTTCTTCTGGTGTAACTATTTCCATTTGACCTAAAGCACTTATTGCTTCAAACTCACCCTTTGAAAATATACCGTTTTCACCAGTGTCTATATATACAGATTTAAGATACTCATTTGTTGCTACAACATTACTCTTATTATCAAACTTGAATGAACCATCGCTACTTATTGCATTCTCAGGTGTCATATCAAATAGTTCGATTTTCTTACCGCCTTTTCTGATTTCACCATAAGTGATTCTCTTCCAAGCTATAGTTGCCGCTGGTTTTATTTCCTTTACTATCGTACTATCAGGAGTTCTGGCTAATAAGAACATAAGCATTGATTGTGCACCAGCTACAGCTGTTTTAGACAACAATACTCGAGATGGTCTTTCTTCACTATGAGTATATGGTATATTCATACCCATACCACCAGTTCCTGTAGTCCCAATTTTCATATACATTCCAGTTTTATTGTCTGACATTGCTTTATGTAAAATCTGTACATGTCTGACTAACTGAGGAATATAAGAGCTAGCTATTAGTTTTTCAATATTAAGACTGTTCAGATTTCCAGTTTTAATATCATTTAATACTTTATTAGATTGACTGTAAACATTGAGATATGCAATAGCAGTAGCTGTATTGATACAATCAATGATTACATCAGGTTTTGATTTATTAATAAAGCCAAATAAAGCCGAATTATTAGCTATTTCATCATCTAGTTCAGAAAAAACGTCATGAATAAAGCCATGTCTTGAGTCTTCATTGTTGAAAAGTTCCGAAGGATTTATATCTTTCCATTCTTCTCTTGTAAAAACATTACCCCACATTGGAGTAAACTTACAATTAGAACCAGAGAACTCAACTTCAAGTTTTGACACAGCGTCTTTTGCTTCTTCTTCTTTTAGCGATGTAACTATAAGCTCCGATGGATTGTACTTCATCAGCTTTTTACAAATAGCATTACCAACTAAACCCCAACCGCCTAATATTAGTATTTTTGAATTTTTTATTTGCATTTATTTACCATTTTCTAACATTTATTGATTACCGAATCGTCACATTCACGTAAATTAAAAAATAGTTAATTATGAAACAAATAAGATTAACTAACAGTATTGAAAGTTGTATTTTTAAATAAGTTTCAAAGAACTTGTCACGTTACTAACTATAAAGACACATGAACAGCAAAAACGTCTCAAGAAAAGTGAACTTTTTTTGTCTTTTTTATCCACAAATAAGGTCGAAACCTCAATATTCCCTTATATTTGAATGAATTAAGTAAATTAAATTTTTTTTATGACTGAAGTACTTTTTATTGTTTCATTTAGCTTTTATTTCGCTAGATCCTTGTTTTTTGTCTTAGGGGCAAAAAAAGGTAGAATAAAATTTAAAGAAATTTTTATTAATAAATATCCATTTGTTAGTGTTATTGTTCCTGCTCGTGACGAACAAAATAATATACTTATGTGTTTAGAATCTCTAGTGGATTCTGATTATCCTCGTGACAAATATGAAATTATTGTAGTAAATGATAGATCAAGTGATTCTACTCAAAGTCTAGTGGAGCAATTCGCTTTGCAGCATACCAATATTAAACTTATAAATATCGTTGACGATAGCCAAAAAGTAGTCGCAGGTAAACCTGGTGCTCTTGATTTCGGTATAGCTAGAGCCGAAGGAGAATACATATTACTAACAGATGCTGATTGCAAAGTGAATAAGAAATGGATATCTAGTTTGGTAAAAACATTTATTGAAAAAGATTCTGATTTAGTTGCTGCTTTCACTTTAGTCAAACATGATTCATTCTTCGCTAAGTATCAAGCAATTGAATGGATTTTGATGCATACAATGGCTTCTGGTGGAATGGGATTAAACTTCCCCCTTGGGTGCTTTGGTAATAATATGGCCTTCAAAAAATCAATCTATAATCAAATTGGTGGATATGGGAAAATTGAATTCTCTGTTACTGAGGATTTGGCTCTACTACAAACAGTACATAAATTGGGTGGAAAAATCAATTACATCTGTCACAGAGATAGTACTGTAAAAACATTACCATTAAACAGTATAAAAGACTATCTAAATCAAAGAAAAAGATGGGCTATTGGAGGGAAAAAGCTGGGATGGAAGGCTACATTATTTGTACTTGCATCACTTCTTATTTGGATTACTGCTGTCGTTAGCTTCATTGAGGGGCATTATTACTTGAGTGTTATTATTATGCTCTTAAAAGTAATTACAGATGTCATATTAGTTATTCCAACCATTTATACGGTAAAAGAAAAAGGACTTCTCCCCTATTTATTACCTTCTAATTTTTTATTTATTATAGTTGAACTAATCCTTCCATTCCTAATAATAAATAAGAAAGTGGAATGGAAGGGGCAAGTTTTCAAATAATTATTTCCCTTTAATAACAATCGACTTCATCATCATATCAAAAATAGGTTGATAATATTTGAAATCTTCTGCAGCTGATTGGAAATAACCATAGAACAACTGATCTTGTTTAGTAGATACTAATTCGTACATAATCAATTTATATGTATTTTCATTTCGTTGTGATTGAGTTAAAAAATTCAAAGCTTTCCAACCATTTAGCATGAATTGTTTTTGTGAAACCAAATCATAAGATTTATATCCATCTGTATTTTTTATTTGGCTTTGTTGCCAAAAAGAAATTAGTTCATCTTCATTACCCACACCATAATTCTTTTCCATATCAAAATTATAAGATAATGTAATAACAACAGTTTGAAAGCGAGCATTTGCATCTTTCTGTGGTACTGTTATAATCATACTTTCTTCATTATCTTTTGATTCAAGTTTTACATCCCAATGATTTGGTACTTCTAAACTATAATATCCATTTTTAGAATTTACTTTTTCATAAACATAATCTTTGGGGTCTTTGAAAGCAACGCCTGTAATTTTATATAGAGTCGATCTATCCTTCTCAGCAAGTTTATTCTTTCCCATTTCATCATAAAGAACTGCTCTATTATTGAGGGCATCCGTATGTTTTGGATTCTTTTTGATTATAGTAGTGTAATCTTTGATTGCACTTTCGAGGTCTTTTAGTTTATAATATACCGAAGCCCTGCTAAGATAAAGTTCCTCTGATTTCAAACCCTTTTTTTCAGCTTTATTATATTGGTTTATAGATTCAGTCAATTCTTTATTCTTGTAAAGCAAACGTGCTAATTGGAAGTTAATATCAGGATTTTCTTTATCTAGCTCTAAAGCTATATTGAGATCGGCTATTGCTGAATCTATTTTCTCAATCGAAGTATAAGCACTACCTCTATTAAGATATGCATGTGGGAATTTGGGATCTAATTTTATTGATTTTGTAAAATCCTCAATCGCACCATATACATCACCAATATATGCTTTTGTCAATCCTCTGCCATTATAATAATCTGATATTGTAGAATCGATTTGTATTGCTTCTGTGAAATTTGTTTGTGATTCTTCGTAATGACTTAAAAATAAATGTGCGAATGCAATCTGCCCATATATATATGAATTTTCGGGACTCTCGTTCAAACTCTTTTCGTATAAGCCAATAGCTTCTTCATACTTATGCTCTTGATATAATTTTTCGGCATTCATAAAGTTAGCAGAGTTCTGTGAAATAACTGGTATGAGATTAGTTAAAAATATTAAAATTAATAAATATATTTTCATTTTTTACGTCTTGTTAATTATTATTGCTTACAAACTTACGGTTATCTTTTGAAAAAGTTATTGCTTTGTTCTATAATTTTGTTGTTTACATATACGGCTAAATCAGATGTTGGATTTGGATTGATGGTCGGAGAGCCAACAGCTATTACGATAAAAGTTAGAAGTGGCGGAAGCAATGATTGGATTTTTAATATTGGTTCATTTTCACATTATGGTAATCTGAGGTTAGACGGGATTTATACTTTCAATTTCCCTTCAGCTTTTAATAGTAGGGATTTTGAACTTTATGCAGGTGTTGGTGGAGTTTTAGCATTTGGTGAAGGAAATAGCTTTTTTTATGAGAAAAAGAAAAGAGAAAATGATTTTGGATTAGGAGTAAAGGGATTAATGGGAGTTAATTTCAAACCTAGTAAGAAGTTTGAAGTATTTTTAGAATTAGGGCCACTCATAGGTTTAACAAATGGAGTAGCTGCTGATATGGAATTAGGATTAGGATTTAGATTTTATCCATAAATAATTAAAGGAATTTATATGAAAATATTATTAAGTGTTTTAACATTTTTTATACTAACTGTTTCTAGTTATTCAGATTGTATGGTTGGTACGGGCGGGGTTATTGAGGACAAAGTATATTTACCAGACATAACGTCACTGATAATCAATGTACCAATGAACATAGTACTCACCCCTAGTATTAGTGAAAGTATATTAGTTAAAACTAACGAAGACATACTTAAGAATTTAATTTTTAATTATGATGATGGTGAGCTAGTTATTAATGGTAGACAAGACTTATGCCCTAATAATTTGACAATTTTTATATCTTTGAAAAAAATAAATTCGATTATATTAAATAAAAATATTAAGTTAACAAGTACTGGAACTTTCAAAACTGAAGATTTTGAAATGGAAGTAAATGGTTCTGCTGATATTGATTTTGCAATTGAAGCTGAAGATATTGATTTAAATATAGATGGAAATGGGAAAATTAACCTAAAGGGTAGTGCCGAAGAATTAACTATTAGTATGGATGGAAGTGGTAGCTTAGATGCAGGTCAACTAGTGTCTGATGAAGTTAATGTAGAACTAGATGGAAATGGTGTAGTGACTGTTCATCCAAGAAATTCTCTTAAAGCAAATCTAGATGGTAATGGTAAAATTTACTATAAAAATAAACCTAAAGAGATATCAATAGAGAAAGACGGAAATGGTATAATAGAACAAATTAAATAGTGGTATATGAAAATATTAGTTATTGAAGACGACTACGCACACTTTCATACAATTAAGATGGCATTAAAGTATGCCCTTGATAAAGAAATTGCTGTTGATAATGCTTTGAAACTGAATGATGCAATTAGTTTTATGAAAGACAAGGATTATGATTTGATTATTAGTGATTTATTTCTTCCTTATTCTTCAACTTTGATGAATACTATTGAGAATGTAATTAATAATAAAAGATCGGCAACTGTTATCTTTTGTAGTGCAATGAATATATCAAAAAGTGATTTGGATCATATTAATTCAAAACAGTGGATATTTTTTCCTAAAAATGATAAATTCCCAGAGAATTTGAAGAATACTGTCAAAGAAAAATTCATTGGCTAATTTAAATAAGAAATATAACATTTTCTTAGTAAAGTATATTGTAGTGATTATCTCATATTACTTATTACTATTGATTCCGAATAATTTTATACTAGAGCAGTACTTACGAAGTACTGCTTTTTTTTCGTCTCTTATAATTAATTTGTTCACCGAAGGAGTTAGAAATGTAGGGGATGTGATAATGGGTAAAAACTTTTCAGTACAAATTTCATTTGGATGCGAAGGTACAGAACCTATGATACTATTTGTGGCAGGAGTTCTAGCATTCGATACTAAAATCAAAAAGAAAGCGATTGGTGTATTATCTGGAATCGTTCTATTATATATTCTAAACCTTATTAGAATCGTTATTCTCTTTTATGTAGGAAGCAATGATATCGAGCTTTTTGTAGCATTACATGACGTATATCTTCAGCTTGCTTTGATACTAATTGCTTTATCTATGCTATTATTTTGGATTAATTATGCAAAGAAATAATATAATAAAATCCATTTTATTATTTGTGATTAGTATTACAGTTTTACTTATAGTAAAGACTTTTATTATTGGTTTGAGCAACTCTTATCTGACTTCTGTTAGTAATCTATTCTTACAAGAGTATGTTAATGAACAGTATATCTTCGAAAAAGAGGCACTTGCTTACATGGAGAATGAAACTTATCTGAATGTTGATTGCATATTCTACGGAACTGAAAAAGGAGATATTCAGAGGAATGTAAAGATGAATACATTTCTTGAGTTTCTACTTCCTATATTTATTCTCATTTCTTTTTCAATAGCCACTTGTTTCTATTTCAAATCAAAATGGCTATTTATAGGATTTTCAATTTTAGGAGGGGTTTATATATTTACTATTAAAATACTTGTAATGATATTTGATAATTATAATTACAACGATTTTAAGCTTTCGGAATTCATATTTCCTATCGACCAGATAATATATTTTCTTAATTTTGTGCTCAATACCACTGGTTCAAGTATAAACTTCGTCTTACCGATTCTTATAATTTTGATTCAATTTTCTATATTTACACCTAAAGAAAATTTAAAAATTATTAATCAATAACTTCCTTTCTATCTTCTGGTCTTAGAATATCCCAAATTTTGTTTTTAAGGTCATCTACATTTACGTGCGATACAGCAGAAATTAGCATTGGCTTTATAGTTCCTTCGAACCTAAGCTCTTCTAATTCTTTCTTTTTTTCATCGTCTATTGCATCTATTTTATTGATACAAATTAATTTCTCTTTATCTTCCATCTCAGGATTGAATTTATAAAGTTCCTTTTTAAGAATTTCAAAATCGGATACTATATCTTCGCTAAAAGCTTCCAATATGTAAACTAATACTCTAGTTCTTTCCACATGTCTAAGGAATTGATGTCCTAATCCTTTTCCTTCACTAGCTCCTTCAATCAGCCCAGGTATATCGGCAACTACAAAACTTTTTGATTCCGCTATTTTTACAACACCAAGGTTAGGAACCAAAGTAGTGAAATGATAATCTGCTATTTTTGGTTTTGCAGCAGAAATAACTGAGATTAGAGTTGACTTACCAACATTTGGAAATCCAACTAACCCGACATCTGCTAATAATTTTAATTCTAAAGTTACACTTATGTCAATCCCAGGAATACCAGGTTGAGCATATCGAGGTGCTTGATTAACAGAGTTTTTGAATTCTGCATTTCCTTTACCACCCAAACCACCATTAGCAATGATTTCTGATTGTCCAGCTTCCACAATATCTGCAATCAATTTACCAGTTTCAGCATCTTTAACCAATGTTCCTACAGGTACTCTAATTACTTTATCTCGTCCATTACGACCAGTACAATCATTTTTTCCACCGGGTACACCATTTTCTGCTTCGTATTTTTTAGCGTACTTAAAATCGAGTAATGTGCTTAACTGCGGATCTCCAAGTATTATCAGGTCTCCCCCTTTACCGCCATTACCGCCATCGGGACCTCCCTTAGCTACGAATTTCTCTCTTCTAAAACTAACATGGCCTTTTCCACCATCACCAGACCTTACGTCTATATTTGCTATATCTATAAATTTCATAATTCTAACTTCTTTAATGCTTCTTCTATTCTACTTACTTTTACTAATTCTATGTTCTTACTTTTGAAACTAAATTTCTTTATATCTGGGATTATTGCTTTCTTGAAACCTAATTTTTCTGCTTCCTTAATCTTATCAACCAATCCCGATACTGGTCTAACTTCGCCAGTAAGTCCTATTTCACCGATTACTATTGTGTCTTTGCTTAGTGCTTGATTATTCAAACTACTGACTAATGACATAGCAATTCCGAGGTCTGTGGAAGTATCATTTACTTTTAGTCCACCAGCTATATTCAAAAATACGTCATATTTATAGAACATCGCACCTATTTTCTTTTCTAACACAGCTATTATCATTTGCAATCTTCTATTATCGAAGCCAGTAGCTGTTCTTTGTGGTACAGAAAACCCTGTCGGAGACACTAATGTTTGCACTTCAATTAATAAAGGCCGGTTCCCTTCCGTCGAAGCAACAGTAATAGTTCCTGGTTCATTTTCATTGGAATTAGAAAGAAAATATTCTGATGGATTAGTTACTTCTTCTAATCCTTTTTCAGACATTTCAAATATACCAATCTCATTAGTTGAACCGTATCTATTTTTTATAGTTCTTAATATTCTATAATTCTGCCCTTTACTTCCTTCAAATTGAAGTACAGTATCTACCATGTGTTCCAATATTTTGGGCCCTGCAATCGCCCCTTCCTTATTAATATGACCAATTGTAAATATTGGTTTATTCAATCTTTTAGCCAATTGCATTAGTTTAGCTGTACATTCGCGTACTTGCACGAAACTACCGGGTGTAGATTCTATATCACTAAGATAAACCGACTGAATTGAATCAACTATTGCAAATCCACAATCATCGCTGTTTATAGCGTCAATTATTTTATTTAACTCTGTTTCTGCGATAATATTCAAATCACCTGGGATATTGGTTAATCGCTCTGCCCTATGCTTTATTTGTGCTAGTGACTCTTCTCCAGTTATGTAAAGCGGTTTTCTGGATATCAAATGCCGAGTCATCTGCAAAGTAAGAGTAGATTTACCTATACCTGGGTCACCAGCTATCAGTACAAATGAACCGGGGATAATACCGCCCCCTAGAACTCGATCAAACTCACTTATGCCAGTTTTATATCGGTATTCATCACCAGTCTCTATTTCGGAAAGCTTGTGAACCTTTACCGTTCCCCGCCTTTCCAAATTGAGTTTTTTGGAATGCTTTCCTTCTACTTCTACTTCTTCGAATGAATCCCAACTTTCACAAGTTGTGCAGCGTCCCATCCATTTGGCCGATTCATACCCGCAATTTGAACAAATATACTTGAATTTCGTTTTCATTTTGTAAATTGTATGCTGTTATGCTTGATTGGAAAAAAAACGAATATAAGAAAAATTTTCTCAGTATAGTGCTCTTAGGTATTGTTTTAAGAGTATTATTATTGCTATTTCTCGGAACGGATGGTCAATCCGATTGGGAATACGGAATCATAGCGGAGAATATAGTAGATGGAAAGGGATATTCTTTCTATTATTTTGAAGATGGGAAATTAACTCATGAAATAAATGAGAATTCCAATCCTGCCCCATCTGCGTATATGGCTCCAGGTTATGTTTATCTTTTAGTTGCGATTAAGCTTGTTTCTAACAATTATTTAGAAAACTATATCGCTTTTGGTTTCAATCTTTTATTCTATATTGCAACTATGTTCTATCTATTTAGGATAACCGAAAGTCTATACAATGGGAAGGTTGCACTTATAGCTATCTTAATCTATACTCTGATACCAGAGTTTATATATACAAGTTATTCTTTAGGAACAACTCAGATATATCACTTATTCCTCACACTCATAATTTTCTACTCTTTGAAAAGTACTCGTAGGAGTAAGTTCACATTACCAATAATATTGGGAATAGCTATTCTATTCAGGTTTGAACTATTCTTGCTTTTGATGATGATAGTTATTTTGATGCTAATAAGAAAGAACTATGCACAAGTGCTTCTATTAATTGTAATCCCAAGTTTATTTCTTACCCCATGGGTAATACGAAATCAGCAAACTTTCAATGAGTTTATACCATTCTCGACTACTGGAGGATTGAATCTATATCGGGGTAGTAACGAAATAATGATTGGTGGATGGCACAATTTCAACACATTGGAGAAGCTAAGTAATTTCAAAGGAGATACAAGCAAAATCGAGTTATTCCTTAATGATATGTATAAGGAAGAGGTCGTTAATTATATAACTAGCGATTATACAACGTCATCAATCAATTTTGTTAAGAAGTTCTTTTATTATTGGTTTGTGAATCCCAACGAAGAAAAAGCATTGAATATTATGTATATTATTCCTTGGTTCGTTTTGCTATCGTTGAGTATTGTGGGAATAGTTAGGTATAAAAAGCTACCTTCAATGATTGTAATTATAATAGTGTATCACACCTTGCTAGCCGTATTATTCATACCACTACTTAGGTACCAGAATATGATGAAAATTGTCCTAATCCCGATTGCTGCTTACGGGCTAATAGAATTATTTAAGAAAGAGAAATAGATTATTCTTCGATGAAAGTTTCTTCGCCACTATCAGAACCGAAAAGTGCCTCAACATAATTCACTGCATCGAAAGGCTGTAAATCTGTAATCTTCTCTCCAACACCAATATATCGGACAGGTATTTTCAATTCATCAGCAATTGCTATGACAATACCACCTTTGGCAGTGCCATCTAGCTTTGTGAGTACTATACCAGTGATATTAGCAACTTTTGAGAATTCTTTGGCTTGTTGTAGTGCATTTTGTCCAGTCGTACCATCGAGTACAAGATAAACCTCGTTGGGGGCATCGTCTCTGTGCTTTTTCATAACTCTGCCCATTTTCTCTAATTCATTCATTAGATTGACTTTATTATGTAATCGTCCAGCTGTGTCGATTATTACTACATCGCTTTCATTTTTTATTGCAGAAGCCATTGTTTCGTAAGCAACTGATGAAGGGTCAGAGCCTTGAGCTTTCTGAACAATATCTACTCCAGCTCTTTGCGACCAAACTTCTAATTGCTCATTAGCAGCAGCACGGAAAGTATCAGCAGCACCTATCACAACTTTTCTTCCTGCATTTTTATAGTTAAAGGCAAGTTTGCCAATAGTAGTAGTCTTACCAGCACCATTGACTCCGATTACCATAATCGAATGAGGTTTTTTAGAATCGTCAATTGTGTAGTTCTTATCAGCTTCGGCACTATCTGATTTAATTATTAGGTTTAATATTTCTTCTTTTAGGATTTTATATAAATCTTCCGCATTCTCGAAATTTTCTTTTTTGACTCTTTCTTTAAGAATTCCAATCAACTTTTCAGAAGTAGCTACACCAATATCAGATGTAATAAGTATATCTTCTACTTCATCAAGAAGAGCTTGATCTATTTTTCTGCCTTTTAGTAGCTTTGAAAGTCTATCAGAAAAAGTTTTTCTAGTCTTTTCTAAACTCTCTTTTAACCTATTGAAGCCAACGGCTTCGGAAGTTTTTTCTACCGTTTCTACTATCTTTTTCTTAAACTTATCAAAAAATCCCATGCTGAAGTCTTATTTAGATTTTAATATTTTGTACGCTTTAAGTACGTAAATTACAAAAGAATATACAAAAAATACGGCAGTAATTGCAGAACCATAACTATAAAAGCCTTCCCAGTCCAGTAATATTCCGATTAATACTACTGCAGCCACGTTCACGGCTATCTTTCCTGTCATATTGGAAGCAACTACAATTCCAGTCTTAGACTTTATATAAATCCCACCAAGAAAGATAAGTATGTCACGCCCTACTATAATTGCAGCTAAATATGTAGGAATTAGCCCCTGCATTATCATTATAACTGCAGCCGTTCCGAAGAATATTTTGTCAGCTAGTGGATCTAGTATTTTCCCCATATCTGTTATTTCTTGTCTTCCTCTAGCAAAGTATCCATCCAAATAATCAGAAAGTATAGCTAACCCACCAATAATTAGAGTCATAGTTATATTTGAATCGAGTAAATAATAAGCTAAAGGAATAGAAAGAAAGATTCTACTAATGCTTATATTATTCGATATATTAAAAACTATTTTCAGATTAACCGTTTGCTTTTATGAAATAATCTACAGTTTTATCAATCCCATCTATAAAACTAACTTTTGGATACCAGTTGTGTTTTGATTTGAATTTATCAAACGAACAAACACTTCTTCTCTGCTCACCCATTTTAGCAGGCCCGTGATTTTCTTCTAAATCACTTTTTGTTTTGTCTTTCAGAACTTGGAATATATGATTAACATTAGTTTCTATACCAGTAGTAACATTGTAAATACCATTTACTTCTGATTCTAATGAACGCATATTTGCCTCAACAACATCCGAGATAAATATATAATCTCTCGTAATTAGACCATCACCATTGATAATAGGTTGGTCATTATTAATAAGCTTGTTCGCAAAAATAGCTATCACTCCTGCTTCACCATTTGGGTTCTGCCTTGGACCAAATACATTCCCATATCTAAGTGCTACGTAATCAATATCATATATTTGCTTATAGTAATACAAGTAATATTCATTTGTTAATTTACCTATTCCATAAGGAGATACAGGGTTTGTTGCATGATTCTCATCGCAAGGGAATTCACTTTGCTCACCATATACTGTTCCTCCTGAAGAAGCAAATATTATCTTCTTTACTCCATATTTCTTACAGTTCTCATATAAATTAAGAGAACCAATAATATTATTCTGGGCATCGAATTTTGGGTCATTAACGGAAACCCGAACATCCATCTGGGCAGCTTGATGCGATAAAACATCAAAATTGCCATCTGCAAAGACTTTTGAGATAGATTCATCTTTGATGTCCATTTCCACGAAATTTGCGTTAGGATTAATGTTTTCTTTTTTTCCCGTGGACAAATTGTCAATAATTGTAACTGTATGACCGAGTTCGAGATATTTATCGACTATGTGAGAGCCAATAAATCCGGCTCCGCCTGTAACTAATATATTCATAAAATAGTATATAGAATGTACGAAAATTTGTAATTATACGTCTTATCAAAAGAGTTATTTTTTAGAATACTAATTTAACCATAAAAAAACAATATGCACTATACTATTCCTATTAGTCAAGGTCAAAGAAAATTAATAAAATCACTTTATAGAAAAGATAAACGCGAAGAGCATGACCTATTCATTGCGGAAGGTATTAAGTTATGCGAAGAATTACTTGATAGTGAGTATGACGTGATTCAAGTAATAGTACGCGAATCACCCCCACAAAGAATCATAGAATTAGCTGACGAATTTAATGATATGGGTATTCCGATTTATTCTGCACCTAAGCATAAATTCCGTCAATTAGTGAAACAGACATCACCAGAAGGTATTATCGCAGTTGTTGGTTTGAAAGAACTTGACTTTCTTCCAAATGAATCATTTATTGCTTTAGATGGAGTTTCTGACCCAGGAAATGTAGGAACAATATTAAGAACAGCTGATTGGTATGGAATAAAACAAGTTTTCTTAGGAGCAGAAAGTGCAGACCAATTTGGACCAAAAGTAGTTCGATCTTCTATGGGTTCAGTATTTAGATTAAAAATACTGTATAAAGATAATTTGGCAGAATTCTTGAAAGAAAATTTCAGCGATGTTGATATCTTTGCAGCTGATAGCAATGCTAAAACACCTATTGAAAAATTGAAACATAATGGGAAATATGGTATAGTGTTTGGAAGCGAATCACATGGGTTGAGTAAAGAATTAGATACTTTAGTAAAAGATAAATATGTTTTGGAAGGTATCGGTAGCTCTGAATCACTAAATGTAGCTGTTTCAGCAGGAATTTCTCTACATTATTTTGCAAAACTTGGAAAATAAGTTTATATTGAAAAACACAAACAGTAGTAATTGTAATTTATGAGCACAACACTAGCATTAATAATAATAGCAGCATTGAGTTATTTGGTAGGTTCTATACCAATAGCAGTCATTGTTAGTAAAAAATTATATGGCTTTGACATTCGTGACAAAGGCAGTGGGAATATGGGAAGCACTAATGCTTTCCGAGTTATGGGTTGGAAAGTAGGTGTGCTGGTTCAATTATTAGACATCGCAAAGGGTGTCTTTGCAGTAGTAGTTGTGGCCGGAGTACTTGGGTCTGAGTTAACAATCCCAAATATGACTAGCTTTGAAGATTTCACATTGATTAAATTAATGGCTGGGATATTCGCCGTATTGGGTCATATATTCTCAGCTTTCGTTAATTTCAGAGGTGGAAAGGGTATAAATACTGCCGCAGGTATGCTGATTGGAATTGCTCCAATAGATGCTGGAGTTGCTGTATTATTTTTCCTAATTGCTGTAGCTTTTTCTGGCTATATATCATTAGGTTCTATACTTGCAGCGTTCACTCTCCCCTCTTCTATGATATTTAGATACAATATTTTGCATGATTCTATACCAGGATATGGTACTATTGTTTATTTCCTTTTAGGACTTTTCTTACTAATCGTTTATACACATAGGACTAATATCAAACGTCTTTTAGAAGGAACTGAAAACCGCTTTCCAAAATTACAAATATTCAAAAGATCTGGATAACTGAGTATTAGAAATTGACTATTCCTAACAATCGTAAACATATAGCAGTTATTGGTGCAGGTGGCTGGGGTACTGCCTTGGCTATGGTACTAAGTTCTAATTTTGAATCCGTTATACTTTGGACTAGAAATGAAGACCAAGCTATTGAAATCAATACGAATAGAACAAATAATAAATACATTTCTGTAGATGTGATACCATCGAATATAATTGCTACGACTAACCCAAGTGATATAAAAGATATAGACGTAATAATTAATGCAGTACCTACACAATATATTAGAGAATATTACAAGAAATACGATTTAGGAATTAAAGATAAATATATTATCAATTCTTCTAAAGGAGTTGAAAATAATTCAAATCAAACTATATCTGGAATATTCGAAGAAGTTTATGGTATTGATAGTAATCACTTCGCAGTACTAACTGGTCCGAGTCATGCAGAAGAAGTCAGCTTAAAAATCCCAACTACTGTAGTGGTTGCTTCAAAGTCTGAAAATTTTGCCAAATACGTTCAACAGATTTTCTTAACAGAATACTTCAGAGTTTATACATCTAGTGACGTAATTGGTTGCGAAATTGGTGGATCTCTCAAAAACGTGATTGCAATAGCAGCCGGTATCATAGATGGTATGGGGCTTGGAGATAATACTAAAGCAGCACTTCTAACTAGAGGTTTAGCAGAGATAGCAAGACTAGGAGAAGCTATGGGAGCAGAACACCAAACATTCTCTGGACTTTCAGGATTAGGTGATCTATTTGTTACTTGCGACAGTAAACATAGTAGAAACCGAAGATTTGGTGAGAGAATAGGAAAAGGTGAAAAAGCTGAAGATATTCTTTCTGATACTAAAATGATAACTGAAGGAGTATTTACTTCTAAATCTGCTTATGAACTAAGTAAAAAGTACAATATAGAAATGCCAATCACTCGTAAAGTTTACAAAACTTTATTTGAGAATAAAGACCCCAAAGAAGCTATACAAGACTTAATGAAAAGAGATGCAAAGAATGAATGGTATAGCTAGTACTCTCTTATTATTAATAATTATTACCTCTAATTTATATCCTAATAATACAGTTTTTTGGGCTGATAAGATAATATCTTATTCTAGTCAGGTTGGTGAAAAACAATTTTCGGCAAACCAAGCCTTAGGTTCACCCAGCTCATATTCGAATGAAAAAGTTCCAACTGCTTGGATGCCGAAAATAACTCCAAACGAAATATATGAAAATATAATTCTTGAATTCAATAGTGAGAATAAATCGAATTATATTTTTATAAATATGCCGGTAGGTGGAAATGCATTAGAAAGCGTAAACGTAATAAGTAAAGACAGTAAAGAAACAAGTGTATTAAATATTGATAATATTAAAAGCAAAGAGAATGGTCGTTACATTATTAAGCTACCTACTCAAATAGATGTACATATAATAAAGATCTACTTTGATTTAGTAAATACTAAATCAGAAGTTCTTTTAGATGCGGTTGGTATAGGGACAGACACAAGTAATATCTGGGAATTGAATGAGATACAAGAACAGCTATTTTCATCTCCACCAGAAAACTTAGGAACTAGAATTAACTCAGTGTATTCCGAGCTAGCACCTATTATTTCAGCAGATGGAAGTAAATTATTTTTCACAAGGGATGAGCATCCAGATAATATCGGATTAGATAAGAATCAAGATGTATGGATGAGCCAACTAGAAGAAGATGGTAGATTTTCTCAAGCAATTAATCTATATGAACCAGTTAATAATAAACATAATAATTTTGCTTTTTCTACTAATTCAGATGGCACAATGCTATTAATGGGAAAGAGTAATAAATTCAGAGATTTAGCTTCTTTATCTTATGTGAAATTTGAGAATAATGAATGGTCAGATTTGCAAAAATTTGACTTTACTAATATTGGTAATAAAACAAATTTTGTGAATTTTTCACTTTCTCAAAGTATGAACATTATGTTTATTTCTATGGAAAGAGAAGATTCTTACGGTGGTCTCGATTTATATTACACAACGCTGAGTGATAGTGGCTGGACAGAGATAAAGAATTTGGGTGCATCAGTAAACACTGCCTCTGACGAGATAACACCTTATATCTCTAATGATAATAAAACACTTTACTTTGCTACAAATGGAAGACCTGGATATGGGAGTATGGATTTATTTGTAACTAAAACTAATGATGATTACAGTAGCTGGAGTACCCCAAAGAATTTAGGAAGTGATATAAATTCTCAGGGATGGGAAGCTTATTTTACAATCTCATCACAAAATGATTATGCATACTTTGTATCTTCAAATAATTCGATAGGTAAAGAAGATATTTTCAGAATACAATTACCTAAAGAAGCACAACCAGAAAAATCTGTAATAGTATCAGGAATTGTGACTAATGAAAATACCAATGAAGCAATTGGTTCTAAATTGGAGTTCAGAAATCTAACTACAAATAAAATTGTAGGTATTGCTAATAGTGATAGTAAAAGTGGTTTTTATCAAATAGTTTTACCAAAAAGTGATGAATATGGTGTCAATACTATTGCAGAAGGTTTTTACTCAATTAGTAAAACTATAGTTTTTGGAAATTCTAGTAGTAACACATTGCAATTAGATTTGAGTATGAAACCAGTTATTATTGGCGAAACTTACGAATTATCTAACATTTTCTTCGATTTTGGGAAAAGTGTTTTAGATAAAAAATCTAACAGTGAATTACAAAGCCTTATTAAATTTCTAAAACAAAAAGAAAACTTGAAAATATTGATACTTGGTTACACTGATGAAATAGGAACTGAGATGAATAATAAGAAGTTATCAGAAGAAAGAGCCAAATCTGTATTTGATTATCTTATAAATAATGGAATAAATAAGAATAGATTGACTTACGAAGGTAAAGGTGAGATAAAATCAAATAAAATTGGTAAATTAGAAGAAAGTAGAAAAGTTGAATTCAAAATAATAACGGATAGTAAATGATACTTAACGTGAATATAGACCATGTAGCAACTCTTCGCAATGCAAGAGGTACTAGTGAACCAGATGTATTGGAAGCGGCATTAATATCTGAAGCAGCAGGTGCTAAAGGAATAGTCTGTCATTTACGAGAGGACAGAAGACATATAAAAGATGCGGATGTTTATAATTTGAAGAATAATATCTCTACCTTACTTAATTTTGAAATGGCTATGTACGACGATATCATTGCACTAGCATTAGATGTTGTACCACACGTTGTTACTATCGTACCAGAAGGCAGGCAAGAGCTTACTACCGAAGGTGGTTTGGACGTAATTGCTGTTCAACATGAGTTAATAACATTATGTAAGAAAATGCATGATAAAGGAATAAATGTTAGTTTATTCATAGAGCCAGATAAAACTCAGGTAGAAATTGCAAAAAGTGTTGGAGCAGATATGGTCGAGCTTCATACAGGTACTTATGCTAATCTAACTGAGCCTTCTCGTCAGAATGGTGAACTAATTAGAATAAATGAAGCAACTCTGTTTGCTAATTCTTTGGGAATGCGCGTAGCTGCTGGTCATGGATTGAACCTTGATAACACATCTGCAATAGCTAAGATAAAGAAAATCGATGAGATTAGCATTGGTCATTCTATTATATCTAATTCAATAAAATATGGATTAGAAGCAACTGTCAAAAAATTCATTTCTATTATAGAATCCAACTAAAGTAAATCAAGTTATTGTATGTGCGGAATAGCAGGCGTTGTAGATTTCAGAACAAATAGTATGATTACTCCTAAATTACTGCAAGGTATGGGAGATGAGATTATACACCGTGGTCCCGATGCTGGTTCTACATGGATGTCAGAGAACAGAAAATGCGGATTTAGTCATAGAAGACTCTCTATAATTGACCTTTCTGATGCAGGAATCCAACCTATGTCCACCTCTGATGGACGTTATACAATAGTATTCAACGGCGAGATATACAATTTCCAAGAAATTAAAGATGAACTAGAATCTAAAGGATTGAGATTCATATCTGGATCTGATACTGAAGTTCTAATAGAAGGGTATAAGTTTTACGGTAAAGAAATAATAGATAAACTCATAGGTATGTGGGCTTTTGCTATATGGGATAGTGAAGAAAATGAACTTTTTGCATGCAGAGACAGAATAGGTGTTAAACCATTCTATTATTACTATAAAGAAGGTCTATTCGTATTTGCTTCCGAGATAAAATCAATCCTAACTCATCCAGAAATAAGCAGAGAGTTCAACTATAAAGAGTTACCTAATTATTTGACTTTTGCTATGTCAAGTAAAAAAGAAAGTCTATTCGCTGGAATTAAAAAACTAGAATCTGGTTCATTCATAACTTTGAATAAAGGTGGAATGGATTGGAAGAAGTATTGGACTCCCCTAACAAAGATTAATAATAGTATTAGCTTCGAAGATGCCGGTCAAGAGACCGTTAGATTACTCCGAGACGCTGTCAAATCACGCATGATCTCCGATGTACCCTTTGGTGTATTCCTAAGTGGTGGTATTGATTCTAGCCTGAACGTTGCATTAATGGCAGAGTTGATGGATAGGCCAATTGATACATATACTGTAGGTTTTAAGCAACTAGAGCAGTACAATGAGCTGAAATATGCTAGAAAAGTGGCTGAACAGTTCGGCACTAATCACAGAGAAATACTAATTGACGATAAGGATTGTCTAAATATAATCGGCGATATCGCATGGCATACAGATGAACCGAATGGCGACCCTGTTTGTATGCCCTTATATTATCTTAGTAAACTTACACACGAGTCAGGCACAACTGTTATACAAGTTGGAGAAGGTAGCGACGAGCAATTTGTCGGGTATAGCTGGATGTTACAGGGGTATAATCTTCAGAATTCATATTGGAAGTACTACCAAATGCTTCCAAAATCTATTAGAAAAGTAGGTTATCAAGTAGCAACTATGTTCAACCCGATACTAAATCAAGATTTGGCTTTCGAGTATTTGCGTCGTGCAAGTTATGATGAGGAGTTTAGTTGGAGTGGCGTTCCTATGTTTGGGCAATTTTCATTGGAGAAAATGAAGAATGACAATAGATTAGACCCAACTATCCCCTATCAGTATGCAAAATCATTGTACAAAGAGATTGAAAAAATTAAGTCTGATGCTGAGTATTTTGAAAAGATAATGTATATAGAGCAGCAGCAACGATTAGCTGAAGTTTTACTTATGAGAGTAGATAAGATTGGAATGGCTCATCATCTAGAAGCTAGAGTGCCTTTCTTGGATCATAGACTCGTAGAATTCACTACTTCGCTACCAGATAGAATAAAAGTTCCAGATAAGAATGAACCAAAATCTTTATTGAAAAAGGCTATTTCTGGGATTTTAACTGATGATATTATTTACCGAGAGAAAATGGGATTCGCGGCACCCGTTCATGATTGGTTTCGTGGTCCTTGGAAAAAGCTAGCTCACTATCATCTTTTCGAATCAAAATTTGCTAAAACTGGTATAATCAATGATGATTTCAAACGAAATCTGATAAAAGTACACGAATCTGGTAAGAAACGTGGCTCACATATTTATAATCTAGTTGCTCTTAGTGCTTGGTATGAGCGATATTTCTAACTCTTACTTTGCGTAAAGATTCTTATAATAATCTTTGAATTCTTCTTCTTTCCCAGCTTTTACTTTAACTATTGCGTGTTTTTTATTTTGGAAAATGATATCTGTCAAGTCATTATAATAATTCAGCATCCGATTATCACAGAGAATATAAGATTTTCTGTATAAATCAGCTAGACCATATTTGTACTTTAAGCTAAGTCCTAGTTGTTCTATGTACTCGTCTTCCCTATCGAAGTTTTTCTGAGTTACGAAAGTCAGTCCTGGGTATTTATAAGACTCAGTATTTATAGTCATCTCCGATGATTTCCCATCGAATATCACAGGACTACTTATATGATATTTGAGGTAATTAACACACTCTACGAAGCTAGTATTTACTTCATTATAGTGATTTAATCTAGACCGACTATGTAGATAACCAGAGTTCAATCTATCCCAATAGACCTCGACCAAAGAAGTAGAACGTGCATCGCGTCTGAAATTTGTATTCGGATCTATGCTATCATAAGGATAGAATAAGAAAAATGCTGTTTGAATTACTATAATAATATAAAGTAGCCTGAAACCCTTTACATTTAAGAAATATATAATTCCAAAAATTAGAATGATTGAAGCATAATTAAGGTAAACGTAGCCCTTAGAATAATGACCAAATACAAAGAATAATAGTGCTGGGACTATCCAAAATAAATTAAAAACTATACTCTCATTCAACTTGATTTTTGCAAATTTCCTTTTTATTCCCAAATAGATGAATAAACCGAATATTGGCAGAAGGAATGTAATAGCATAAGCTACAAATCCAGCCATATTCTTAACTGGACCAATCGGAGGCATTGGGCTATGAGTGTCAAACAACTTCAGATATGCTGCAAATCCACCGACTGAATTGAGCAAGGGCAAAAGCCAAAATGCCGTAACTATTAGTCCAAATAGATTAGCCAAAGCTAGAACTTTTGACGATAATTTCCCTTCTTTTGCATAAACATAAGTTATATAGAAGTAGAGTGGAATAAGGAAGAACGCCGAACTCATTCGGATACCACCCATAACAGAGATAAGTGGTAGAAAATAAAAGTATGTACTTCGTTTATAGAAGAGCAAAGCAATCAACGATGAAAAGAAAAGATCATAGACATAGGATTCAGGAGTGCATTGATAAAACCATATCAATGGATTTGAAAACAATAAAATCACTAACCAAAATGATTTTTCTTCGTTGAAATGAAATAAGAAAAGCTTGAATATAATCAATGCAGATAGAGATGAGAAAGCTAAAACAAGTACTTTCATTGAGATAAATGAATCTTTAGTAACTATATTAACAAAAGCAATAGTTTTGACTAGAACAAAATATCCTGGTAAATGTGGTCGTGATTCCTTTATATTATAATCTTGAGCAGCTAGTGCGAAACCTGCATCATCATCAGAAAGAAATACATTATAATCCAAAAAGAATGCAAATCTGGTAATAAATATGATTATTATTACCAAAACGGGATAAAAGTATCGAATCTCTTTGTTCATTTATTCTCTTAATAGTTATATTTACCAAAATAGAAATCCAAATTAAAAAAAATAGGTTAGAATATGTTCAGTAATGTTGATGATAAATTCATTCAATATAAATATTCCACATTTATAAAGAAATTTCTAATACTAATTTCTTTGCCTTTAATGGTTAGTTGTAGTTCTATTAATGGATATTATCCAATTGTACTTACAAAAGTTGAAAATAATTCTAATATTAGCGGTAGAATAGAAGTTGATAATATTGGGAAAGAATATTTAAATCTTTATTCAGATGAATTAATTTCAACCTCTTGGGAATTTAAAGATGAAAGTATAATTGTTGCAATTGAAAATCTTTCAAATAATAATTTGACTCTAAACTGGAATTATTATTTTCATGTTGATAGACATAATGATGATGCTAGTAGTATGAGGTCAAGTATTGATTATGTTGAGACTAATGGAGTAAAAACACCTTTATTATTTAAACCAAATGATAGAATTCAATTCATACTATCGAAACAATATTTTGGATGGAGGGAAGATACTAGTATTCTACCTTCAAGACATTCGAGTGAAGAAGATATAAAAGAATATAAAAATGAATATAAATATAGAAAAATTAGAGTAAATTTACCATTTACAGTTGAGAATAAATATTTAGAGTATCTCTTTACATTTGATGTAAAAGACTTTGTAATTCAAGAAGAAAAAAATAATTAAATAATAATAAATAGGTTTATATATATGTACGGAAGTATCAAAGATTATCTAAAATCTGAAATTGAAACACTAAAAGAAGAAAAACTTTACAAAACAGAAAGACGAATAGATTCTCCCCAATCATCTGAAATCACAGTTAATGGCAAGCAAGTTCTAAACTTCTGTGCTAATAATTATCTTGGTTTATCTTCGCACCCTAGAATAGTAGAAGCAGCCCACAAAGAAATGGACTTAAGAGGATATGGATTATCTTCAGTTAGGTTTATATGTGGTACGCAAGACAGTCACTTAGCACTTGAAGAGAAACTGTCTAAGTTTATAGGAACGGAAGCTACTATATTATTCAGCTCTTGCTTTGATGCAAACGGTGCGTTTTTCGAGCCGTTCTTCGGCCCCGAAGATGCAATTATCACAGATGCACTTAATCACGCATCTATCATAGATGGTATTAGATTGAGTAAAGCACAGAGATGGATATACAAGCACTCTGATATGAGAGATGTTGAAGAGCTAGACCAAGCAACTGGAAAGTCAGCTAAGGGATTGGAGAAATGTTTACAAGAAGCGAAAGATTGCCGATTCAAAGTGATAGCAACTGATGGTGCTTTCTCTATGGATGGCGATATAGCTAAATTGAAAGAAATATGCGATTTGGCAGATAAATATGATGCATTAGTTATGGTAGATGATAGTCACGCAACTGGATTTATGGGTAAAACTGGACGTGGTACTCACGAACACTTTGATGTGATAGATAGAGTAGATATTATCACAACTACCTTCGGTAAGGCTTTAGGTGGTGCTTCTGGTGGATGTATCTCAGGTAAAAAAGAGATGATAGAGTGGTTACGTAACAAAGGTCGTCCTTATCTATTCTCTAACTCATTAGCTCCTGCTGTAGTCGGAGCTACATCGGAAGCAATAGATATGATAACAGAATCGACAGACTTACTAGACCAAATCAGAAAGAACACTAAGCGATTTAGAGACGACCTAAACGCAGCTGGTTTCGACATAATAGAGAGCATACACCCTATCGTTCCAATTATGTTCCGTAACTTCGATGATAGTGCTAAGTTAGCCGTTGAGTTTGCGGATAGAATGCTTGAAGAAGGTATATACGTAATCGCATTCTCATTCCCAGTGGTACCAAAGAAAATGGATAGAATCAGAGTACAACTTTCTGCTGGGCACTCTGATGAGCAAGTAACTAAAGCCATAGCGGCATTTATAAAAGTTGGTAAAGAACTGAATGTCATCAAATGATAAAAAGTTAACGGAAGGCCGCGATTACTATATAGATGATCGCGGCTATTTCGTATTCACAGAAGAATATCACAAAAAACGTGGGTTTTGTTGCAAATCTGGCTGCAAGCACTGCCCCTATGGATATGAGAAAAAACAATAATGTATAAATTATTCAAAAATATAATTATCTACGGTTTCTGTATAGGCGGGTTAGCACTTGCTATCTACTTCAAGGACTTGGGTAATAACCTACTAGCTCTGATATTCCTAATTATCTCAGTAGGATACTTTATGTCTGCTATATTCAGAAAAAGCCAGAATAAAGTGCTAAACTTCCTGATAGATTTAACAATTATAACTGGCTTTACTTGTTTGATTAGCTATATACTGATTGATTTGTTGAGGTAGATTTACTCTACCACTACTTTCACTGCTTTCTCTTCCGTACCGTGCTTGATGTTGATAAGGTATATACCCAGCAGAGCAGATGTACAATCCCATATTAGATTACCATAATGGCTCTCTTGCTTAACTAAGCTTAGTTTACCAGCAGCATCTATCTTTTTACCAGTTATATCATATATACTAATATCATCTGTAGTCATCAGTAAATTAACATCCCAATAGAATAGCACCTTAACCTCTGACTTTGCTGGGTTAGGGTAAGGAGGGTAAGTATAAAGATAATTGCGCTCTATTTCAACTTAGATCTGGATAGTATTAAAATTGTCAAATTTTAATACTACTAGTAGAAACATAAAAATTTGGTTGAGAAATAACAAAAAAGAATATCTCAAAAAAAAAAAGCCACCCTCAGGCAGCCATTTTATAAAAATCTTATATCAGTTTTAGGCTATTTCAAATCCATTGCTTCGTGCAATAGCTCATTAACTACTGTCATAGATTCAGCTTCAGCATAGAATCTAAGTAATGGCTCAGTGCCAGATGCTCTTATCAATAGCCAAGCATGATTGAAATAGAACTTAATACCATCTTTGGTATCAACTCTTTCAACTTCGAATCTACCGATTTTACTAGGTATCTTGTAAGCAGCATTCAGAATAGTATCTTTTTCTTCTTGAGTCATTTTCTTATCTATTCTATGATAGCGGTGCGGCCCAAATTGCTCATCCAAATCATCGCATAACTCTTTCAAAGATTTACCAGTTACAGCCATCGCTTCTAATAGTAAAAGTCCGTTGAATATACCGTCACGTTCTGGAATATGCAACGAAGTACCTAACCCACCGGACTCCTCACCACCTATAAGAACATTCTTATCTATCATCAATTCAGCAGTATATTTGAAGCCAACAGGAGTTTCGTGCAGAGTTATTCCCTTGTCTTCGCAATACATATCAACCATCGAAGTAAGCGAAACAGTCTTTACCACATCGCCTCTTTTACCTTTGATTTCATACAGATAGCGAAGTAATATCATAAATATCTTGTGCGAATCTACGAAGTTACCTTCTCCATCCACAGTTCCTAATCTATCTGCATCACCGTCTGTAGCTAAACCGAAATCAAATTCGCCACTTTTGATAGTAGTAATCAAATCACCTAAGCAACTTTCTATAGGCTCTGGATGATCTATATCACCGAATCCAGGATTCCATTCACTATGCAATTCGAATACCTTATCAATTAAACCTTCTAACATACCCATTCCAGCGCCATGCATAGGGTCGAATATGACTTTGAAATCCGCAGCACGAATTGCATCCATATCCAAACGCTTTTTGATATGGCGAATATATGTGTCTTTAGCATCGAAATACTTGATTAATCCTTTTTCTTCATAGTGAGCAACCGAATCAAGATTAAATTCGAATCCGTCTGTCATTCTCTTTTGAAGCATTTCTTCTAATCTTGCAATTTGTGAGGGAGTAGCAGGACCGCCAAAACTTCCCTTAACTTTGAATCCGTTATAAATAGCTGGATTATGAGACGCTGTAATAACGAAACCCAACTCAGCTTTCTTTTGTCTAGTATTAAATGATACTTGAGGAGTAGAAGATATATTGTCACTTAAGTTAACAACTATTCCTTGTGATGCCAATATCTTAGCTGTTTCTTCGGCGAATTCTCTAGACATAAACCTACCGTCATAGCCAATCACAGCACTTGGGTTAGTCTGTCCACCTGAAATTTCTTTTACATAATCAGCACTTGCAAGTGCTACATATCTTAAGTTAGTATAAGTAAAATCATCGGCTATAATTCCTCTCCAGCCGTCAGTTCCAAATTTAATCATATTCTCTTATCTGTTAAATTTATTGAAAGGGAAATTTGCTGAATAATACGATTCTGTATCAAGTTCTTCTTCTATTCTTAATAGTTGATTATACTTAGCAGTACGATCACTTCTACTAGGAGCACCAGTTTTTATCTGACCCGAGTTAAGTGCAACTGACAAATCAGCTATGAATGTATCTTCAGTTTCACCGCTTCGGTGAGAGATAATACTTGTATAACCGTTTCTATGTGCCATATTAACAGCTTCTATAGTCTCAGTTAGTGTTCCAATTTGGTTTACTTTTACTAGAATAGAATTCGCAGTTTTAGTTTCTATACCACGAGATAAAAACTCTGGATTAGTTACGAATAAATCATCACCGACTAATTGGACTTTGTTACCCAATCTATCAGTTAGTTTTTTCCAATTTTCCCAATCGTTTTCATCTAATCCATCTTCTATAGATATTAGAGGGTACTTATCAGCTAAATTTGCATACCATTCTATCATTTCGTCACCAGTTTTTAGCTCACCAGTGGACTTGTACATTTTATATTTTCCATCTTCATACATTTCAGAAGCAGCTACGTCTATAGACAATAAGAAATCATCACCAGGTTTGTAACCAGCTTTTTCAATAGCTTCTAAAATAACATCAAAAGCTTCTTCATTAGATTTTAGAGAAGGAGCAAAGCCACCTTCATCACCAACTGATGTATTATATCCTTTGGCTTTCAATACTGCTTTTAGATTATGGAATACTTCTATCCCCATTCTCAATGCATCAGAGAAAGTACTAGCTCCAACTGGAAGAATCATAAATTCTTGAATATCAACATTATTATCAGCGTGTTTACCACCATTTATGATATTCATCATAGGAGTAGGTAAAGTATTAGCCGAAACACCACCAATATATCTATAAAGAGGAATCATAAGGTGATTTGCAGCAGCTCTAGCTACAGCAAGTGAAACACCTAAAATAGCATTTGCACCCAAATTTGATTTGTTATCTGTACCGTCCAGATCAATAAGTAGGTTATCAATTTGTGCTTGCTCTAAACAATCGAAACCTTCAAGAGCATCTGCAATAATTGTATTTATATTATCAACAGCTTGGTAAACAGATTTACCTAGGTAAACAGAGTCATCTCCGTCTCTTAGTTCGTGCGCTTCGTTTTCGCCAGTACTAGCACCAGATGGCACAGCTGCACGGCCATAAGTACCGTCTTCTAAAATGACATCAACTTCTATTGTTGGGTTACCACGCGAATCAATTATCTGACGTCCGATTATATCATATATGAATGAACTCATGTTCTATTCCTCATTAGCATTTAATTTTATAGAATCTATTTTATTGGCAAGTTTGAAGTCTAATTCGGTTAGACCACCAGCGTCGTGGGTACTGACGCTTATTCTGACTTTGTTCCACCCGTAAATTTCTATATTAGGATGGTGATCCATACTCTCTGATATAATAGCAACCGAATTTACAAATCCTATAGCGGATGCAAAATCGGCTGCTACTATTTCTCTTTTAATTTCTTTTCCGTCTTTTTTCCAGTTGACCAAATCTTCTAATTCGTCATCTATTCTCTCATCATCTAATAGTTCTGGTCTTGACATTGTATATTATCCCATTAGGGCGTTTAATTTGCTTTGTATTTGTTCTTTAGGAACTGCACCAACGATAGTTTCAACTTGCTCGCCACCTTTGAACATCAAGATAGTAGGGATAGAACGGATACCGTATTGCATAGCAACTTGTTGATTATTATCTACATCTACTTTTGCAATCATTGCTTTTCCGTCATATTCTGTAGCTAACTCATCAATTATTGGAGCTATCATTCTACATGGACCGCACCAAGCTGCCCAAAAATCTACTACTACTGGTACGTCTGAATTTTTAATTTCTTCTGTAAAATTTGCATCTGTTAAGTGAATTGGTTGAGACATTCTGTTCTCCGATTATATATTTTGTTATTAAACTTGAAATCTTTGTGTATAAGACGATTTCGGCTATCGAATTATTTTACTTGCCACTACTTGACTATATTCTCAAAACTATTAATGAATTTTGTATAATTTGAGAACACAAAATTAGCTTTATTTTCTGAGAAATCACCTATTAGAATTGTTTTTATTCCTGCTCTTTCGCCAGCAATTGCATCTGACTCACTATCACCTAAAAAAAAAGAATTTTCTTTATCAATATTCCATTTATCAATAGCTTCGAGTATCATTCCTGGTTCTGGTTTTCTAGTTTTAGATCCACTATTAGCCAAATCTGGACTATAGTATATATCGTCAAAGCTAAAACCAAATTTCTGATATAGATTGAACTGCATTAGATTATGAACTTTATTAAGCTCGTCAAAGGTCATTAAACCTTTACCTATTCCTTGTTGATTTGTGATTATAATTTTTAGAAAACCTAGTTTTTCAGTCTTCTGAAATAACTCTAGAAATTCGGGTATAAACTCAAACTCTTCGTAGCTCTTTATATAACCACCAACCTTTCTTTTATTTACAATTCCATCTCTATCGAAGAAAAAACACTTATTCATATAATCCACAAACTACTTTTATTACTGCATCGCATTGGTCATATATTATATCCCATGAATGTGTTCTGATTATATATTCACGAGCATTTTTACTTATTTTCTCTGATAATTGCTTGTCTTTTAGTAATTGTATTACTTTAGCAGCAAATTCTTCAGAGCTCTCTGCTATCATTATTTCTTCACCGTCTGTAGCATATATACCTTGATTACCAGTAGTAGTAGTTACAATTGGACAACCAGTGCTCATTGCCTCTAATAGTTTATTCTGAATTCCAGTTCCCCCATAGTGTGGGTGAACATAGACTGCGGCTTTTTGCAAATATGATACTATTTCTGGTACATTAGAATGTATTTCTACATCATCATCTACTAAATTTGATACAGCTTTCGAAGGATTTGCCCCTGCTAATACTAATTTTATTTTTGGGAATTCTTTTTTAACTAGTGGCAATATTTCACTTACCAATCTATTTATCATTAGTTCATTTGCCCATACATCTAACTTTCCAGTAAAGAGCAAATTTTCTCGTTCTTGTTTTTCGTCTGGTACAAACTTTTCTACATCTACCCCATTTGACAATAAGTGATAGTTACCTTTTGGGTTTAACTTTCTCATTAGCTTTATATCATCTTCAGTGACGAAAGTTACAGCATCGAAAAAGTTCACAATTTCAGGTTCGTATTTACTCAGTTTCTTCCATTCCCAATATCTGATAAGTTTTTGCTTTAGGTTCTTAGTTCCTTTGTATGAACGCTTTTGATATTCAGTCCTACAATCTTCTGCCATCAAAATGCTTGGTATCTGTGCATTCTTGATATATTCCGCAGTTCTCATAAAAAATGAAAAGGCAAGATCAAAGTTTTTTTCATCAATTAACTTTTCTACTTCTTCATGATATTGTTTTTGTTCATAATAAAGTATTTCAAGTGGTTTTTTTGACATTAACTTAGGTAATGAACTGATGCCAGCATTAAATGGTTTCAATGGAATTACATGTAAGTCAACGCCTAGCTTCTTTACAGAGTTCTTTAGACTTTCAGTAAATTTTTTTCCTTGAAAGAATGTTACCAGAGTTACATTGTGCTCTTTTGCTAGATGTTTTATTATATAATACGGTTTTACCCTATCTCCGCCTATTAGTGGGAATGGGTATCTAGGTAATAAAAATAATATATTCAATTTCTTCATTGCAATCTCCTAATCGTCGATTCCTTCGTCGTCTTCATCTTCTGTTAATATGAATTTCTCCAGAAATTCATCGCCAATTTCGCCTATAAATCTAGATGGTTCACTTAAAACCATACCGCTCTCTCTATCAAAAATACCAAATGGATAAATAATATATAAATAATCTTTTGCACGAGTAACTGCAACATAAAACAATCTTCGCTCTTCTTCAACTGAATCAATAGTATGTGTAGATTTTGCTGACGGGAATTTTCCTTCTGTTGCCCATATTAGGAACACTACTTTCCACTCCAATCCTTTGGCAGAGTGGATAGTCGAGATAGTTAAGTATTCATCTTCTTTAGATTCGGGTTCCAATTCATCCAACGAATTAATTGGAGGATCCAATGCCATATCATTTAAGAAAGTAGGTAAGTCATTATACTGGTCTGTTATCTGCAAAAATGTTTCAATGTCTCTCCAACGTTTATTGACGTTGTCATATTTCTCATCCATATATTCTTTGTAGTAAAATGCAAGTTCAGATGCAGCATAAGTAATATCAGTTGGATCGAAGTTCTTAGCTACTAATTTGAATAGATTTGTGATTCCCACATTCTTATTAAGTGTAGGTAACACATCTTTGTAATTGCTAATAGTTAATCGATTATCTGATATATTATCTATTATCTTTCTTGTGGTAGCAGGGCCAACTCCATCTACAAGCATTAGTACTCTTTGCCACGCTACAACATCTTTGGGGTTAAAGAGTAATCTCATATATGAAATCAAATCCTTTATATGAGCTGTTTCTATGAATTTCATTCCACCAAATTTGACATAAGGTATATTCGATTTATTGAGATCTATCTCCAGATCAAAGGCATGATAACTAGAACGGAAAAGCACAGCTATATTTTCTAACTCAATACCTTGCTCACGTAACTCCAGTATCTGCTGTACTACAAATTCTGATTGTTGTCTTTCTCTATTTGCTGCAACTAAATATGGTTTTTCACCTATTCTATCTCTGCTGAAAAGCTTTTTCTCATATTTAAAAGCGGCACCATTTATTATCTCATTCGATAAATCAAGAATTTGTTCAGTGCTTCTGTAGTTCTGCTCTATCTTATAAACTTCGCATTTCTCGAAACTCTCTGGAAAAAAGAATATATTCTGGTGGTCAGCACCACGGAACGAGTAGATTGACTGAGCATCATCACCAACCGCCATTATGTTATTCTCTTCTCCACCAAGTAGAAGTATAATCTCGTGCTGTATTCTATTAGTATCTTGATATTCATCTACCATTATGTGCTTGTACATATTAGTTATTTGCTTTCTTGCATCTGGATTTTCTTTTAGTAATTCCAATAGATATAAAAGCAAATCATCATAGTCCATTACATTAGCTACTTTCTTATACTTATGATAATCCATAAAAATAGTATTTATCTGATCTTCGTACTCAACGAATTTGGGATAATACTCCTCTAAGATAGTTAATGTACTTTCTCGTTTATTAGTAGAAAGTGAGAGTATTTTATGAAGTGTATTTTTCTTTGGGAATCTCTTTTTGATACTTGGAGGGAGGTGACGACCTCTTATCAAATCTATAGTATCAGCTGAGTCTTGTTGATCAATTATACTGAACTCTTGTGAAAATCCTATTTGCTTATAGTATTGCTTTAACATTTTCAGTGCAAAAGAATGAAAAGTACCAGTAGTAATTTTACCAGCGCGAGTATCAAGTAGAGATGTTATCCGAGAAAGCATTTCAGCTGATGCCTTTCTAGTAAAAGTCAGTAGCAATATACTTCGTGGGTCGATCCCATCTTCTATTAACCTAGATACTCGATATACTAAGGTCCTAGTTTTACCAGTACCGGCACCTGCCAATACGAGAGCAGCACCCTTATCGTGCATCACTGCCCTGAGCTGTTCTTCGTTCAGGCTAGTTTTGTAATCTACCGAATACTCTCTAGTTGCTAAGGTGACTTTCTTCTTTAATCTAAGTTTTTTCATTTATAATTATAACTTTTCGCCACAATGAAAACAATATCTTGCATTAATCTCAGACGTTTTAGTCTGACAATTAGCACATTTTACTAACCTCACTTTATTGCGCTCATTCTCTTTCAAAGTTTTCATCTCTGTTGATACTATTCCAGTAGGAACGGCAATTATTGCATACCCCATTATCATAATAATTGAAGCGAGGAATTGTCCCAAATTTGAAGAAGGGGCTATATCACCATAGCCAACTGTAGTCAATGTTACTATAGCCCAATAGATGCTCCTCGGAATACTAGTAAACCCCGATTCAGCTGACTCTATCATATACATCAGAGTCCCCATTACTGTTACCATAGACAATACAGCTAATAAGAACACTAGTATTTTCTTCTTGCTAGCATTTAATGCTTTTTTCAGTTCACCTGCTTCAGTTACGAACCCTATTAGCTTTAGCACTCGGAATACTCTGAGCAAACGGAGTGTTCTAATAGTAATTAGAGCCGAAGATTTGACATTGAAAAATAATCCGAAATATGTTGGGAAAATTGATAAAAAATCAACTATCCCGAAAAAGCTAAATATATATTTCAGTTTATGTTCAGAAATGTATATTCTCGCTATATATTCTAAAGTAAATAGTATAGTAAATCCAATTTCAAGTGTTGTAAATAAATCACCATACTTAATTCTTAAATCTGCGACACTATCGAGCATCACTACTATCACACTTGCAATAATTGCGAAAATTAATACTATATCAAATAATTTTCCTGATGTTGTATCTGCTTCGAATACTATGTGATATATTCTATTTTTGAATGAATTCAAATTTACTATTCTGTTATTCCGTGAAAACTAATATGCAATGATAAAAATTATTCTTAACTTATGCTGATAAATTATTAAAATGATGAAAAAATAACATGAAAAAACTGATTACTTTACTTTCTGCTCTATTTGTATTATTTATTTCTACTAATGCAGAAGCTCAGCTATTTACCAAATACACAGCTAAAGCAGAATTAACAACTGCAATTAATTTCTCGAAATCAAATTCCCAATTTTTATCTCCTGTTGTTATGGCAATTGCAACTATGAAAGATGAGTTTGTAGTATCTGGTATCACTGTAAAACCGGGTATGAGTATGACCAATGGAAAATCAGAAGCATGGGTATATGTTATAGAAGATGAGGCTACTAATGAAAGGGCAGTTATTGGTGTAGTGAAATCTATTCTTGGAACTCAAGCACTTGATATCTCTGATCAAGGCGGTATATCAGTCCCTAGTTTTATTACTAAGCCGGTTACGGGGGCTTGGATAGATTCAGACAAAATGGTTGACTTTGTTTCTGCAAATGTTTCATATCAGAACTATATAAAAGCTAATCCAACTGCTGAGCCGACTACGACTATACTTGCAATCAATACTTTCAACTCGCTCTATACCATGAATTATCCGTATTGGATTAATAATTTTGGCGAGAATGATGAATTCGTTTGCTATACTGATGCTCTTACAGGAGAGACTGATTGTCAAACAGTTTCAAGCGTAAAACAGGTTGAATCAATATCAAATTCATTTGCACCTAACCCAGCTAATAACTATATAAATCTGAATTTGGATAATAGAAATGGCAAATTTGATAGTATCAAAATAGTTGATATATTTGGAAATACAGTTTATGAGTCAAGTAATAGAAACACAAATCAAATAGACGTGACAAACTTTGCAAATGGTGCTTATACTATAATGTATGAGTACAAAAACAAAATAGAAACTGAAAAATTATTAATACAAAAATAAATACTGGTAAAATATGTACGATAATATCAAAATGAACGATCCTGAGTTATTCCATGCGATTACGGAAGAAAGCGGAAGACAACATCAAAAATTAGAATTAATAGCAAGTGAGAACTTCGTTTCCGATGCTGTATTAGAAGCTGCTGGCTCGGTACTAACTAATAAGTACGCTGAAGGATATCCAAATGCCCGTTACTATGGTGGATGTGAATTTGTAGATTTGGCAGAGAATTTAGCAATTGAAAGAGCTAAAAAACTATTCGGTGCTGAATATGCAAACGTACAACCTCACAGTGGTAGTACTGCAAATATGGCTGTTTACTTCTCTTTCATCCAACATGGCGACAAGGTTATGGGACTTAGCTTAGAGCACGGTGGTCACTTGACTCACGGTTCTCAAGTTAATTTCTCAGGTATGTGGTTTAATTTTGTTCCATATTTCTTAGATGAAGAAGGTAGAATAGACTATAACCAAGTAGAAGAGTTAGCTAAAAAAGAAAGACCGAAGTTAATAACTGTCGGTGCATCTGCTTATTCTAGGAACATAGATTATAAACGTTTCAGAGAAATAGCTGACTCTGTAGGAGCTTTCCTTTTTGCTGATATAGCTCACCCAGCTGGATTGATTGCAAAAGGTCATTTGAACTCGCCAATACCACATGCTCATATAGTAGCAACTACTACTCATAAAACACTTCGTGGTCCTCGTGGCGGACTAATATTAATGGGTAAAGATTTCGAAAATCCTTTCGGTATAGTAGCCCCAAAATCTGGAAGAGTGAAGAATATGAGTGAGATAGTAAATTCACGAGTAATGCCTGGTATGCAAGGTGGACCACTAATGCACATAATAGCTGCAAAAGCTACTGCGTTCAAAGAATCGCTTACTGATGATTTTACAGATTATACTGCACAGATTATTAAAAATGCAAATGCTTTATCAACTGCACTTGCAGCAAAAGATTATAATATAATGTCTGGTGGAACGGATAATCACCTTATGCTTATTGACTTGCGTAACAAAGGTTTGACAGGTAAGAAAGCTGAGAATACACTAGACGAAGCTGGTATGACTTGTAACAAGAACTCTGTTCCGAATGATGATCAATCACCATTGGTGACATCGGGTATCCGTCTTGGTACACCAGCACTAACCACACGAGGAATGAAAGAAGATGATATGCGAACAGTCGCTGATTTCATTGACAGAGCTATATCTAGTGTAGATAATGAAAGTGCAATCGAGACTATTAAACATGAAGTACACGAATTCACAAGTGGTTTCCCACTCCACGTTCCTGTGAAAATGTAGTATTGATAATGATAAGAATTTGAAAGAAAAGGCTGCCTGAGGGTGGCCTTTTTTTTTGTGTAATAATAGTTTTTCTTAGTATATAGACAAAGAATAAGTATTCCCTTTTAAAAAGTGAACAATTTAAATGTTACATGATTGTGAAAAAGTAAATCAATTTTTTGTTTACAGTATCTATAATAATAGTTGTGAATTCATTTTGGAACCAATTATCTTTATATACTCCTTCACTGTTCTTTAGAAAAGGTGCTAATTCAGAATTAGAAAATAAATCAGTACTATCATTATTCATATTGAATGTATTGAATCCTTTAAGAGTTAATGAGTTAGTTATAAAATTTACTTTTTCTTTTTCAATTTTGTAAATTATAATTTTATTACCATTTCCATTGAAATCATTCCATTGTTCTATTACTTCTATTTTAGTCAAATATTCTTCTAATTTTATACCTGAAATAGATTCTATTCTTTTAATATTTGGGTTACTACACCCTACAAGAATTAAAAAACTTGTAATGAATATCAATTTAAACTTATCTTTTAGAAAATCCATACTTTATACTAAATGGTTTTGAAGAATTTGGTGAAAAGAAATCTACTGTTCTTGTTATTAATTCATTTTTAATTCCTCTTTCACTCCAATTGTCTTTTGAATCGAAATCATAGTAGTCATAAAAACCAACTATCTCATCATTTTGATTGTAATATAATTGAGAGGTTCCAAATACTTTGTTATATTCACTAGTTGAATAGAAACTAACATTTTGACGATAACCTAATCGATATGTTCCATCTGAGTTTTTAAGTTTAATATTAGTTACCCCTGAAGTTTTTGGCTTATTTTCTTTGACATATAACAAAATTCCGGCAAACCTTTGACTTGAGAGTTCAACATCACCACCTCCAGTCCAGTAGTTCTCAAACATATTTTTACTAAACTCTGAACCGGCATTATCACGAATGTTATTTCCAATAAAACGTAAGTCACTTCTATAAGGTGCGCTGCTACTGTTTTCAACTTTAAATATATCTCCTACATTTAATTGAAGTATTCCTTTGTCATTTACTGTATATCCTTGTTCCCCAAGCATTTTAATAGATCTTTCAGGAGAAGTATTTAAATAACTAGAAAATGACCAAGCATTATCTCCTTTTTCTGCAACTAAATTACCATTATCATCCTTTTCCCATCTTCCATCTGGGTCAGTATACCTTATTGGATTATCAAACCCAAACCTATATGGAGACCAATCTGGCGCTGAACCGGCTAAAGGATCCACACTACTCCACCTTAATTGCATTTCTTCAGGTATTTCTTTTTCTTCGACATTTCCACTTCTAGCAATAATCGACACTTTTGCAAGATTGAAATCAAAAAATAAAGCACTAATCTTCGAAGTTGTATCTTCGTTGACTATCATAAATTTGTTTTGTCTTAGATTTTCCATTTTAGATTCCATTTCGGAATTATTATATCCGAAATGCTCGTAAGGATTCTTAGCGTTAGCCAAGCTGACTGCTAAAAATAGAATTAATAGTATTCTAGTCTTCATTTTTTACCTCAATAGTTTTCTTAGCTTCAGGGTTATTACTTTTTATAAAGTCTTTGTATTCTTCTAATCCTGATTTGATATATCCGAGTTCATCAATCCTATCCTTAAAACTTAACCATTTATTATTAACGGAATCAAGAGCAACTTTGTTCGTAGTTTTTGCTAAAGCAATACAATCATTATTAATTACGTTCATTTTAATTAGTATAGCGTTAACGTTATTACTATCTAATAATAGTGAATAATCTATAATCTTAATTACATTCTCATCATAACCATATTTATAAATATAGGATTGAGCAAGGTTGAAAACACACAATGAAAGCGTCTCTCTATTGTCTAGCGGTTTCATATATATTCCTGTTTCCAATGCTTTCTCAGATATGTTACTATTTATTATTATCCATTCATCCCTCGGAAAATCACCACCATTTGTTAACTCCACATTAGTCCAGCCACCTTCTTCTTTTTGATGTTTTATAAAAACATGATTTGGTGCTAAAGATAATCTTGCTTCTCCACCTATTTCTTCTACGAGTATTTTATACAAGTAAGGTAGAGAAACACAATTTCCAGTTTTAGTATCTAGCAGTTTAGTAACAAAGTGACTTGTTTGTGAAGAATCCCCCATAAAATCTTCAAAGTCATAAGAGCATTTTTTAAAATTATTTAATTCATTTGGCTTTGTCATCCATTGATATACTGCAAAATTGGGTGCTGTTTGGTAACTCTCGTAATTATTCTTTTTAATAAACTGATTTAACATTATTTCAATAGAATCAATTCTATTATTGTAATCAACTATATTAAGAGTATCATTATGAAATGCATTTTCATTCAATAGTACAGCATCTTTAAATGAAAAATTTTCAGGATTTTCGTTCATTAACATTAATTTTTGAAAGGCCTTATTATAGCTCTTTTCACTAAGAGTTACTGTTTCTATATTCTTCAAGTTTGTACAAGAAGCGATTAAGAAAGATATAAATAATATATATATTAGTTTCCGTTTCATAAAATCTAAATTGTATAATTATTTTGATATACGCAACTGGATAAATAGTAATTTATATTGATAATTGTTACAATTAGATGAATATTCAGACATTTTGGGATTAATACTTAAAAAAATTAGTCAAATTGGAGCAATAATATTATAATATTTTTGACTTTTAATGTAAAAAGTGAAAGTTGTGGTGGAGTAAGGCCTTTTATATCAACGCAACTAACACGACCATTAGCAGAAGAGAAACTACTGCGGTAACAAGTGCAATGTTCGATTTGCTTTTTGTAGAGTTTAGCTCAACTTCTAGTGATTTGTTCTCCCCTCTTACTATTGAGATTTGTTTCTCGTAGTCGTGGATTATCTTTTGGTTTCTTTCTTTTTCGACCTCGAATTCGCGCCTGTATGAGCGAATTGCCTTATCTAATTCTAATATATCATCTAAGAATTCAATTTTCTTTATTTTTTCTTGCCTTTCTTCTATTATATCTATTTTTTCGAGTAAGTGGCTTTCGGTGTTTCTTAGGTCACTATTGAATGTACGTGACATAGATTCGGTGATAGACTTTATGCTATCCATGAATCCTTCGAGCGAACGCATTTGTTTAAAAATACGTGCGTTAGTCTCATCTTGCAATTTATTCGATTCGTATATTCGCTTATCGTATTGCTCTAGATGTCTATCTACTTTGCGAATTCTATCATATATACGACTTTCCAGGGTTCTAGACTCTAACTCAATTTCTTTATCTACATAAGATTTGATAGAGCGAACTTCATCTGCTATTTTTTTCTCGACCTCGAATCTGAAATCTACGAATGCTTGTGTGAATTCATTTGATTCGACCGCAAATTTTTCTAGTAGATTTTCGAATTCGCGTTTGTGTTGTTGTATTTTCTCGTAGTCTATTTCGAGCTGCTTTACTTGACTTATTTTTTCTTCTATAGACTGAATACTATTGTCATATCTAATTTCTAGATCAATGATTTCATTATTAAACTTATCTTCGTACTTATCAGATATTTCTCGCAATTCATTGATATCATTATTAATAGCATCACGCAACCCTTCCAATTCATTGAATAGAGATTTATATCTTTCAGCTTGATTTCTAACTGTAAGAAGTAAATTTTTTACATTTTCATCAATTGCTTTAGTTTCTATCATTTCTCATTTTTCTCGATGAAATTAGTCAATTCATTGCTCAAAGCCGCGAGGTATTCATTATTGATTTCTTCTACTGCTTCTTGCGAGTATTCCTGTTGGATTATCATCACATTCTCTCTAAACTCTATATCATTCATATACTTATCGTAGAAAAAATCTTTGATATACTCATTAAGAAAACCATCTTTGGCCAGTGTCTCGAAGTGATTTACTGGCTTAACTAATGATTTTACTTTTTCAAGATATTTTTCAGAGAATTTCATTTCATATTAATTAAATTTATTTTAATAATTAATCGGTAATGTCAGTGTATATGTTTAGTTAGAATCGATAAAAATCAATATATGAATTTTAGATTTAAAATCGTAACTAATAAGTGTTATAATTTTTTTATTTTTGTGCTACTTACCATAACAGATATAGAAAATGTTCAAATCCGCAATAAGAGATATAATTCCAGATACTGATCTAGACAACTTAGGTAATAGCAAAGCAAAGGAAGAATTTGATTTACTATTAGCTGATTGTCAGAAATTTATTAAAAATGGTAATGAAGAACTGTTGAAGAAGGCATTTCTTATTACTCTTGATGCAAATAAAGACCGACTTAGACTATCAGGTACACCATACTATAGCCACGCCATCGCTGTGGCTCGTATAGTAGCAACTGAGATAAAGCTGGACGATGTATCTGTTATTGCCGCACTGCTTTGCGATGTCATCAAAGAAGAGAATGATTACGACTATAAACTTATAAAAGCAGAGTTTGGAACTACTATTGCTGATATAGTAACGGGTATAGAGAAGATAAACCACATAGAAGAAGAACTAATCCAACCAGAAGTTGAACTAGAGAACTATAGAAAATTACTAATGTCTATGTTCAAAGACGTTAGGATCATTTTCATAAAATTAGCTGAAAGATTAGAAAACTTAAGAACAATCGCACCTCTTGGGCCAGAAAAACAACACAAAGACGCAAAAGAAGCACTTGAAGTATTTGCTCCATTTGCTAATAGATTTGGGTTTAGAAACATAAAATGGGAATTAGAAGATTTAGCATTCAAAATTACTAATCGAGAAGAATTTGATAATATAAAATCGAAACTACTAGGTAAAAGAAAGGATAGAGAAAAGTATGTAGAGGATTTCAAAGCACCTTTACTTGATAAGATAAGTAACGATAAGTTTTTGGAAAAGAATGACGTTAAAGTGAAAATCTACGGAAGAGCTAAACATATTTATTCTATATTCAACAAAACAATTGCCAGAAATAAACCAGTTGATGAACTATATGACTTGATTGCTATTCGAATAATTTTGGAATGTGATGATCCAAATATGTGCTTTTATGTTTATAGTTTGGCCGCTTCTATATATCCACCAGTACCAGAGACTTTCAAAGATTATATAAACGCTCCTAAGCAAAATGGTTATCAGTCTATACATTGTGCTGTCTTAGGTCCTCAAAGAAGACCTGTAGAAATACAACTTAGGACTAGAACTATGCATGAAGTTGCAGAAAGAGGGGTTGCTGCTCACTTTAATTATAAGAAAGGATTTATACCGGCACAATCAGTATTTGATAATCCAAATGCTATTGAATGGATGGATTCAGTACGTGAGATGATAGAAAGCAATGATACCGAATCTCCTGAAGAGTTATTTAACTTTCTTAAGAAAAATACATTTCTTCAAGAAATTCATGTATTTACGCCTAAGAATGAGCTTCATACTTTTCCTGTTAATTCTACTCCTTTAGATTTTGCTTTTCAGATTCATAGTGAACTTGGTAGCCATTATATAGGTGCAAAAGTTAACGGCAAAATAGTACCAATTGACTATAAGTTGCAAAGTGGTGATCAAGTTGAAATATTAACTTCTAATAAAAAATCAATTTCTGAAGATTGGCAAAGTATTATAACAACAAATAAAGCTAGGTCAGTACTGAATAAGCATTTAAAAGAAATTCAAACTAAAAATTACCGTAAAGGAAGAAAGCTTTGGAAATCTGAAATAGTTAACAGTCAAGTAGCAATTCGACAATCAGTTATAGATAAAGTTGTTAAAGAGTTAGATCTCGTTTCAGAACGCGATATGTATATAGAACTTGGGAAAGGAAACTTAGAAATATCATACATTGAAGTACTATTAAAAGAGCTAGCTAGAAAAGGTTCTAAAGTTAATTTGCATAAACCACTGAAAAAACAATCTAGAACTTCTATCAAATCCTTGATTATCAGAGGACAAGACAGACCTGGCATTGTGAAAGAAATTACAGAAAGTATTATTTCACTTGAAAATGTTAGTCTAAACGGTATTTCATTTGACACTATAGAGAATATATTCGAAGGTAAAGTTACTCTAAAGATTAACAATGATATAGAGTTAAGTAGTATAATAGAGAAAGTAATGAATATTACAGATATCGAATCTGTTGAAATCTATTAATAATTCATACCTCTGTGGATAATCAATATTAGATTATTACTTGAAAGAATAAAAAATTTAGTGTATTTTTGTTAAATTTGATTTTCTAAAACCAAAATTCTAAAACTTATGGCATTGACAACAATATTCTTTTTGATATTAAGTATAGTAGCTATTGGGACTGCGTTTGGTACAGTAGCATCGAAACACCCCGTAGTATCAGCTATGAATTTGGTATTGCATTTTGTTATGCTTGCCGGTTTGTATTTAACCCTAAACGCTCAATTTATAGCAGTATTACAGATATTAGTTTATGCTGGTGCTATTATGGTACTTGTAGTTTTCGTTATCTTGCTACTCAATTTGGGTAAAGAAGATGAGCTAGAATCTAAGTATAGTGCTCGAAAAGGTGTGGCTATGGCATTCGGTGCAGCATTTGTTTTTCAAATATTGATCTTATTCACAGGGGCTGGCAAATTCACTCATGAGATAACAGCTGAATCCGTTAATATCGGACAAGTAAAGAGCTTAGGATATAAGCTATTCACAGAGTATTTATTCCCATTCGAATATATCGCGTTATTGCTTTTAGTAGCAGTAGTTGGAGCGTTGTTATTAGGTAAAAAGAAATTATTTTTAGAAAGAGACTTACCAGAGAAGAGTTTAAAATGATTGAAGCAATTCCATTAGAATATTATTTGATACTATCGGGAACAATATTCGCGATAGGTTCCGTAGGTGTACTAACTAGAAGAAACGCTATTATTATATTTATGTGCATAGAGTTAATGCTAAATGCTGTGAATATAAGTTTGGTAGCTTTTTCATCTTTTATGGGTGATTCTTCTGGACAAATATTCGTATTCTTCGTTATGGCGGTAGCCGCAGCGGAAGCAGCGATTGGTTTAGCGATTGTGCTGGCTTTATTCAGAAATAAACGTACTATATACGTAGATGAGATAAATCTACTGAAGTGGTAATTTTATAGAAACTTCTAGATATTATCTAGAATAGAAATTGTTGAAAATATTTTTTATTTTGAAACCCTTATCTGTCAAGGCTTTTGAGAGTTAAGGAAATATTTAGTGAAAATTTAATTTGCATTTTAATGTAATCTCACTTACATTTGAATTGTTAAAATACGCAGCATAAAGGGATGATACACACCAAAATGTACTCCACTTTATTTAAAACATAATAATATAAAGAGTTAGACCATTGGAAGACGAGAAAGACACGAATGTCTCGGAAATCAAGGTTATTTCTAATTGGAAACGATTTATCGTTCCGATTTTTCTGCTAATTGCTATTGGCGGTACAGTTTATTTAGTAAACTTATCCGACAATTGGTTCATGGGAGAGAAAATAACTGAATACGAGGTAAACGGATTAAACTTGAATGATTCCGATAAGTTCTTTGAACTAGCAAAGAAAATATCTTTTGGAAAAACTAAAGATAGTGTAATACTAAAGAAGATTGAAGAAGAAGTAGAGAAAGATGCATACATAAAAAAATGTGTCGCTTCATTCGCAAGTCAATCAATGATTAGTTTAGATTTAGTAGAAAGGTATCCATTTGCTTTTTATAATATTGGGGGAAATTTAAATTATATAGACCAAGAAGGTACTATACTTCCCTACAAAGTATTGAAAGATTATTCAGATTTGGTAATTGTATCGGGGTTTTTAACTACAGATACAACACTGATTAAAGCGGCAATTAATATCATAGATGAACTAAATAAGAAACAGGAAGTTTTGGATTTTGTCAGTGAAATAAGATATATAGATGATGAGAAGGGTTTCGAATTAATCGGTCCATTCGAAAAGGCAAAAATATATTTGGGTTTGGATGATAATATAGAAAACAAGTTTGACAAGTTAAGAATACTAATGAGCGATAGATCTGCTCGAGTACTTTTGACATCAGTCAAGACTGTTGATTTGAGATGGCTTGACAGAATAGTAATAGAAGAAATATAAAAAAATCTAAGGTATTAATATGTCCTCTACATTAAATAATGGTTTACCTATTTCGGTAGGTTTAGATATCGGAACTTCTAAAGTTTGTGCATTAGTTACTTCACCCGATCCAAGTAACAACACACTAAAGATATTAGGTATAGGTATAGCCGAAAGCGAAGGCCTTAATAGGGGTGTAGTTGTTAATATCGAAAAGACAATACGTAGCATTAAAAAAGTCATAGAGCAAGCTGAAGAACAATCAGGCATTAAAATAAAAGAAGTAACTGTTGGTATAGCTGGTGACCACATAGAGGCAATTAGAACTCGTGGTATAATTGGTATATCTAACAGTGAACAAGAAATAACTCAAAGTGATGTAGATAGATTATTAAAAGATGCTAGTAAAATAGCAATCCCATCAGAAAGAAAAATATTACACGTAATACCTCAGGATTTCATCATAGATGGTCAAGATGGAATCACAGATCCAATCGGGATGTCTGGAATTAGAATGGAAGCTAATGTAAATATAATAACTGGTTTAAAAACGGCTATTAATAATATTTACAGATGTGTAGAAAGATTAGATATTAAAGTAAAAGACGTAATCCTAGAGCCAATAGCTAGTAGTAAATCAGTATTATTAGATGCAGAAAAGGAAATGGGTGTTGCCATAATTGATATTGGTGGTGGTACTACTGATGTTGCTATTTTTGAAGAAGGAATATACAGATTCACTTCTGTATTCGCTTTGGCTGGTAAACATGTAACAAATGATATTAGAAAAGTATTAGGTATTGTTACAAATCAAGCTGAAAAAATCAAAAGAGATTATGGCCATTGCCACGGCGAATCAATAATGAAAGATGAAATGTTTATGGTACCTGGTATAGGTGGTCGTAAACCTATGGAAATACAAAAATCACAGTTATGTGAGATAATCCAACCAAGAATGCAAGAACTATTCGAATTTGCATTAGCCGAAATCAATCGTTCTGGTTATGCGCATAGTTTAGGAGCTGGAATAGTTATTACTGGTGGTACGGCATTGCTAACGGGTACGGAAGAGCTAGCAAAAGAAGTATTTGGTATGCCAATAAAGATTGGTATTCCTACGAATCTATCTTACAGTGGTTTGGCTCCAGAAGTAAGCAGCCCAGTTTATTCGACTGCAGTTGGATTAGCTTTGAACGGAATAGGTGATATTAATTCATTCGAAATAGAAGATTTGACAATCGAAGTAGAAAATACTGAAGAAATAATTGATAAAACACCAATAGTAGAAAAAGTAGAGAAAGTAAAAGAAAATTCTGTTAAAAATATCTTTGCAAGAAAAGTTGCTAAAAAGGAAATACAAGAAAAAGCAGAGAAAAAAGGAAAAGCTGTAACCAACACAGTTAGCAGATTGAAGAAATTTATAGAAGAATTATAAAAATAAATTAAATTTTAAATTTTTGGGGGCATCCAGATGATATCATTAGATACACATTCACAAGAAAAGAGCGCTAGAATCAAAGTCATTGGCGTCGGTGGTGGCGGTGGAAATGCAATTAACAACATGATTGAAAAAGGACTTCAAGGTGTTGATTTTATAGTTGCAAACACTGACAACCAGGCACTAGACTACAATAGAGCTGATATGAGAATACAGCTTGGTAAACAAAAGACTAAGGGATTAGGCGCTGGTGCAGACCCATCAGTAGGCAAGATTTCAGTAGAAGAGAGTGTAGAAGATATCAAAAAGATGCTAGACAAAGCAGATATGGTATTCATAACTGCTGGTATGGGAGGAGGAACTGGTACAGGTGGCGCTCCTGAGATAGCTAAAATAGCTCGTTCTATGGATGCACTTACTGTTGCAATAGTTACAACTCCATTCCATTGGGAAGGCAAGAGAAGAATGGAAGTTGCTGAAAAATGGATAGCTGAATTAAGACAGAATGTAGATGCCCTAATAGTAATTCCAAATCAGAAATTATTGGAAATTATAGATAAGAAAACAAGTTTCAAAGAAGCTTTTCTAACTGTTGATGAAGTCTTATACAACGCAACTAGAGGCATATCTGATATTATCTCTCAACATGGTGTTGTAAACGTCGATTTTGCTGATGTTAGAACTGTTATGAAAGATATGGGTGACGCTTTAATGGGAATCGGTGTAGCGACTGGTGATAATAGAGCCATAGAAGCAACTGAAAAAGCAATCAAATCTCCATTATTAGACGGTATATCTATAGAGGGCTCGAAGGGAGTACTTGTAAATATAACTGGTGGTAGTGATTTAACCATGTTCGAAGTATCAGAAGCGGTACAAATAGTAGAATCAGCCGCTGGTGCTAATGCTAACATTATTCATGGTGTTGTTTACAACGATGAAATGGAAGGAGAAATAATGGTAACTGTTGTAGCAACTGGATTCAACAAAGACAAAGAAAACAATATCAAAGAAGAAGAAAACCAAACTGAAAGAAGAATGAACCAAGAAAGCAAAACAAGCTTTCTAAGTGCAAAGACAATGGATAGTGGCCCAAAGGGGGTAACTCAGCTTAAAAACTATGATGAGCCAACATTCCTTAGAAATAAAGGTGAAGCTAAAGAAGTAGTTAATAGTAAGCTGGGAAATGCATTCGAGTCAAAAAGAATGGAATTGCACAATGGAAATAAAGAAACAAGAACTGTAGAAGACAAGGTAATTGAAAAGATAAAAGAAGACAATTACTCTATGTACGAAAGACCAGCATTCATCAGAAAAATGATGCAGGAATAAAAAATATTCTCACCTCGTAAAGCACTCGCTTGAATTATGACACACAGAACCTAGCTGCCAAGCTAGGTTTTTTTATTGATATTCCAATTTATAGAACTTTTTCCAATTCGCAAGTTTACCCAAATCTACATCATTTTCTTTGAGAAGTATGAATGATACATTCTCAAAACGGACAGTATCGTTAAGATTAGTTTCTTGGTTATAGATATCAAATAGCTCTGAATTGCGAAGATAATTTCTATAATTGACAGCATCATTCGCAATCCAATAATCAGGTCTATACTCATTAATAAATTCAATCATTTTAGAAGTCTTGAGATAAGGAGCTACTTTACCATCAATTATACCATCTAAGCTAAGTACTTGTATATCGTTACGCATATAGTACTTATTTTGTACTTCATATGAAAGTATAAGACTATTCTGAGGTATTTCTACGTTTAGCGATTCTATTAATTCCTTTTCTGCTATTTGCTCGAAGCTAAAAGTATTATAGTATTTATAAACTTTAGCACCAATCAAAGCAACTATAAATATAAGTATAGCTATCAAAATGAGTTTCAGTTTGGGACTAATAGATGTCAAGTCATTATAAATTGTTGCTATTGAAAATGACAGTAATATAAAAATAGGGACTAAGTATCTATGTGGGTTTTCATCGATTGGCTTAATAAAAGAAAACACTAATAAATAAATAATTGTACTAATAATAGAAATAACAGTAATTGTATTGAATTTTCTTTTACCCATTAACAAAAGAATTAAAAATGCTGAAGGAAAAGCCACAACTGCAAAAATAGAAGATAAGGAGTACTTCAAACCAAATATAGTGTTTGTTCCTTCGGAAAGTGCAAAGCTTCTGCAATAAGAAGATGATGAATATGTACCCGTTAGTGAATAAGAAATTAAAATATATATTCCAAATGGTAAAATAGCAAAAACAAGTTTCAGCAAATCAGACTTAAAGTCTAATCCTCTTATATAAACTAAATAGATATAAGTGACTAGTACAAGGACAATTGAGTCTGGTCTAATCAAAGGTAATAACATAAATGATAGAAAAATATGTTTCTTATTCCCTTCAATTACACCTAATACAAGAAGCGGAACAGCAAAGAGTAATAAACTAATTTCATAACTCATCAACCCAAATATCAAGGTGTAGTAAGATATTATAGAATAAAGCAATAGTACGAGTATAGTGGACTTATTTATCTTTTTGAGGCAATAAATTAAATATAGGTGAGATACTAAAGTAATGATAAAAGAAAAAACCTTAGCATAAACTATGTTTTTACTTATAAAAAAAGGTATTGAAAGTAATATAGCCCAAAGTGGAGAGGTAGCCCCAGATGAAAATTCGCCTGAATTATATGTTAGAAATTCCCCTTTTGATATATTTTTTGAAAAAATATAGTAGATACTTGGGTCTCCCAAATAGCTATTCAATAATAATACTCCTGTAAGTAAAACTAAAGCAAATACTAGGTAATACTCAATACTAATTCTATTAATTTTCATTCCCCTCTTTCCTTATTCAATTTTTCCATAACTATAAAAGTCCAGTATTTGGTTGATGCCGTAGTCTTGGATTTCTTCGGCAGTTATATTTTTCTTGTTTCCGTGATCTCGTAAGTACTCGAGCATACCTTGCTGTTGCCATACATAGTCCTGCGAAAGGTCAGCAAACCTTCTCGAAAGTAAGCCATAAGTATTAATAGACTTGGTTGCCCAATACCATTCCAATAGCTTTACCCTATTCTTAGTATCGGAGAGACAAAGTGATAATGGTAATATGCAATTTATTAGTATTTCTACTCTTAGCCCTTTACCTTCATTATGTATTTTCTGATTGACTATTTCTACGAGTTTCTTGAATATATCAATATTCACACCATCTATTAAGCTCTCTATAAAAGCATAAGCCTTTGAATTATCAAACTCATTAAGGAATTCGATTATACCTTCATCATTATAGACCGGTCGTCTTTTCATACTCATATACCCTATTAGGAATTCTTTTAGAGTAAGCAATATCCCTTTCTTCTGGCCATTTAGGTTAATATTCTTTTGTGCTATCGTTGATTTTCTAAGTAGGCGAAGTAGAGCAAAGTGCTGTATTTCTTCGTAAGATGAAATACTTTCCGTTTGTACTTCTGTTGAGACCTTTGTTATCTCATCTTTATTTAATACTAATATATCTGGATGATCTAATTCTGAGTTATCATTGAATACCAAATGAAGTATAACATTCTCGTAATTCTTGTCTTGCGAGTGGTTATGATTATTCCAATCTGCAGCATTTACGTGAAATTCAGCATCTCCAACTATCACTTTCCCATTAACCATAAGTGCAAAATCAAGAAAATCGGGACCTTCGTTTACATTGATTATTCCGGGAGAAATAATCTGTATAACCTTGCTCGACTTAGTTGTGAAGCTAGTTAGTGGAATGCTCGTTAAATAATTTCGAACAAGTTTTTGATATTCTATTTCTCTCAATATCGTGCTTCATTTAATTGGTTGCGTAATTCTAGAGCAGCTAGCCGGATATAATCTCCGTATTTTTCTTCATTACCCCCAGCGTATATTATCCCTCTGGAAGAATTGATAATAGATTGACCCGAGCCATTTGCTTCCATCACATCATCGGGGCTACCACCTTGTGCACCTATCCCTGGTATTAGAAAGTACCTTTCTTTAGCTAAATCTCTTATGTTTTTCAGCTCTTCGGGGTGAGTAGCACCTACAACATAACCAAGATTTTCAGCACTCCCCCACTTCATCGATTTTTCTAATACAAGTTCGTATAAGTATTTATCACCGATTTTCTCTTTCTCGAAATCATTAGAACCAGAATTAGAAGTTAAGCAAAGTAGGAATACCATCTTATCAGAATAGTCCAAAAAGGGGTTCACAGAGTCTTTTCCCATATAAGGGCTAACAGTAATCGAATCGCATTTCAACTCCTCAAATACAGCCTTTGCATAGGCAGCAGAGGTATTCCCAATGTCTCCCCTCTTAGCATCTGCTATTATATGTATCTCCTTCGGTATCATAGCCACAGTTTTCTCTAATAGCTCATAACCTCGTCTTCCGTATTGCTCATAGAAGGCGAAATTTATCTTATAGGAAGATACCAAATCTGATGTAGCTTCAACAATAGCTTCGTTGAACTCGAGCATGCCTTCAATGCTTCTCTCAATTTGCTGTGGCATTTTTTCAGCGACAATATCAAGTCCAACACAAAGTATTGATTCGTTCTTTTTTTCAACTTCTATTAATTTTTCAATTGATTTCATAGTATTATAATGATTTTAAAAAGTCTTGATATCTAGCTTTGAATAAATTATCGCCTTTAGTTGCACCAGTTGTGTTGGATTCTTTGATTAACTTATTGATTTGGTCTAATCTGTCCTGAGGCATAGGGTGAGTAGATAGTAATTCCTCGAAAACAGATGAACTCTTATTTGTCATTACTTTCTCAAAAAAGAATTTTATACCTCCGGGATACCATTTGGTGGATTCTAAATAATGGAAAGAGTCCTCATCAGCTTCTAATTCATCACTTCTGCTATTTTTCAGTAATGCAAGCCCAGTCAGTAAGTTAGCACCTAACTGTTCCAATTCTCCTGAATCATTACCCAATACTATATTTGTAAGTACTGACGCACCATAAGCTTTTGTCATTCTTTGAGTAGAGTGTCTATTTTCAGCATGAGCTATTTCATGACCTAAAACACCAGCTAATGCAGCTTCATTGTCAAGTTTCTTAAGCAATCCTGTGTAAACATATATGTAACCACCAGGTGTACAAAAAGCATTTACAATCTTATCATCATTGATTAACTCAACTTTGTATGCAAACTCTTTTCTATACTTAATTTTAGGTGAGATTATGATTTGATTAATCATATTCTGAAGATAGCTTCGTGCAGCAGCATTATTGAGTATTGGGTATTGCTTTGGGTCTTTTTCTATTTCTTGTTGGACTTGCTTACCCAGTTGTATATCATCACTTACGGGGAATATATTGAACGAACAAGCTACTAGGAATACTAGTAAAAAACTCTTCGCCGATATAGAACTCAATTTTTGCTTCATTTAATTTTCAATATTTGTTATTAATAAAGCTAAAATTTAATAATTTTCTTGTGAAAAACCCCACTGCTGGTGATAATTTCTAAATAATATGTCCCTCGTTGTAATTCTCTGAGGTCAATTTTGTATATATCTAGCTCTAAATTCAATACATAGTTTAATTCCCTATAGCCCTTAACATCGAATACTTGAACAGATTCTACATTCGTTTTTTCAAGGAATTCTATTGTGAAATAATCTGCACTTGGATTGGGATATACTATTACATTACTAGATGAAAATGCTGTGGAATCTTTAGGCTTATAATCGTCTAGGTCGGTAGTGTCAACAACTAAAGTATCGATTGTATTACTTCTGTCATATATAAAGTACTTACCTTTCATGCCCGTAACAATTCCTTTATTGCTTTTTATCTGATGGAAATCAAAAAGAGTTGTGTCCGAAACTTTAAATCGCCTCTCCTCAAAACTAGCTTTAGCCTTAGAATAGTCATTAAATTTAAAATCATTTAGTAATATTAGTTCACCATTATTACAAGGAATTACAACATTATTATCATCATAGACATATATCTTATTACCTTCATTATTTAATTCAATTATATTATTATAATAACCTCTATAATAATCATACCCATTTATAGTAAATAAATTATGTCCGCTAAATCTTATAACATTTTTATCTACTAATGCTAAGCTCTTAGAAGTAGAGTAGGGAACTCCTTCTGCTCTTAAAGGTAAAGCAGTACTTGTTCCGGTCGGAGTAATTACGTCAAAATATTTGCTTATAAAAACACCTTCACTAAAATATTTAAAACTGTCATCTTGTCTTAAGTAACTACTACCACCGGAACAATAGAAATTATCATCATATTTATTATAAACCATGGGAAAAGTACCGAAATTGTAATTACTTAGTCCCAAAAGTACCGTTTTTATTGATTTCAACCCATTTATACTATAATGTAGGTTATTTGATTTCTCTTGGGTAACATATACTTCATAAGGAGATCTTGTAAAAACATTATTGAGATTTACTAAACTTTTTTGATCATGATTTATTATTAACCAATTTTTCCCATAATCATAAGATTTAATAATCGTGAATTTTGTACCTACAATTATTGCTTCACCATTGGAAGTAAAAATTAATGCTTTTGGTAAAAAATCTATTTCGAAATCTGACAATTGCCAATCCTTACCACCATTTTTAGTATAGAAAATTTCGGCTGAGTCAGTTACAATGATTCCATTATATATATTGAAAAACTCTACTTCTTGAAGATTATTTTCAGTTGGAAGTTTGTACTCTTGAAATTCTATTTTCTGAGAAAATAATTGACAAGTTAGAAGCAAAGAAAAAATTATTAAATATTTAAATTTAATATTCATATTCCACTCCATCACTGTTTTTTATAATTATTCTATATTCATTGTCTATAGGTTTTATTATATTAAAAATTTTACCTTTAGGGAGTACATCAAAATATTCTTCCATTAAGACATTGCCTAATTTGTCTTTAGCAATTAAATTAATATTTCTAAAAGTTAGCAATGTTTTAAAATAAAGTTTATTCTCACCTCTAAGCTCGAACCTTTCAAAAAGCGGTTTTGAATAATCTATGTCATTTTCGTTGGAAGATAATACATCGAATTTAATTTCTTGCTCATAGGTCCCATCTTCTCGCATAGCGGTCAATGATATAGAGTAAGTACCTGTATCATTATACTTATAACTTAAATTCTTGCCAGTAATGGATACACCATTGCCAAAATTCCAAGAATACTCTTTAAAATTACTCTCACTTATTACTTTAAATTTAGCAATTAGTGGATTTTTTGAAAGTACTTCGATTTCAAAGTCCAACAGCTTATCATCTTCGCTATTTAAACTCTCAACAAATATAAATTTAACTGCCGAATCTGCTAACTCATCATTTTTAACAACTAACTTTATTGTGTGTTGTCCTATGGAGCTAATAGAATAATTAAATTTTCTAGCCTCTGATATTAAAATATCATCTAAATACCATTTTTCTTCAGTAGGTAAGCCCATTGATATACTGTAAAGTGAAAATTCTTCTCCTTTAAATACTGAATCTCTTATATCATTTATTTTCGCTTTTAATAGTTTAGGGTTTAAAAACTCTGGTGAATATTTGAATAACCTATCATTTATTGAGAAGTAAAAAGTCTTTCCGTCATCGAAGACAATCTCCCTAGGAATATTAGTGGGAATGGTATCTCTGAAAATTACCTCACCATCTAATGTTTGAATAGATATTGCATTTTGATAGGGTAGGTCAAAAAATGGATAAACAACAAAGAAATAATTATCATTTTTAGTAAAAGAAATAGGGGTGTTTAGACCATATTTCAAATTTTTAGTCTCTTTTCCATTACTTCCTTTCAGAATTAGTTTACCACCATAACCATAAATACAATAGTTCGTTGTTTTCCCATTTACTATATTAGATATAGAAGTTGATTCATTACTAGTGAATGAAGTTTTTATACTATTTGAATTATCATTATAATTTAGTAAATCATTTGTATATTTTTGATATTCGAGTCCTTTTGTGCGGATTTCAGATTTATAGTTTGAGAAATATGATAAACTGTTAAACGGATTTAACAATGAATAGCTATCTATTGTACCAGCAGTTGTGGCAATCATTTGTAAAGTGTCTCTACTAACAGCCGAATAAATTCTTAAAACAGATTCATGTGTCCAGCCTAAATATGTGGTTGTACCATTTTTTAAGGAATAAAATATTCTATTTTTAAAATAAAATAGGTTAGATTCTAAATTAACAGAATAATAGTAGTTTTCATAGGTAACTAAGTTTGTATCTAAGTGTAGAATTTTCTGGGTATTATAATCTTTTATTAATACTATAAAGTAATAAACAGATGAATTATTAGGGTTACGAAAGAAATTCTCAGTCAGTATATACACCTGACTCAAATCATCATTAGCCACTGCCATTTTATATGTAGAGTCAGATTCATCTATATCTATACGCTTTATTATCTCGCCAGTGGTAAGGTCGTATTTTAGAACAAAGTCTTTGTTTTCTACTATAAGAGCGTTCTCAGCTGGTAGGAATCTTTTTTGACCAGGTAAGCTATCTTGTGATATATAACCATTGCCTTCCTTTATCCAACCAGCTAAAAGAATGTGGGGCAAAATGATTAATATCATCAATAGTGTTTTCATAATTACAATGACAATTTAATTGTCAATTAAGTTACACTTACATTTAAAACTTAACAATTTTCTTGTGAAAAACCCCATTACTGGTGATAATTTTTATGAAGTAAACTCCAGTGGTCAGCTTGTCAGTCTTCTGAATTATGTTATTAGTATAGTCAGAATAGCTGTTGCTTTCGACTAGATTACCCGTTATACCATATATCTCGAGGGATTCCACTTGCATCATTCTACTGAAATGAATATTTACAACATCAGTTGTAGGATTAGGATATACCTCGATTTCGGGGGTGGCGGTTAGGGTTTTGATGTTTGATTCAGTTTCTTTCACTTTCACCTTAAATATTCTTGATTTATCTGAACCTACCGCATATCCATAATCGGTTTTTATTATTTTATTTAATTTCTCTATTCCAATGTTTTTCTCAGAATAATCTATTTTTGAATAAGGGGATTTCCAAGCTAAGAATTCAGAATACCCTAATTCATAATAATTACCAGCTAAGTCAAATATGCTTAGTATATCATTTTCTTCAAAAATATTTACAATTGTATCATTCGTCGTGAAATATGGTGTGTTTTCATTAAAATATTTTGATGACAATCTTTTATGCGAAACAATTAATAATTGATCATTTGAATTGAAGAACTTAGTGAATGAAAAAAAACTTTCAGCTTTTGTGGATTCTGACTCATGAAACGCATAGCCTGCCTCATTTAAAATATTATTTTCTAAGGTGAATAGACTAGTATTAATTAGATAATAAACATGTGCATTTCGATATTCAGTACCAATAATTCCAGATCCACCTCCAAATATATATTTATTATTAAAATATAAAACATCGAAAGTGTAATAGTAATTATCATGATTATAATTATTCCAATTCAAACCACCATTTTTAGTATGATATACTTGTTTTCGTTCTGCTAATACGATATAATCATTTAAGTTCTTAGCAGTGACATGAGTCAAATTTGAGTCAGTATCTACACTAATATCTAACCAATTATCTCCTGAATCAGTTGTTCTATAAATCATTCCTTTATCACCTGTAATGAAAATAGTTTTATGATCTAACTCAAAATAATCATTAATCTTCTTCGGTGCATCGAATACTATTTCCCAAGTCACTCCATCATCTTCGGATCTATATATTTTATTTTCTGCA
>PGYR01000014.1 GCA_002839765.1 Ignavibacteriae bacterium HGW-Ignavibacteriae-4
ATTTACAAATGCTTTTAATTTCATTTAGGATTAAAATAATATGAAAATAAAAATTAACCAAATTTTATTTTCAAAATAAATAATATTTTTCAACAGCCGTATTAGAATGTTACTACTAGAGTTAGAGAAGTATTGGGAGTGTAACAATTCATAATAAATGTAGAGGGATTCTTAAAAATATTTGACTAAATTTGAGTCAATTACAACTCAAAAACTTCTTGGAATTTTGCAATTCTAAATCCTTTATCAATTAGATTTTTAGCTTCAGAACTATTTGGATTAAGTATTGGGTTAGTATGGTTGAAATGAATGAAAATAATTTTTCGCTTATCATCTTTATTCAAGTCTTTAAATTTTTCAATACTTTCAATTACAAAGGGATGAGGAATTTGAGAAATATCTCGATTATTTAACTCAACTCCATCATAGAAAGTTGCATCTAAGAAAGCATAGTCAACCTTCTTAATTTCTTCAATTATACTTTTTTCCCATTTTTCCCACTTATCTATATCGGGTATGAATAAAGCGCTTTTATTTGGGCCTTGTATATGACAACCAACGGTTTCGGAGTATTCGTCTCTATGAGGTACTCTATATGGAGTAACTTTTAAGTCATTAGAAAGTTGAATCGATTCACCATCTTTCAACTGATTAATAACTATATTCTTTTCTGATACTAATTGACTCCAAGGTCCATTCGTTTCTAAAAAATCCTTCATTTTAGGCATTGCAAATACAGGTACTCTATCTGCACTCATAGCTTCTTTACCAAAGTACATCAGACCTGTATAATGTCCAATATGTGCATGTGTTAGGAACACACCGTCAGGGATTTTTTTATCACTTTGCTCTCCATATTGCAACAGATAATTTAGTTGTTTCGGCATATCAGGAGTAGCTTCAAACAAAAATCTCTTCTTAGTAGAGGCATCATAAACTCCTAGAGAAACAACTTGTCTGGTATTATCAGGTTTGTCAAACAGATCTTTGCAGCAATCCTTAGTACAAGCGATATGAGGCGAACCTGCATCTTGGATAGTACCGAGTATTACTATTGAAGTTTTTGATGGGGTTGGTTGACTTTTATTAATCTTCTCCGGACTTTTGTTGCAAGAAAGAAGTAGAATTAATATCAGCAATAAGATGATTTTTTTCATTTTCTAAAGTAATGAATTATTCTTGTTTTTGCAATTTAGACTTTTCTATTTTTATCATCTCATTATTGACTACATCATAATTATTGAATGCATGTTTATACTTATCCAATAATTTTAACCTGAGTTTCCTTGGGGTAATAACGGTTAAAGTCTCTCCGAACCCCATTAATTCTCTTTCAATTTCAAAGTTCAAAATAACTCTAATTCTTAGTTTATTTTGATTTCTTTTCGTTTCTAATAACTTTTGAGTTGAATGAATTGGTTTAGTTAATATATATGGTAAAGTATAATCGTCAACTATAAACGTTATATTAATTGGTCTTTGATTAGGTGTCTTTGTCACACCAACTAGATTACTATAATATTCCTCATTAATTTCTTCACTAGGAGAGATAAATAAATCAGTTGATAATGATGATACATCCAATATTCTATCAAGTGCAAGTGTTAATATATTATCATTCTTATTATTTCTACAAAGTAGAAACCATCTATTTCTATATTCTTTCAAAAAATAAGGTGAAACTATAATTTGAGAAGAATTATCTGCAGTAAATGATTTGTATTCAACTAATATCGCCTTTTTTTGTAGCATTATCTTATGGATTGGATCTAAATACTCAATCCCTTTTAATAAGTCATTTTTTTCGAATAATATATATGATTTCTCTTTGTATTTAGAAGAATGTACTTTACTCTCTAGCTTTGTAATCATTTCTGTTAGGTCAGTAAAGTGATTGAAACCTCTGAATTGTTTTAGAATATTCACTGCTTGATTCATTTTATCTAAGTCAATAGATGAAATAGGAATCTTTGTTATACTATAATCATCGTCATCATATTTATAATACTTCCTATCATATACTACAATGGGGGCATTGTAACCCAATTTATCAGACCTCATATTCATAATATCTTGCTGAATAGTCCTTACCCCTACTCCATTTTGTATTCCTTCATACTCATATAAAGCCTCAGATACTTCTGATACTAGATCATTAAGAGTCCATTTTTTAAACTTATTTCTCAAGCATTCATCAATTACTTTAAACCTTATAAGAGCTAATTTGTTCTTTGACATATTAGAATTTCCATTATAAATTTACTTCAATTTAATAATAATTGTAATCACTACGCAACCTTTATGCGTATTTAAATAAAATTTCAATTAAACTAACAATTTTATACTTTCTCTATACACCTTTTGAATATACAACTTATAGACTTTCTGAATAATATTTTCATTGTATTAATTATTACGTATCATAGATGCGTAGTCGCCCCATAATTTTGTACTAACAGAAAGAGATAAGAAGAAGAAAGTATCTTTACTTGTCGAAACTGTTTATTTGGTTCTTATAGTTTTAGTATGCTCTATGATGAGTGATTCTGTATATCACCATAGTTTAGGATTGAATACAATTTCTATTTACTAGCAATATTAATTTCTATAATAACCCCAGTTAATCTATATGTTGGAGGTTCGAGTCCTCTCCTTATATGTCACATAAGGTAACTCAATCGGTAGAGTAATAGGCAACCAGGTTCGATTCCTGACATTCTATACGAATGTAGCTTATGGAAAGCACTGAATTTCGGTTTCAGGTCACAGAAGTTACCACTTCTCTAAAAAAGGTAGTTCTTTAACAAATTAGAGTAACTCTGTTCATCAGTTTAATAACTGAGCTGGTGAACAGTTCATAAATGAGCTTGAGAATAGTGGATACCGTTTCTAAAGTCATTTAAGAAGTTATAAGTACTAGTACTTTATTTATAAAGTTTACTATTTCTAACCGATAAATTGACTTTTAGATACTAAAATTATAATCCCTCAGATTAATGGATGAGTTACTCTATTTATTTGAAAAATATATTTATTAATAATTTAAAAGGTAATATTATGAGATTAGTTAAAATAAGTCCATACACAGTCGGTTTAGTGTATGAAGGTGAAGTATACAAAAGAGTTTTAACAGAAGGTTGGAACTATTTGAAAATGGGAGAAACTGTAAAAGTAAAAGATATGACCATCCCATTCGAACCAAAAGACGAGTTAGATATAATGCTTAAAGATATTGATTTGGCTTACTTACTTGAGATAGTTAGAATATCTGACAACGAAATTGGTTTAATGTATAATGGTAATAACTTTAAACAAGTACTAATGCCAGGAAACTATGCTATATGGAAAGGGGTTAAGGAGTATAGTATAAAAATTGTTGATACTAATGAAACTGAAGCTAATATTGAATTAGAAAGAAATATATTAAATAAGTTAAGATATGAGAATTTGATTAGAGCTTATGAAATACAGAGCTTTGAAGAAGGTTTCCTATTTATAGATGGCGAATTTATAAAGGTTCTGAAACCGGGTACATATTTCTATTGGTGCAATAATATTCCTATAAAAGTTGAAAAAGTTGATACTAGGGTTTTACAAATGGAAATCAGTGGTCAAGAAATATTGACAAATGATAAAGCAAATCTAAGAGTAAATTTTCTAGTAAGGTATAAAATAGAGGATATGAAAAAAGCAATTATTGAAAGCAATAATTTCGAAAAGCAACTTTACTTAACATTACAACTTGCATTAAGAAAGTATGTCGGAACATATACTTTAGATAGTTTATTAGAAAAGAAGAACTCTATTGAGAATGAAGTATTGTCTAATATCTCTGCAAAAGCCACAGATTTGGGTTTAAAAATAATTGACTGTGGTATAAAAGATATAATTCTACCAGGTGAAGTAAAAGAAATAATGAATAAAGTATTAATTGCAGAGAAAAAAGCTCAAGCAAATTTGATAACTAGAAGAGAGGAAACTGCTTCTACGAGAAGTTTGTTGAATACTGCAAAATTAATGGAAAGCAACAAAATGCTCTTCAAATTGAAACAAATGGAATACATAGAGACTATTGCTGAGAAAGTTGGTAAAATATCTATTGGTTCCAACAGTAAGTTAATTGAGCAAATGCAGAACTTATTCGATACAGAATAATAAAATCGAATAATGTTAAATACATTTAGATAAGGAAAGATTACTATAACGTAATAATCTTTCCTTTTTTTATAGGACTCAACTTAAAATTAAATTAGGAAATCATAATAATCTCCTAAAATTGATTAATTTTCGGATTATTAGAAATCCAAAAACAAGAAAGAATATGTCTGAGAAGAAGAGAATACTAAGCGGAATACAGCCATCGGGAGTGCTAACTATCGGTCATCTCACTGGAGCACTTACCAATTGGAATAAAATGCAAAAGGAATTCGAATCATTTTTTATGATAGCCGATTTGCACGCTATTACCCAAAAGCAAGAACCAGCTAATCTTCGTTCGTGGACTTTGGACACTGCAGCTATGTTCTTGGCTTGCGGTATTGACCCAGAAACTTCCGTTATGTTTACCCAATCGCATGTACCAGCTCACGCTCAATTAGCATGGGTTATGAGCTCATTCACTGGTATGGGTGAAGCAGAACGTATGACTCAATTCAAAGATAAGTCAAAGAAAAAACCAGACAATGTAAACGTAGGACTATTATCGTACCCAATACTTATGGCTTGCGATATATTGCTTTATCAAGCAGATGCAGTGCCAGTTGGAGACGACCAAAAGCAGCATTTGGAGCTTACTCGAAATCTTGCTCAAAGGTTCAATCATCACTATTCTGATACTTTTGTGATACCAGATCCATATATACCAGAAGTCGGCGCTAGGATAATGAGTTTGCAAGAGCCGACAGCTAAAATGTCGAAATCTGATCCCAATCAAAATGCTGTGATATTCCTAACAGATGATAATGATACTATTATTCGAAAAATAAAGCGTTCGGTAACAGATTCTGGAAGTGAAGTGAATGTTGGAGAAGGAAAAGAAGGAATTGAGAATTTGATTACACTTTTATCTGTTTCTACTGGTAAAAGTGCTAAAGAGATAATTGCAGAATACGAAGGTGAGGGATATGGAAAGTTCAAATCTGATGTCGCAGAAGCTGTAGCAGCTTATATAGCGCCGATTAGAGAGGAGTTCAAGCGGTACAGAGAAGACAAGGATTTGTTAATTAATATCTTGAAAAAGGGTGATGAGCAAGCTAATAAAGTTGCCTTTAAAACGTTATCTAAAGTATATAAGAAAGTCGGTTTCTTACAATATTAATATTGAGAGTCGGATTTTTCTTATTTTTGCAATCATATTATTATTAACTATCTGAATTGTTTTGATATGCCAACTTATGTTTATATATGTGACGAGACTGGTGAAGAGTTCGAATACATCCAAGGTATTAACTCAAATGCGTTTGAGTTTTGGCCAGAAGATGTGAAGGGTTTCGATGCAAACAAACCTAAGAAAGTACGTAGAAAAATCGGCACCGGAATAGGCGTTATGCTAAAAGGCACCGGATTCTACGAGACTGACTATGTGAAAAAGTCTGGTACTCCTGATAAGAAAGACTAGAGCTTTGACCCCAGGAATTCATTCCTCAACTTCAAGAATAAGTCTATTAGCAAAAGGTCGGAACTTACATTTCGATTTACTTTGACTATTGCCTGTTCGATATAATCGAACGCTTTGAAATAATTAGCTTTGTCGTAATAATTAGCGAACTTCCTAATTGAATCAATAGTGCTAATATTTACTATTAGCTTATCTTCACCTTTACTAAGGTGTAGTGCATCTTGTAACCACCGTTGCAAAAGCTTTAGAGCTGTTACTATCAAGTTCTTATCTCTAAGTTTAGTTAACTCACCCACTCTTTCTGATAATAATGTACGATAACCAGATTTTTGCAATGAGGCTCGAAGCAAATTAATAGTAGATTCAACCAAAAGACTAATATCTTGGTCTATAAAATCAATTGCGTTGCTAATTGAACCTTGAGAAAATGAAGTGATTATACTCCTCTTTTCACTAGTTAGTTCGGGATAATTATCCGCTAAATACTCGTTTAATTCATCATTAGTAAGAGGTGAGAATTTCATCTTTTGAGATCTAGAAAGAATAGTCGGAAGCATAGAGTTGATATTATCAGCTATTAAAATTATCGTAGTATTGGGGTTTGGCTCTTCTAATGTCTTCAAAAAAGAGTTAGCAGCAGCTGGATTCATAGTATCAGCATCAGAAACAATTACAAATCGCCTACCACTTGAACTTGATGTAGATAACTTTTTTCTTAGAATACGAATAGTATCTATTCTGATTTGAGATGCATTAGCTATTTCTATGTTATAATATGGATTTGCTTGTTTCTTATTTAGTTCATCTTTAATACTCTCAACTACATCATCAGAGAAATTATCATAGAAATTCTCAGCTTTTTTGGTTGACTTATTTGTTGGGGTTTTATGGAGATATGTAATATTAGTGGAATTCAGCCACTTAGATTCATCTATGTTATTGACAAATGATGCAAATTTTATTGCTACAGCTTCTTTCCCTACGCCCTTAGGTCCATAAAAAAGATATGTCGATGCAATAGAATTGTTAGTACTTGCGTTAGTTAGCAAGTTGTAAATTTTTTGGTTGCCGTAAAGTTTAATCATAAATTAACAAATAAGATTTTTTAATTGAGATGTTAAAATTGTAAATTGTGAAATTGTATAAAACAAGAATAAGAAAAATATTAATTAAAATTTGGTGAGTAAAGCATGGCGGCTAAAAAAACTAGCACAAAAAAAGCTCCGGTCAAACCGAAAAGCACTAAATCGAAAGCAACAACAGCTAAAAAGACTACTACAAAAAAAGTAGTAGCTTCAAAAAATAAGAAAATGGATAAAGCACATTTGATGGGTGCCTTGCGTAATATGATTACAGCAAGAACAACAGACAACATACACTTAGGATTCGTAAAGCAAGGTAAATCATTCTTCCACATAGGAGTTAGTGGTCACGAATGTATTCAAACTGCGATTGGTCTTCGTATGAGAGAAGACGATTGGGGTTGGACTTACTATCGTGATATGGCTATCACTTATGCAAAAGGAATGACTATGAAAGAGTATTTCCTACTTGCTTTTGCTAAGAAAGATTGTCCCGCCACTGGTGGTCGTCAGATGCCCGGTCACTTCGGTAATCCGAGATTAAATTTCCCAACACAATCATCACCAACTGGTACTCAGTTCTTAAATGCAACTGGTACTGCTCTTGCAATTAAGAAAGAAGGTGGCGATCAGTTCGTATATGTAGCATCTGGTGAGGGAACAACTTCACAAGGTGAGTTCTACGAAGCAATGAATTGGGCTAACAGAGCTAAATTGCCTGTTCTATTCTGTATCCAAGATAACAAATACGCTATCTCGGTAAGAAAGAAAGACCAAACTATGGGCGGAGATATCTCTGACGCATTTGGTAAATACGAAAATTTGAAAAAAATCAGAGTAGATGGAACAGATTATTTTGAATCTGTGAAAGCTGCTGAAGAAGCTATCGAATGGATGAGAGCAGGTAAAGGTCCTGCTTTGATTCATGCTGATGTAGTTAGATTATTATCTCACTCTTCATCAGATGACCAAAGAAAATATCGTGATATGGATGAATTAGAAAAAGAATCCGATGATAAAGACTGTATCAAAATACTATCTGCACAATTAATAAAAGATAAAATTTCTACTCAAAAAGAAATTGACAAAATGTGGGCAGATGTTAAAACAGAATTATTTGAAGCTGCAGATTGGGCATTGGAACAAGAAGATCCAGATCCAGCTGACTCAATCAAAGAAAACTTCGCTGATGAAAGTACTCGTGATTTGCCTTATGCTACAAGTGAGCCAACTGGTGAGAACGAAGCTGTACTCGTAGATGCTATTAATCACGCATTGCACGAAGAAATGGCACTAAATGACAAAATGGTAATCTATGGCGAAGATGTAGAAGACGGTAAAGGTGGTGTATTCACTGCTACTAGAGGGCTAAGTGATGCATTTGGTACTGATAGAGTGTTCAACTCTCCCTTAGCTGAAGCATCAATCGTAGGTACTGCTGTCGGTATGGCTGTTAAAGGATGGAAACCAGTAATCGAGATTCAATTCGGTGACTATATCTGGCCTGCATTTATGCAATACAAAAACGAAGTAGCATCTATGAGATACCGTTCAAACGGTGGTTTCTCTGCTGCTGTTGTAACTAGAGTTGCAGTAGGTGGATATATACACGGTGGTCTATGTCACTCTCAGAATATTGAGTCAATCTTCTCGCACATTCCGGGATTGCTTATAGCTTATCCATCGAATGCAGCAGATGCAAAAGGTCTATTGAAGACTGCTTGTAGATTGCAAGACCCAGTTATCTTCTGTGAGCACAAAGGTATGTACAGATTACCGTTCGCAAAGACTGTAGAACCAGACGAAAACTACTTACTACCATTTGGTAAAGCGAGAATAGTAAAAGAAGGAAACGACGCTACTATAATCACTTACGGTATGGGAGTAAAAGACAGTGTTAACGCTGTTAAGAGAATAGAAAAAGAGACGGGTAAAACTGTTGAGATAATTGACCTTAGGACTATCGTTCCTTGGGATGTGGAAGCTGTATGTGAATCAGTTAAGAAAACAAATAGAGCATTAGTAGTACACGAAGATACTATGACTACGAGCGTTTCTGGTAATATTATATCAGAAATCTCTGATCAGTGCTTCGAGTATTTGGATGCACCAGTTAAGAAATTAACAGCAAAAGATTCGCATATCCCATACCACCCGAACTACGAAAATGATGTTTTACCATCAGAAGACAAGGTTTATGATATACTATTAGAATTGCTTAATTATTAAGATTATTCTGATAACTATTGAAATTGAAAAGAGACCATTCGCAAGAATGGTCTCTTTTTTTTGTATATCCACATTCAACAATAATAAATTGCGAAATCCATCAATATTTTATAATTTGTTTGAATAAAAATTAAAAATAGAAAAGAAATGATATGGATATAGTTTCATTATTTGCAGGGGCAGGTGGTCTTGATTTAGGCTTTGAAAATGCAGGGTTTAATGTAGTCTGGGCAAACGAATATGATAGTGATATATGGGAAACCTATGAAAAGAATCATACAGACACAATTCTTGATAAGAGGAGCATCATCAAAGTTCATGAAGATGAAATACCTGAATGTGATGGATTAATAGGTGGGCCGCCTTGTCAAAGTTGGAGTGAAGCAGGAGCAATGAAGGGAATAGATGATAAAAGAGGGCAACTATTTTATGATTTTATCCGAATTCTAACATCTAAACAACCTAAATTCTTTCTAGCTGAAAATGTAAGTGGCATGTTATTACCAAGACACAAAGAGGCATTAGAGAATATAAAAGTTATGTTTCAAGAAGCTGGCTATGAGCTTTCATTTCATTTACTAAATGCCTGCGATTATAAAGTACCGCAAGATAGAAAACGAGTTTTTTTTATTGGAATTAGAAAAGATTTAGGATTCAAGTTCAGATTCCCAACTGTAACATATCCGAAAATACCTCTACAAGATGCTATTTACGACCTTAAAGATAGTGTAATCCCTGCAAAAGAATTAAATTATTCTAATGGACTTGAATGTAAAATCCCCAATCATGAGTATATGACTGGAGGGTTTTCAACTATATTTATGTCGAGGAACAGAGTACGTAGCTGGGATGAGCAATCATTTACTATACAAGCAGGAGGAAGACATGCTCCACTTCACCCACAAGCTCCAAAAATGAAATTTATTGAACAGAATATAAGGATCTTTGTTCCAGGTCAGGAACTATTATATAGAAGATTAAGTATTCGTGAATGTGCAAGAGTTCAAACATTTCCTGACGATTTTGTGTTCTATTATAATAAGGTAGCAGCTGGATATAAAATGATTGGAAATGCAGTACCTGTTAAATTAGCTCAGTTTTTAGCAATGCATATTAAGAATCAAATTGAGAAGAATGAAATAGCTCAAGGTTTAGAACTTGAAAAAAAGGTATTAGTATCATGACTAATATATTAGAGGCTATTTGCAATATAGTTGAGAATAATAACTATAATATTCTCTCCATTTATCAAGGTAGAAACAGAGCCAATAGTGTAGGTTACGCATTAGAAATCTTCATTAAGGATTCTTTTGCAAATACTTTAAAGGAAACAAATGAATCCAAAAAATTAGAGAAGTATAATTATTTATTTTCTTGGTTAGGTAATCAGAATAACCCACCCGATATAATGATAAAAGGTGGTGATGCAATTGAAGTAAAAAAAACTCAAGGACAAAAAAGCGACATTGCCTTGAATAGTTCTTATCCAAAATCTAAACTCAAATCAAATAGTACAATGATAATAAATGAATGTAGAAGTTGTGAAGTTTGGGAAGAAAAAGAACTTATTTACTGTATTGGTCATACTGATGATAAAGAATTAAAATCGTTATGGATGGTTTACGGGAATATTTATGCTGCTAATCACAAAACTTATGAGATTATAAAAAGTAAAATATCCGATGGTATTAACCAAATTCCTAATGTAGAATTCAATGTAACTAAAGAATTAGGGAGAGTAAATAGAGTTGACCCTTTAGGAATCACTAATCTTAGAATAAGAGGAATGTGGCAAATTCAAAATCCAAGAAAAGTATTTAATTATTTACATGATAATATTCTTGATTCAACTGTAGTAGCAATTATTCCAACGGAACATTACACTTTATTTCCAAGAGAAAGTATATTTAGAATTGAGAGTTTGAAGATAAAAGGTTTTTCAATCTCAGATAAAAAAGTCAAAAACCCTAATAATCCTGCAAAACTAGTTGATTGCAAACTAATAATGTATAATCATGAAGAAACCGAAGAGTAAAAAAGATTTCGATGCTGTCCAATACATGAGATTCCAGAAAAAAGCATTAGCCAAAATATTAGAGCATAAGACAAATGCTGAGATTTTGGAGTACTTTAAGAAAAAGGGATTGAGTAGTGGTGTCAGACCATCAGCTAAATAGAAAAAAAGTTAGACCATTCGCAAGAATGGTCTTTTTTTTTTGAATCTTTTATAAAATCAAAAACGTAATTTTTAGAATTATTTTTTATCATTAAGTTAGGTTCTTATGAAAACAAGTATTGTACTTTATTCACTTCTAATATTTTCTTTTTTCAGTATTAATTCCTTGAAAAGTCAAATTCCAGAACAACAAATATCCTTTGCAATGGAATCCAAACCACATTCTTACTATGTGGAACAAGCAGAACTTTGGTCAAAGGAACTAGCTAAAGACAGTTTATCAGAAAATGCTTGGTATAACTATTTTCGTTCTTGCAGGAATTCGCAGGGAACAGCAGATTGGCGTTCAGATTTCGTAAACGAATCGGATTATTTAATGGAAGGTGGAGACATAGTAAAGTTAATGCATCAATATATTCCAGAAACATTTATGGATTACTATCTTTCTTATCTAACCAATGGTGTAGGTACCGACAGTAGTGAAGAATTATTAAAAGCCTATGCTATGAACCCCAAATTTCCAGGTATTCATTCTAGTGTAATTTCTTATGCTGAAAGTAGTATGAATTATGAGTTAAGGAAATCTGTAAATAAAACATGGTACGATACTAACTTTATTTCTTATCAATTATTAGATTATAGCTATAATGTTTTAAATTCTCTAGAAGAAAATGCAATCATATTTATTCAAAATGATAATGACTCATACCCACTTTGGATGCTTCAAGATGCAAAGAACATAAGAACAGACGTACTTCCCATCAGCCTTGATTTCCTATTACTAGATGAGTACCGAGATAATATTTTTGAAACGTTAAACATCAAACCTCTTGAATTAGGAAATATTGATATTGACGAATATCACCAGAACTGGGAAAAAGTGGTTGAGCATATAGTTAATAATTATCAGGGTGAAAGAAATATATACATGGGTATGACTTTATTTCAACATTTGTATGAAAAGTACAGCAATAACTTATATGTTTCTGGATTAGCTCTTAGGTACTCAAAAGAGAAGATTGATTTAACAGATTACAACAAGAACTTAATTGAAAATGTTTTTCTAACGGATTATCTTCAATTCCCATTTATGAATGAGAGAAATCAGATGAATATTAACTATCAAAACTTCAATTATGTTAGTTGTTTCAAAGAAGTTTTTGAGTTATATAAGAATAATAATGAGCCGGAAAAAGCAGAAGAGTTGAAGAAAACATCATTGCTTTTAGCAGAAAGAGTTGGGAATCCCAATCTCGTTGAAAGTGTCAAAAAGGAATTTGAAGAATAATGAATTAAGACCATTGGTGAGAATGGACTTTTTTTGGTGTCAAACTTCCCCACAAAAAACACTAAAAATATTACTTATCAGTATTTAATGAGTTAATTCGTAAATTATATTTTTAAAAATCATAAAAACTAGAAAAATGAGCAACAACCAAAAAGTACAAGATAAAATAGATAGTAGAATATTAGCTGACCGTAAGATATTCCTTTGGAGTGAAGTAGATGATGATTCGGCTAAGCACATAATAGATAGATTGCTTTACTTAGAAATGGAAGAACCGGGTAAAGAGATACAACTGATAATAAACAGCCCTGGTGGATACGTAACTGCTGGATTTGCTATCTATGACACAATGAAAGCGATTTCAAGCCCTGTATCGACTATAGCAACTGGATTAGCAGCTTCTATGGGGTCTATATTGCTATCAGCTGGTGAAAAAGGTAGAAGATTCGTTTTACCACACGCTAGAGTAATGATACACCAGCCAAGCGGTGGTGCCAGAGGTAAATCAGCGGATATGGAAATACAAATGAATGAAATTATTAAAACAAAAGAACTAAGTGCCCAAATATTAGCGGATAATTGCGGTCAATCTTTTGAAAAAGTTTTGGCAGATTTCAATCGTGATTTCTGGATGTCAGCTGAAGAATCGGTTGCTTATGGTATTGTTGACAAGATGATTGATAAATTAGTATAGATTTAATTATCATTTGAAAATTTAACAAGACTACTCACATTGAGTGGTCTTTTTTTTAGATTAAAATAATTTTTAATAAGAACTAGATATTTTTGTAATTTGTATTACAAAAGTGAACCTAATGAGTTTCAAATAAAAAAACTAATTAACAAGAAATTGTAATTATAGATTTCATCAAATCAAATTATTTGAATTCCTTTAAATAATTTTTTACCAACTAACCAACTGATAATATCAGTTTTAGGCTTAAAAATAAACAGAATGGATCATCTCTTCAACCACCCTGGCATTCTTGCTGGATTCGTAATAATCATTTTTTTTATGCTGTTACTCGACTTAGGTGTCTTTAATAAAAAGGCGCACGAAGTCAGAAATAAAGAAGCACTCATCTGGTCATTAGTATGGATTTCATTATCCATGATTTTTAGCGGTGTTATATATTATCTATTAGACCATCCACAAGGGACAACAGACAATTTTTCGAGATTTCAAGCTGCTTACTGGATTGAAAAAGCACTTTCGGTCGATAATCTTTTCGTCTTTATATTAGTTTTCAAATTCTTCCAAATTCCTAAAAAATACCAACACAAGGTCCTCTTTTGGGGAGTTATTGGTGCCTTGGTATTTAGAGCTATTTTTATTTTTGCAGGTGTCGAATTAATAAAACTAACTTATGTCAATGCACCATTCTTAGGCTTAGATTCACAAGGTGACATTAGACAGATTAATTTGGTACTAACTATTTTTGGATTCTTCTTAATTCTCGCCGGAATAAAATCTTGGGGAAGTCATGATATGGAAGAAGAAAAAGATATGTCAAACAATTTTGCAGTCAAACTTGTACATAAATTTTATAAAGTTAGTGATCATTTTGATGGTGATAAATTTTTTACGGTTCAGAACGGTATTAAAATGGTAACGCCACTATTTGTTGCAATTACTGTGATAGAATTGACAGATCTAATATTTGCTGTAGATAGCATTCCTGCTATATTTGCTATAGCACCAGATGACCCTTTCATTCTATACACTTCCAATATTTTTGCTATACTAGGTCTTAGATCCCTTTATTTCTTGTTAGCTAATTCTATGGATATGTTCTCAAAGCTCAACTATGGTTTAGCTGTTATATTATCATTTATAGGTGTTAAAATGCTGATAATGCCATTTTATCATTTTCATTCTACCATTTCATTAGCTATAATTGGTTCGGTATTAATCATTTCTATATTAGCTTCTATCATTTCCAATAAGAAGAATAATTAATTTATTTTTAATTTGCAGCTCAAAATAATTTGAAATAAAGCTCAAAAATTGTGTAATTTGAGCTACAATTAGACACTGTATGAGCTACAAATATAAAATAAATCAAATAGGAAATCATGGAAAAAGTTGAAATTTTATCAGGTAAAAAAAGAAATAAATTAATAGGTTATATACTAACAATAGCATTGTTTACTCTATTATTTAGTTCCTTCACTAATGACAGTAATGCAACTCACTTAACAGGAGAGCTTGCTACAAAGAATGATATTATAAAGTCAACCATTATTACCCTTTTCGTTGGTTTACCGATGTTAGGTTTCTTTTTTGGACTTTTCGTCAATCTTTTTCCTTATAAAAAGGCTAAATTTAGTGAAAAGTATTTACGATCGTCTTTATACACTATTCTAGTATTAGAAAGTCTCTTTTTTATTGGGACTTTTATAGGAAGTGTTAGGGAATTTTTTCAATAACTTTAGAAGTAATATATAATGAACCCAATACTTAATAAAAACTTATTCTTCGTCAAAGAGCACAGAGGAATATTCAAAGCAGCAAATAATTACGATATATTCGACCCGAATACTCAGCAGATGATTATGACTTGCAGGGAAGAAAAGCTAGGAATATTCACTAAGATATTTAGGTTTACCGATTATAAGCGTGCGACACCATTCGATATAGAAATAAAAACTGCTGATGGAAGAAAGGTATTAACCGTAAAGCGTGGTATTTCGATTTTCTTGTCAAATGTGGAAGTATTCGATGAGAATGATGTGCTAGTCGGTCGCTTCAAGCAGAAATTCTTCTCTATTGGTGGGAAGTTCGATGTGTTTGATGCTGCGGATAATGTAGTTTGCTCACTCAAAGGGAAATGGACCAGCTGGAATTTTGATTTCATTAGAGGTGATGTCAAGTTGGCTCACGTAGCTAAGAAATGGGCAGGAATTGGTCGAGAGTTGTTCACTAGTGCCGATAACTATATGCTCGAGATAGAGCCAACTGTAGCACAAAACGACTCTGTACGTCTTCTTATACTAGCAGCAGTTATGTGTATAGACATGGTGTTGAAGGAGTGATGATAATTATAGATTGAGATTTTTTAATAATGTTTGTATTTTTGAATAATTGGTGGTAATTGTAAATAACAACTTTAAGAACATAAATCTATGCAAGATATACTATTTGATTTTATATCAAAATACATTTCCATCACTGATGATGAGAAGAATGCAATACTTTCGTTAGATATATTCCGCTCTGTTAAAAAAGGGACTATTCTACTCCAAGAAGGGCAGAAATCGCAAGATAACTATTTTGTTCTCAAAGGCTGCATAAGGAAATATTACATAATAGATGGTGAAGAAAAAACGACCGCTTTCTTTACTGAAATGGAAGGGTTTACACCTGATTGCGTAAAAACCAAAGCTGCATCTGAATATTATATTAGTTGTGTAGAGGATAGCATACTAATCGTTGCAATCCCAGATATGGAAATAGAATTATTTACTAAATTTCCAAAATTCGAACTAATGTGTAGAGTATTATCTGAAGAACTGTTAGCCAGACAATATATTGATTTTGATGAGTTTAAGACTTCATCACCCGAACAACGATACTTGAACTTAATGCAAAAGAGACCTGACCTTATCCAACGAGTGCCACAACACCAATTAGCAAGTTATTTAGGCATTCAGCCTCAATCATTAAGTAGGTTAAGATCAAGGATAATAGATAAAAAGAAAGGGTAAGTGTCATTTCTTAACTTAAGCGAACGAATTTAAGCACTTCTCCAATTTAATTTTGTAGTATAATTTAAAACTATTTTAAAAAGGATACGCAAATGAAAATTCTATTATTCGCCATGACCTTAATAATGGCAAGCACTCTACAAGTTCGATCTCAATACTCTGAAACAGACAGCACTTACAAACATTACTTTGTTGGAAGTACCTTATTTATTTTAGGTAATTTCATTCCTAATGATCCAAATGCACCCGGTTTTATTCAATTAAATTTAGGCTATCGTATTACTGGCAAGGATGTAATTTCGCTTGAATTAAAAACTTGGAAATATGCTTGGCCCCTTGGTATTAATCCTTTTTATAATAGTGCAAACATAACTCCTATCGAAAAATTTCCTGGTTATATAAGAGAATATGGGTTTGCGATTGCTTATCAAAGGTATCTTTGGAATGGACTTTATGCTGCAATACACGTAGCTCCGTTGTGGCAAACATTCAAGAATGAAAGCGGAAATACAGTTGGTAATGGGTTCCATATATTTAACACATATCGCGTTGGTTATCATGTTAAGCTTTTTAATGATAGATTTTTTATAGAACCATCTCTTGGAATTGCTGGACGTCCTTACTATACTGAAATGCCTGATGGGTTTAGAAAAAAAGATGACAAGTGGCCAAAATGGACACCTGAGCCTGGACTACATTTTGGATATAATTTTTAAAATAAATTCACTATATTGAAAGTAGTTATGTGTATAGATTTGGTATTGAAGGAGTGATGATGAAAAAAGAAATAATTGATTGGCTAAACGAAATTGAGAAAAATGAAGGTACACCTCCCGATTCTGTAATTGCTTTTAATTTTGGTATTATGGAAAGCGATAAAGGGTATATGATTTACTTGGTAGGAGCATTTGAATATACAGAAGATGATGATGATTGGGCCTGTATAGAGTCGCCCACCGAACCTAATAGATATTTGAGATTACCAGATAGCATTCAGAATGAAGAGTGGGAAAACATTTTTGAGTATTGTAGAATTGAATTGTCGAAGCTAGAAAATGAAGGTAGCTTTAACAATACATTGATAAAGAATGCTAAGGCTATAACAACAGGCTTTGATGATGGTGAATTAATAAAAATAAGATGATGAAGTTTAAAATAAATATCATAGTTTTACTTATTACCTTGTTGAGTATCACAACTTACCAAGGGTATTCAAAAATAAATAATATGAAAAACGATACATTAAAAAACAATCCACTTTTATGTGACCCAGTAACTGGAATATGTGAAATACCAAATCAAGATTCAAAAGACTCAACGCCTAAAACCGGACAGTCTAAGGATAATAAAATAAAAGTAGTTTACTTTACTGACCCGATTTGTTCATCTTGTTGGGGAATAGAACCACAATTGAGAAAACTCAAATTAGAATACGGCGATGAAATTGAGATTGAATACAGAATGGGTGGTTTGTTGCCAGATTGGAGCTACAATAGTGGTGGAATAAGCAAACCTTCAGATGTTGCTGGACATTGGGACGAAGTAAGTACTCATTACGATATGCCTATAGATGGAGATGTATGGTTGGAAGATCCACTCGACTCTTCTTACCCTCCCTCTATTGCATTCAAAGCAGCACAGCTACAAGATGAAGCCAAAGCACTATTGTTTATGAGAGAAATACGTGAAATGGTATTTTTAGAGAAGAAAAATATTGCGAAATGGGAGCACTTGGCTACTGCTGCTAAAAAAGTTGGGCTTAATGTTGAGCAATTAAAAACTGATTATGATGGAAAGGCAAAAGCTCTATTCGAAGAAGATTTAAAGATAGCTAGAGAATATGGAGTAAGGGGATTCCCTACAATTTTCTTTTTAGATAAAGCTGGTAATAAAGAGACTATTTATGGTTCAAAACCCTATCCTTTTTATGAAACATCTATTCTAAAACTTAATTCTAATACTGCAAAAAGTGAATATAGTAAGAATTGGGAAACACTCTTCTCAAAATATAATACGCTCACAGCAAAAGAGTATTCTGTACTTTCGGGAACTCCAAGACAAGAAAGTGAAGATTTTTTGAAAGGGCTTTCTGACAGTGGAAAATTAGAAATACTAACAACTAAAAATGGTTCTATTTGGAAAGCTATAAAACAATAAGGATTAAGAATATCTTTTATCAGGGCAATTATACTAATAGAATAAAATCCAATAACTAATTGCCTATTCTTGAATATGGGACTAACTACTATGATTATGCTTGCCTTGGGTGGAGGTTATTATATGTTTAGAAGGAAGTGAGAGTTGGGAAAAAGTTAGAATTGTACTTTTTGGTCTTGCTGACTGTAGATTCAGTATTATATAATTACAATAACCCCAGCGAAAGCTAGGGTTTGTATATAATTTCAATTTATTTATTCACTTCGGCCATGCCAGTGCACTCTAAGAAATGTTAATTATATTTCTCAAACAGAGTTTTAAGGCTTAGATTCTTTTTAACTACAATAGTTTTTATTTTGATTTAATTTACTAATGTCCCTAAATTTGAATAATTGATATTTATACTAATAATAGAAAAAATGGAACTAAGAATATTACAATTAAACGAAAACGAATCTGATCAACTGTTTGAATCAATAGAATGTCAGAAATTGTTAAATATCTACAAAGAATATTACCCTAAAATTGGTTTTAATCTTCCTTGGGTATCATATCTAGTAATTAGACGAAATCAAGTTGTTGGATCATGTGGATTTACAGGTCAGCCAAAAGACGGTAAAGTTGAAATTGCTTACTGGACATTCAAAGAATTTGAAGGTGAGGGTATTGCTTCTTTTGCATGCACAGAACTAATTTCAATTGCTATTAGTAAAGACCCAAGTGTGATAATTACAGCTAAGACTGAACCTAAACACAACGCATCGACAAGAATATTAGAAAATAATTTGTTCGAATTTACAGATATTGTGCAAGACGAAGAAATTGGAGACGCTTGGTTGTGGACATTGAAGTCATTGTAAACAATAAACCCCAGCTAAAGCTAGGGTTTATAAGTAATTTCAATTTATTTATTCACTTCGGCTCCGCTCAGTGAACTCTAAATAATGTTAATCATATTTCTCAAAGAGTATATCCCTTCTGCCGTATCCGAGTTCCATTAGGTTCGCACGAGCTTCTTTTATCATATCATCCCAACCGCAAAGGTAGAATATCGCGTCTGGCTTTTCTGCAAATAGCTCTTTATATATAGGGTGAACATATCCTTTCTTGCCAGTCCAATCAGCACTTTCTTCACGAGATAGTACAGGATGGTAGTGGAAGTTATTATCTTCTTTGTCCAAAGCAAATAGCTCATCCGGATAACATAAATCTTGTTTATTACGTGTACCGAAGATAAGGTGCATTCCTTTGTGAGGAATATTTTTGTTCAATACATCTAAGTACATAGAACGGAATGGAGCTAGTCCCACACCAGTACAGATAAAGCAGATTTCTCTGTCAATAGTGTCGGGTAATACGAAGCGACCCAATGCACGAGAAACATTAAGTGTAGATCCGACTTTTACTTTGTTGAACATATATTCAGTACCGTCTCCCCCTTCTTTGAGTACTATCAGAAGTTCTATCTCGTTGTTGCCCTTTGGCTCAGACGAAATAGAATATTGACGATAATTTTTTGTGCTGTTTAGAGGCATATCAACTTTAACGTATTGCCCTGCTTTGAAATCAAATACATCTAAATCGTTGAATCGAAGTTGAAACCTTCTAACTGCTGGAGTTTCTTGAATTATGTTATATACTTCGGCTTGGTAATATTCTAATGCCATTGTTTTTTAGTTTTTGTGATTATAAAAAATGTAAATTAATAAAGTTCAGCGATATTTTATTTTATTGCTGATATTAAACTTTATAAATTGCTACTTCGTATTAATGATTTTGCAATAAACGAATTAGTTAATGAATTCTTATAGTTTGGCGATTAGTGGTTCTTGGGTATTATTTATAGTATTGGCTTTGCTCATTATTGGGGTGAGTTTCTATTCGTATAGAAACACAAACCCACCAATATCAGGGGCGAAGAGGACTACCCTACTTTCTCTTAGGATTATAGGAATGCTACTATTGCTATTTGCAATTTTCCAACCGATAGTTACTAATTCATTCGACGAAGTGATAAAACCCAAAATTGCATTTCTGATAGATAATAGTGAATCCATATCCATAGAAGATGCAAGTATAGATAGAAAAGAAGTTTACAGCGATATCATAAAAGAGATAAAACAGAAAGCAGACAAAGAAGATATTTATTTTAGCTTTTCTGATAATATAAATGATTTGAATTATGACAGTTTGACAACTTTGGATACCAAAGGGAAGCGAACTGACATCTCTAAAGCTCTACGAGAGTTAGAATACCGCCAAGACACCTCTAATATACAAGCCGTTGTGTTGATAACTGATGGAGCATATAATGCTGGAGAAAACCCTTTCTATGCAGCTCAGAGCTTTGGTAAACCAGTATTTTCTGTTGGAATAGGCGATACTAATAGCCCTAAGGATTTGAAAATCACAGATTTAATAACGAATGAAATCTCTTACATTAATACTCCTACTCCTATATTTATTAATCTAGATGCAAATGGTATTTATGATAAAGAGGTGAACGTAAAGGTAACTACTAATGGTAAGTTAATAGGTGAAGAGAAAGTCAAACTAGTAAAGAATCAGACTAGGTATAAGCTCAAATTCTCTTTTACACCTGATAGACCTGGAAACTATAAGCTAAACGCTACTGTAGATAGCTTCGATGAAGAGATAACTAAGCTAAATAATAGCAAATCTGATATAGTAAGAGTATTAGAAAATAAGAAAAGTGTTGCCCTTTTCGGTGGACGACCAAGCTACGATGTATCCTTCCTAGTAAAAGAGCTAACAAAGAATAAGAATCAGGAGTTACATAAGTACGTACAGAAAAATGCAACTAGCTTCTATGATGATTTCAAGCAGAAAGACCTACAAGATGCAGAGATAATAATACTTGTAGGGTTTCCTAATGCTTCAACTGATGTGAAGTACATGGAACTAATAAAGCGAGAATTAGATAGAGGTAAGCCACTTCTATTCATAGCTTCGAGCGATATCGATTACAAGAAACTAGCTAAACTAGGTGAACACATCCCATTTACAGTTCTTTCTGAAGGAAGAAATGAGATGGAAGTATTACCAAGTGTTAATGCTAAGGAAGTCGGTAACTCTATCTTAAGAGTTAATGGCGACAAAAGCGATATAGAAAAATGGAATGCCCTCCCCCCTATTTCCAAAACCGAGACTTTCATAAAACCGAATCCAGAAGCAAACATATTGATGAACTATACTTTTGGCAATAGTGCAATGAATGAGCCGCTTATAGTCTCACGTACATTAGGTAATAAAAGAGGGATTTTTGTGTTGGGCTACGGTCTGCAAAGATGGAAACTACAAGGATATGCTGAGGAATTATCGAAAGGCAAAGATGTAGTAGATCTATATTCGCAACTGATGGATAATAGCGTTCGTTGGTTAAGTATTGATAACAGCTTTGATTCCTTTGTGCTAAAAACTAATAAACGTACATATACAGAAGGCGAAACTGTTGAGTTCATAGCACAATTGTATGATGATAGCTACTTACCAGTAGATGAGGCTAAAATCGCAGTTACAGTTAAAAGTGAAAATAGTAAACCTCGAGAACTATTGCTTTCAGATATTGGCAATGGTCAGTACTACTATAAGTTAGAAAACCTTTCCAAAGGAGATTACACTTATGAAGGGCAAGCTAGTATCGGTAAAGATGTGATGGGTAAAAGCACCGGTAGGTTTATTGTCGGTGAAATGAATCCCGAATACTCGGATTTGACTATGAATAAGAACCTATTAAATAGTATTTCTGAGGCAACTGATGGCAAGTTTTATTCTAATACTATATCGAAACTTTTTGATGAAATAAAAGCAAAAGAAAATTTCAAAGAAAAATTCATCTCCAAAAAGCAAGATTATGCACTTTGGAACCTACCCCTATTTCTAATTATTTCACTTATGTGCTTTGCTACAGAGTGGGTTATCAGGAAACTATCTGGTCTAATATAGGCTAAATTTCATAATAAAGGACAAAAGAGTACGGAAACTGACAACACTAATTCGGTTTCTTAGTGAACTTTTTTGTTGCTTTATTCGTTATGGAATCATAATTTTGTACAATAATAAACTAATATAGTGTAAATAGTTTCCATACAATGACAAAACAAAAACCAATATCATCTAAAGAAAAGATATTACAAGCTGCACAAAGAGAATTTATGCAGTTCGGATATACTAAAGTTACTGTTGACGAAGTAGCTAAAGCTGCTGGAATTAGTAAGAAAACTATCTATCAGCACTTCAATAGCAAAGAAGAAATTTTCTGGGAAGTAATGAAATGTCGAATTACTGAAAAGAAAGATATGTTTCAAGATATATATGATCTTGACATTGATTTTCTAGAGAAGATGCGATTGATAGGATATAGAAACGCAAAAGACTTAACAAATGCGCCTATAGCTTTTTTAAAAGATTTAAAGAGAAATGCTCCAGAGTTATCAATGAAAGTTGAAGAGATTAGACGTGAAAGTATAGTCAAAGTCTTCGAAGATTTTTACTCTAGAGGTTTAGAAGAAAATTACTTTAGAAAAGACATTCCAATAAAAATAGTATCTGAAATGTATTATGCTATGATGAACCACATGTTTACGATAGCAATAGACAGTAACCAACATTCTATGGAAGAATTGTATGATTACTTGAGTATGATTTTCTTCGAAGGAGTATTCTCCCGTGAAGGATATACTAAATACAATAAGATAATAGAGAGAGAACAAAATGATAAAAAATAAAATTGAAGGAAGAAAAATGAATTACGGGAAGAGCTTAAATGCTCTATTAGCAATTATGTTGTTCGCAACTATAAATACATTCGCACAAGAAAAAGTATCACTAGATGACGCTATCAAATTGGCATTAGAGAATAATAAGCAGCTAAAAAGTGCTCTTTATGATGTAAATAAGGCAGAAGCAGATGTTGATGAAGCCTATGGTCATGCACTACCAACTGTTGATCTAAGTGCTAACTACACTAGATATTTAGAACCGATGAGATTCTTTATTTCTGGAGGCTTGTTTCCTAATCCTGATGGAAGTACCGGTGGACCTGGACGTTTTATTGATGCATCTTCAGATAATGCGATAGATGCAAGAATAGATGTTTCTCAAACTATATTCAATTCGGCGGTATTCCGTTCAATTTCTGGAGCTGATAATTATTACGATGCGGCCAAATTGAATATGAATGTGAAGGTGGATGAGTTAGTATTCAACGTCAAAAGCGCTTATATGCAAGCTTTATTGCAAAAGGAGTCTTACGAATTGGTAAAAGCAAGTAAAACTAATGCTGAAACAAGCTTCAAAGATATCAAAACACTTTTCGATGAAGGGCTAATTGGAGAGTATGATATGATAAGAGCAGAAGTACAAGTGGAGAACTTTGCACCTCAATTAATATCAGCTGAAAATGAATATGAATCTGCAAAGAATAACTTGAAAGTTATAATGGGTATGGAGCCTCAAGTAAAAATTGATTTAACAGACCAATTAAATTCATTCAAAGATGATTATAGTGATGAATATAAAATAGAAGAAATAGAGGATCAAATACTATTAGTCAATCCACAGTTATCTGCACTTAATATGCAGGAAGAAGTAAACAAAGATTTTATCGCCGTTTACGAATCGGAGTATTTACCAACTCTATCTGCTTTTGGGAACTACTCTTTGCAAGGTCAATCAAATGATTTCAACTTCCCAACTGCAAGTACTTCGCAAGTAGGATTAAGATTCAAAATGAATTTATTCTCTGGTTTACAAACAAATGCTAGAGTAGAGAAAGCTGAATTGGATTTGAAAAAGACTAAAACTCAAACAGAGTTAGTAGAATTATCATTGAAATCGCAAGTAAAAAATCTGGTAAAGAGAATTCAATCTTCTCAAAAACAACTAGAAGCTAATACAAGAAATATAAGTCAAGCACAAAGAGGTTATGATATTTCTAAAATCAGATATGAAGAAGGAATTGGTTCTCTTTTAGAAATTAATGATTCGGATCTAGCACTGAGAACGGCTAAGATTAATAACCTAAGAACTAAGTTCGAGTTGCTTATATCTTACGCTCAATTAGACCAACTACTTGGCAATTATTCAGATAAATATAGAATAGCAAAATAAATAATAAATAGGATTAAAATAAAGTGAAAGCAAAAAATATAATAATACTAATGATAATGTCAGTTTCATTATTTGCTGTATCATGTTCAGAAAGTGCAAACTCTGAAATATCAATCGAAGAAAGGTTAAAGAAACTAGAATCAGAAAGAGCTGATTTAGATACAAAAATTGCAGATTTGCGTTTGCAGTTGGGAACTGTAGAAAAAGCAGTACCAGTCGAAGTTATGGATTTGAATAAGAATCCTTTTTCTCACTATACTAGTGTTTATGGCGAAGTGCAATCTGACCAAGATGTGAATATGAATCCCAAAGCAATGGGAGTTGTTAGTAACGTATCAGTACAAGAAGGTCAAAGAGTTACTAAAGGTCAATTATTAGCACAAATAGACAATCAAATGGTACTAAAAAGACTAAAAGAAGCTAAGGATAGTTATGAGTTTATCAAAACTGTATTTGAGAAACAAAAAGGCGTTTGGGAAAAAAATGTAGGTAGTGAAGTAGATTTCTTAAAAGCTAAGAATGATAAAGAATCTATGGAAAACAGAATCGCTATATTAAACGAAGAGTTATCAAATATGCGTATCACGGCTCCATTTAGTGGGGTAATTGATAAAATATATATCAAAGAGGGTGAAACTGCATCGCCTAGCGTACCTGCATTCCATTTGGTAAGTGAAAGCAATCTAAAAGTGAAAACTGAAATTTCAGAAGCGGTTGCAAGTAAATTGAAAAAAGGTGATAAAGCTAATATAATATTCCCTGATTTGGATATAGATACATTGAACTTATCTATAAGTGCTATTTCTCAATCTATTGATAGAGTTAACAGAACTGTAAGTATTTATGTCGATTTACCAAAATCAGTATATAGCAAAGTAAAACCTGCAATGCTAGCAACAGTTAAATTCAAAACTGCTGAGATTGAAAATGCGATTACTTTGCCTACAAACTTGATACAACAAGAAGGTACAACTGACTATGTATTAGTGGCAAGTAAAAATAAGAATCAAAAATTGGAAGCAGCTAAGAAGATAATTGTGAAAGGGAAAACTTATAATGGCGTTACTGAGATAATAGGTGGTTTGAAACTAGATGACAAAATCATTTCAGTAGGTTATGAGAATGTAAGAGAAGGCGATTTAATTAAAACAAATCAACAGAAATAAACAGAGAAATATATGTCTAATCCAATTTTTAAGCCCACCAACTGGGCGATAAATAATAGAGTCAGTATTTTTGTTCTATCATTTATCTTAGTTGCTATAGGTTTGCTAGCTTATATGGGCTTACCTAAAGAGAAGTTTCCTGAGATAGTAATTCCAACTATTTACATACAAACAATATACCAAGGGACTTCTCCTGATGATATAGAGACACTAGTAACTAGACCAATTGAACAACAATTGAAATCAGTTTCTGGTGTGAAAAAGATAGTCAGTCAATCCGTTCAGAACTACTCAGCTATTACTGTAGAGTTCAATACTGATATAGATCCAGCAGTTGCAAAGCAACGAATTGCTGATAAAGTTGATATGGCAATGAAAGATTTACCTACAGATTTGGATCAAGATCCAATTGTACAAGAGATTGATTTTTCAGAAATGCCCATAATGACAGTTAATATATCTGGTGATTACAACTTAGATATTTTGAAGAATTATGCTGATGATTTGCAAGACAGAATAGAAGGTCTTACTCAAATAACTCGTGCTGATATGATTGGCGCATTAGAAAAAGAAGTTCAAGTCAACCTAGATTTATATAGAATGACAGCAGCTAATGTATCTTTTAACGATGTGTACAGTGCTATCAAAGATGAAAACGTCAATATCGGTGGTGGTAATTTGGACGTCGGAAGACTTGAAAGAGCAATACGAGTAATAGGTGAATTCCACGATGTATCTGAGATTGGGAACATATTAGTAACAAGTAGCAAGAGCGATAAAATATATTTGCGTGATATAGCTACTATTGAGTTTACTAATGAGGAAAGAAGTAGTTTTGCTAGAATGAACAAAAAACCTGTAATAGCATTAAGTGTAATCAAAAGAAGTGGAGAAAATCTAATCGAAGCTTCCGATGAGATAAACGCTGTTATAGCGGATATGAAAGAAAATGTATTTCCTGATGATTTGAATGTCACAATAACTGGTGATTTATCTGATAATACAAGAGTCGCAATTACAGATCTAATTAACTCAGTTATTATCGGTTTTATATTAGTAACAGTTGTACTTATGTTCTTTATGGGTGTTAGTAATGCAGTTTATGTTGGGTTAGCTGTGCCATTATCTGCGGCTATTTCATTTATAGTTCTTCCACCATTAGACTTTACATTCAATATTATCGTGACTTTCTCCTTTCTACTCGGATTAGGGATACTCGTCGATAATGCGATTGTAGTTGTTGAGAATACATACAGACTCCATTTTACTGAAGGAATGCCGATAAAAGAAGCTGCTAATACAGCTTCTGGAGAGGTTTTCTCAGCTGTACTTGCGGGTACATTAACAACATTAGCACCTTTCTTCCCACTACTTTTCTGGCCTGGGATAATGGGTGAATTTATGTTCTTCTTGCCTGCAGTATTGATTATACTTTTGACTGCTTCTCTTATAGTTGCTTTTATAATCAACCCAGTATTCGCTGTCCAATTTATGGACTCCGTAAAGCAAGGAGCTACTAAAAAACCAACTAAGGGATTCTATATAACAACATTTAGTATTTTTGGTTTGGGATTATTATTATCGTTAAATGGAGTATCTACGCTTGGTAATTTGATTATGATTGCCATCGTATTATTCTGGTTTAACAAATTTATCCTAACTCCAATTATTATTAGAAGATTCCAAGCTACATTTGTGCCTTGGTTAATTAATACATATAAATCTACTTTGACTTATATATTAAAAGGTAAGCGACCTGCATTAGTTCTAGCAGGTGTGTTTGCAGCTCTTATATTAAGTGTAGTTATATTTGCAGTTGCGACTCCTAAAGTTGAGTTCTTCCCTAATCCTGATCCTAATAATGTGATGGTTTATCTAGAATTACCTCTGGGTACTAGAGCAGAAATAACTGATAGTATCACTACTATTGTTGAAAACAAAGTAATCGATATAGTTGGAGAAAATAATCCGATTGTTACATCTGTAATTTCAAATGTTGGGGTAGGTGCTGGTGACCCTATGAATCCTGACCGAAGTGTAAAACCAAATAAAGGTAAAGTAACTGTTTCCTTCGTAGAATTCGGAAAAAGAAATGGTGAAAATACTTGGGAATACATGGAGAAAATCAGGAAAGGAATTGGAGAAATGGCAGGAGTTGATATTCAAGTTGATAAAGAACAAGGTGGACCTCCAACGGGTAAACCAATAAATATCGAGATAAGTGGTGCTGACTTTGATAAACTTGTAGATTTCTCCAAAAAATTCAAATATACTTTAGTTGACTCATTGAATATACAAGGTATCGAGAATCTACAGTCAAACTTGGAGTTAAACAAACCTGAGATATTAGTAGAGATAAATAGAGAAAAAGCTAACAAAGAAGGGCTATCAACTTCTCAGATAAGTTCTGCAATTAGAACTGCTCTATATGGTACTGAAGTAACTAAATACAGAACGGCTGATGATGATTATCCTGTTCAGTTGCGATTGAGAGAAGAATACAGACAGAACATAGACCAACTTATGAATATTAAATTGACTTTCAGAGAAAAAACTGGTGATTTCCGTCAAGTTCCTATTTCTGCTTTTGCTGATATCAAATTCCAAAATACTTTTGGTGGTATCAATAGAAAAGATGTAGAACGTACAGTTACACTAAGTTCTAACGTACTTAGTGGTTACAATGCAAACCAAATAAACCAAGAAATCACAAAAACAGCAAAAGAGTTTAACTTGCCTGCTGGATATGAGATAAAACTAACTGGTGAGCAAGAACAACAGAAAGAAACCGGTGAATTCCTGATGAAAGCATTTTTAATATCAATGTTATTAGTGTTCTTCATCTTAGTAACTATGTTCAATTCTACTATAAAACCACTTATGATATTCTCAACAATCATATTCAGTGTGATTGGGGTATTATTAGGTTATGCTATTACTGGTATGGACTTCGTTATAGTTATGTCGGGTGTGGGTATTATAGCTCTGGCAGGAATCGTTGTGAATAATGGTATCTTACTAATAGACTTCACCGATATTAGATTGAAAGAAGGTATGAAGCCAACAAGTTCTATAATAGATGGTGGTGTAGTGAGATTGCAACCAGTAATATTAACAGCTGGTTCTACAATGCTTGGATTAGTTCCATTAGCATTAGGCTTTAACATAAACTTTGCAACTCTGTTCTCTGATTTTGCACCGAATATATCATTTGGCTCTGATAATACAGTATTCTGGGCTCCTATGTCTTGGGCGATTATCTTTGGATTGACGTTCTCTACATTCTTGACACTATTAGTTGTACCTACTATGTACACTATCCAGTTTGCTGTTAGACAGAAATATGCATTATCTAGATCGAGAGGTCATGGTGTAGGTTCAGCAATGAAATACACTATATTCGGCAAACGCCCTAGATTTGCTGGGCAGTAGGTATATAGTCGATTTGAGTAATATTGTTACTAGTATAATCGGTTTGGAAAACTAAAAATTCCAAGCCGTTAGTAACAAGAAGAAATTGAGTTTTTTGGGCAATATTATAAATCCCTATCTGATTGAGAGTAGCTTGATTGAGTTTAATATCAGGCGATTTGCACTCCACTATGAGATAGGGATTTCCTTTTTTATCATGGCAGATAATATCTAATCTGAATTCTTTCTCATTTATTTTGAAACCTATTTCTACTTGCATTCTAGAAAGCAAATAACCATAATCTGATGCAAGAAAATCGATTAGGTTCTGTCTCACCCACTCTTCTGGTGTGCATTCTACATATTTCTTTCTGACTTTATCAAAGATTTTAGAATCTTGAAATTTATGTTCAGATATTGGGATATTAATCTTCGGTAATTGTCTCATATTATAACTTGAGTATCAAATTTCGTATTTTTGTAAATTATAGAAAATGAAATTAAAGAATAATGACTGATAAATTAAATTTACTTCTTTGCAGTTCCTCAACTGTACATCCAATGGGATATTTGGAATATTGCAAAGACGATATAGCTGAATTTTTCTCTGGGTGTAATAATATTATTTTTATTTCTTATGCTAGACCGGGTGGTGTTAGCTTAGAGAATTACAGCTTAGTTGCAAAAAAAGGATTCGAAAATTCTGGTTTGAAAATCAGAGGAATTGAAGAATTTGATAATCCAATTGAAGCAATTGAAAATTGCGATGGGATTTTCACAGGTGGAGGAAATACATTCCTTTTACTCAAATCCCTTTACGAGAAAGGATTAATTTCTCCAATCCAACAAAAAGTAAAAGCTGGGCTTAGGTATATGGGTACTAGTGCTGGCTCGAATGTAGCCGGTCCGAGTATCAAAACTACTAATGATATGCCTATAGTCTATCCACCATCATTTGATGCTTTCGGGTTTGTTCCTTTCAATATTAACCCTCATTACTTAGATCCAGACCCACATTCTACTCATAAAGGCGAAACTAGGGAAACTAGAATCAACGAATACCATTTTCAAAATGATAATATAGTTGTTGGACTAAGAGAAGGTTCAATCTTGAAAATTGAGAATAATGATGTAACTCTTATTGGTGAGCTAACTTTACGAGTTTTCATAAAAGGTAGAGAAGCAAAAGAATACGATAATAATACGAATATAAATTTCTTACTTGACTAAAACTCAGACAATTGGAGTTATTAAAATGATACATTATAAAAGTCCATCACAAATAGAGTTAATGCGTGAATCTGCAACTCTGGTGTCTAAAACACTTGCTTTGGTAGCAGAGCATATCAAAGAAGGTATGACAACAAAGGAGCTGGATACAATGGCTGAGCAATTCATCAGAGATAATGATGCAAAGCCTGGATTTTTAGGTTTGTATGGCTGTCCAAGCACTTTACTAACCTCCGTTAATGAAGCAGTTGTACATGGATTACCTTCAGATATACCACTTAAAAATGGTGATTTAATCTCTGTTGACTGTGGAGTTTTAAAAAATGGTTATTATGGTGATCATGCCTATACGTTTGCAATAGGCGAAGTTGCTCCTAAAACAATTGAGTTAATGGAAGTAACAAAAGAATCTTTATACCAAGGAATTGCGCAATGTGTTATAGGAAATCATGTTGGTGATATTGGATACGCCATTCAGAAGTATTGCGAAGATAGAGGTTTCAGTGTTGTTAGGTCATTAGTTGGGCACGGCTTAGGACGAAAACTACATGAAGACCCCCAAGTACCTAACTATGGCGAACAAGGTAGAGGAAGAGTTCTAAAAAGAGGAATGACTCTAGCAATTGAACCAATGATAAACGTAGGTACACTCGAAGTAGAAGAGTTAGCTGACAAATGGACTATTGTGACTAAAGACAGAGAAATGTCAGCTCATTTTGAGCATAATATAGCAATTACGAGTAATGGTCCAGATATACTTTCGGACTTTAGTATAATAGAAGCTGTAATTCAGAAAAATGATAATTTGATAAAAGTATGACAGATAGAATAATAATAAAAGACCCTTTTGATATGCATATTCACTTTCGTGAAGGTGAGATGCTGGATTTGGTAGCTCCACTAAGTGCTGAGACTTTTTCAGGCGGAATTATAATGCCTAATTTAGTCCCTCCTGTAGATAATATCGAGCGATTAGATAACTATATATCTGAAATAGATAACGCAGTTAAAGGATATAACTTCACACCATTTATGACTATTTTCTTTAAGAAATATAGTCGTGAGTTCTTGGAATTAGTGAAAGGTAAAATTAGAGCAATAAAGCTCTATCCTGCCGGTGCTACAACTAATAGTGATGAAGGAATCAAGGAAATTGAAGATGCTTTCGATACACTCAGAATAATGGAAGAATTGGGTATTCCACTCTTAGTTCATGGTGAAACACACGGTTTCGTGATGGATAGAGAACAAGAGTTTCTTGGTATCTATGATCACTTAGCAACTGAATTTCCAAAACTGATGATTGTGATGGAACATATAACTACAGCTGCGGCTGTTGAACTATTAGATAAAAACGATAACTTATTTGCAACCGTTACATTACAACATCTATGTATCACGTTAGATGATGTAATAGGTGGGCTAATGCAGCCACATAATTTCTGTAAACCAATAGCAAAAAGACCCGAAGATAAATCGGCTTTGCTTAATGCAGCACTTTCAGCTCACCCAAAGCTTTCGTTTGGTAGTGATTCTGCACCGCATCCGATTGATAAGAAAGAATCAGCATATTGTTCAGCTGGATGTTTCACATCTCCTTTCGCTTTACAATACTTAGCTGATATATTTGAAAGCAATGGTAAACTAGATAATTTGCAGAGGTTCGTATCAGATAATGCAATGATAAACTACAACTTATCTTCTAATAATAAAACTGTTACTTTAGTCAGAGGAGAATATACTATACCTGAAAAGTATGGTAATGTAGTTCCATTTAATTCTGGGAAAAAGCTGAATTGGAAAATAGAAGAGGTAAGCTAGTGGTAATACAGATAATGGGCACTAAAAAATGCAGTGAGACTAAGAAAGCAATTCGGTTTTTCAAGGAAAGAAGAATAGAACCTCACTTCAGAGATTTGAATGAGAAAGAACTAAGCCCTGGTGAATTTGAAAATATTTCAAAAAAGATTGGAATTGACAACTTATTAGATACTGATGGTAAAGCGTACAAAGACAAAGGATTAGAATACATGGTTTTCGATACAAAAGAAGAAATATTAGCAAATAATAATCTAATCAGAACACCAATAGTCAGATACGAACGTAATGTGACTTGTGGATATGAACCAAATGAATGGAAAAATTGGGTGAAATAGAAATATGATATTCAAAACAAGAAAATTAGTTAGTCCTCCAGACTTAAATCCAGCGAATACACTATTTGGTGGGCAATTATTGAAATGGATAGACGAAGAAGCGGCTATATTTGCTATGTGCCAACTATCGGATAATCATATTGTTACAAAGTATATGTCAGAAATTGACTTTGTTAATCCAGCTTATAATAATGATATTATTGAAATTGGATGTGAAACCGTAAAAGTAGGTAGAACTTCTATTACTATAAACTGCGAAGTAAGAGTAAAAGACACTAAAACTACTATTATCAAGATAGATGAGATAGTTTTAGTCCATGTAGATTCGAATGGAAGACCGAAAGCACATGGTAAAACTTTGGAAATGATAAAGGATAAAGTATAGATGATATTCAATACAAGAAAACACGTAAAACCACCAGATTTGAGTCCTTCAGGAGCATTGATGGGTGGTGTACTGATGGAATGGATAGATGAAGAAGCATCTATATTTGTAATATGTCAACTAAACAACAATAAAGTCGTTACTAAGTATATGTCTGAAGTAGAGTTTGTAAGCCCTGCATTCAGAGGAGATATAATAGAAATCGGATGTGAGCTTATTTCATTAGGAAGGACTTCCGTAACTTTGAAGTGTTTAGTTAGAGTCAAAGGTACTGAAACAGTTATTGTTACAATTGATAAAATTGTATTTGTCAATATGGATGGCAATGGAAGATCTAAACCACATGGTTTAACAATGGAGATGTTAAATGAAAGGTCTAACCAACAGTAATGTACTTACCCCTTTTTTCGTGAATAGAGTAGGTCTTAGCCGTTTTTGGATAGTTTTGCAGGCCAGAGTCTATTAATTGCTCTGCGATGCGTTTAGCATCGTTTATTATGTCTTTATCATTTACTATATCCACAAATTTGAATTCAGGCATACCCGACTGCTTAGTCCCTAGAAAATCACCTGGCCCCCGAAGTTCTAGATCAATCTCAGACAATTCAAATCCATCACTTGTAGCTTCCAATGCGTTAAGTCTTCGTACTGTAGATATATCAGTAAGATTCTTCACAAATAATTGCTTGTACTTTTGTGAAGCAACTAATATGCAATATGATTGATATTCTCCCCTACCTACACGACCACGTAGCTGGTGCAATTGGGATAGCCCAAATCTCTCTGCATTTTCAATTAACATAACAGTCGTATTAGGTACATCTATCCCAACTTCGATAACTGTAGTCGATATAAGCACATCGTACTTGTTATCTGAGAAGTCTTTCATTACTTCATCTTTCTCTTTCCAGTGCATTTGTCCGTGGAGAAGACCACATCTCAACTCAGGGAATACTTGCTTACTTAGCAATTCATAGTGTTCCACAGCTGATTTCAATTCTAGTTTCTCTGATTCCTCAACCAAAGGGTAAACAATATATGCCTGCCTCCCCTTCTTCACTTGTGTTCTAATAAACTCATATATTTTTGGTAAATCGCTTTCAAATCTAACTTTAGTAACTATTTCCTTTCTGTCTTTTGGCTTTGATTTTATTGAAACTATCTGCAAGTCAGTATATTTTGTCATTGCTAAAGTACGAGGAATCGGTGTAGCAGTCATCAATAGCATGTGCGGAACTGTACTTTCATCACCGGATTTCTTTCCGAGTTCTTTGAGTAACGAACGTTGGTCAACTCCGAATCTATGTTGCTCATCAATTACTACATATCCAAGATTATTATACTCAACTTTATCTTGGAAAAGTGCATGAGTACCTATTATAATATTCGTAAGTCCTGATTCTATTTTACCTAGAGTTTCTTTTTTATCTTTAGCAGAAAGGCCACCGACAAGCAATTCTGTTCTGATAGACTCTGGTAAAATACTCTGTAGAGTCTTGTAGTGCTGCTTTGCTAATATCTCGGTAGGTGCCATTAGTAATGTCTGATGACCACTTTCCACCGCCATCATCATTGACACAATCGCAACTATCGTCTTACCCGAGCCTACATCACCTTGCAATAGTACATTCATAGGTTTAGTCGAATTCAGCTTTTTCCAGATTATATTCAAAGCATTTTTCTGGTCATCTGTAAGCTCAAAAGGAAAGCTCGCAAGTGTCTCCTTAGCTAGTTTTAGTGATTTACCCATAGGTGCAGCTTTCTCGGTTTTCACGAATTTGTCTTGTTGTGAAAGTATAGTCAGCTGATAGAAAAGCATTTCTTCGAATTTGAACCGCTTTTGCGATAATTTGAGTAAGTTTGTACTAGCTGGAAAATGTAGATTCTCGGTTGCTGTTTGTATATCAGGTGCGTCTATTTGTTCTAATATTTCTTTGTCAAGTGTTTCTTTTATTTGAGTTAAATTTTTGTCGATGCAATGACGAATCATATCCCTCAAAGCACGATTACGGATACCAACCTTGATAAATGAAGTAGGTAATTTGTAAAGTGGGAGTATCCCCTCTTCTTTGAATTCCTTCAACTCATCTAAATCTATCTTATCTATTTCCGGATGTGTGAATGAAATACCAAACTTCGTCTTATCGGGTTTCCCACTTATTAATAATTTGTCGCCGACTTTATATGTGTTTTCAAAGAAATGAACATTCGCCCAAAAATTTATCTTTGCTGTTCCACCACTATCATCTTTCACGGAAAGTGAGAATAATTTACGTCTATTTCTGAAATTCTGGAGCGATTTATCAACAACATCAACAATAAATGAATATTCAACATTTTTAAAATCCTCTTCGTAGTCAAATATATTATTTGAGCTGAAGAATAGTTTTTTGCTCAATGAAGCAAGAGTAAAAGAAGAATCACGATTTATATAATCTCGTGGAAAATAATTTATAAGGTCTATGACATGATAAATATCTTCTTTTGCTAACGCTTGTGCACGTTTAGGGCCAATACCTTTGATAAATTGCAAAGGTAAATCATCAGAAATAGGTTTGTTCATCTAATCGTATTGATTATATTTCAAAAAAATTAATACCACTAATCCTAAATATATGGAACTCTTACTAATTTACTTATTCGTAGCTGTATTTTTTTCCTTCCTTTGTTCATTTCTGGAGGCAGCTTTACTAAGTACAACTCATAGCTTCATCAGTGCTGAAGTGATGGAAAACCGTCCTTATGCCTTCAAATTAAAGAAGTTCAAGGATGAAGTGGATAAACCACTAACAGCCATTTTGACATTGAACACATTTGCTAACACTTTCGGAGCGGCAGGAGTTGGCGCGCAAGCCCAACATATATGGGGTGCCGAATACTTAACAGTTATATCTATTGCACTTACGCTTATTATACTTATTATTTCTGAAATTATTCCTAAAACTATAGGGGCTGCATATTGGAAGAAATTTGCGCCGTTTATAGCTTATACTGTTCAAGGAATGATATGGGTTTTATATCCTTTCGTAGTATTAGCTCCATTCATTACTAAAAGATTCAAAACTAAAAAAGAAGGCTCTGAAATCAGTCGCTATGATATACACATGATGACTATGCTAGGCGAAACAGAAGGGATACTCGACAAGGAAGAGTCTCAAATCATACAGAACTTACTCAGGTTCGACGAAATAACCGTACACGATATAATGACACCAAGAACGGTAGTAGTGTCAGAAGATGAGAATACTACAGCAACTGAGTTTTTCAAGAATTTGAAGTTTAGACACTTTACACGTATTCCGCTGTACAAAGAATCAGTAGAAAATATAACTGGTTATGTTATTAAAGAAGACTTGATAAACGATATTATAGCAAAACAAGGGAAAAGCAAATTAGAGAAATTTAAGCGTCCTATTAGGTTTATTTCAATTGATGACACTTTACCTACCGCTTATGAGCAATTCATCCATAACAACGAACATATAGCAGCTGTATATGATGAATACAAAGGTTTCTCAGGTATATTGACTATGGAAGATATAATAGAGACATTACTCGGTGTAGAGATAATGGATGAATATGACTCTACTGAAGATTTACAGCAATTCGCAAGAAAGAATTGGGAGAAAAGAGCCAAAAAGCTCGGTATAATCTCCGAAGATGATGATAAAGATATAATAAAATAAGGAAATGAAATGAAGATAGTATCTTGGAATATAAACGGTTATAGATCAATATCTGGACAGAATCCCAAATTGAGATATGGCGAAAAAGTACAAATAAATGATTTATTCGACTATGTAGAAAAAGAAAAGCCAGATCTACTGCTAATGCAAGAAACAAAGTCTGAAAAAGACCAAATCCTAGAACACCTCTTAGCTCCTGAAGGATATAACTCCCATTTCTCAGCATGTAAGATAAAGAAAGGATATAGCGGAGTCGGTATATTCAGCAAAAAAGAGCCAGAGTATATCAATGAGAGTATAGACGTAGAGCAATTCGATAATGAAGGTAGAGTCCTAGAAATCGGAATAGATGGAATTTCATATTTCAATGTTTATTTCCCGAATGGACAGCAAGGACCAGAACGTGTTCAATACAAACTAGAGTTCTATGATGCATTATTCGCAAAAGCTAATGAACGAAGAAAAGACGGAAGAAAAGTAATAGTAAGCGGCGATTTCAATACTGCACATACAGAAATTGACCTAGCACGACCAAAAGAGAATGAGAAAACCTCTGGTTTCTTGCCAGAAGAGCGAGAAAAGCTAGATGAGATATTTGCTATGGGATATTCGGATGCATTCCGTCTATTCAACAAAGATGGCGATAACTACACTTGGTGGTCACCTCGTGGCAGAGCAAGAGAAAACAATGTAGGTTGGAGAATAGACTATCACTTCGTGAGCAATGATTTGCTAATGCAAGTTAAAAACTCCTATCATCAACCACAACAACTCGGCTCAGACCACTGTCCTATTGTGTTGGTTTTGGGGATTTAGAATAAAGAAAAAGCTCCCTTGGGAGCTTTATTTTTTTTTATTTTGTGATGATGAGTTTTGAACTTCGATTGTAATCATCTAAAGATAAATTAACGAGATATGAACCAATTGGAAAATCAGAAACATCAAAAGCTAATTCTCCATTCCAATTATTCGTAAAACTTATTTCGTAATGTTTTATTTCTACTTTTTTTCCTGTTGTTATGTTTACCAAAAATACCCTTAACTTATCTATTTTTTCCATTGATTCAGTATAAAACTTGACCCTTAATTTATCTTTTGCTGGATTCGGACTAGGAGCAAAAGGGTAAATAGGAAGGTTCTCTGTTTTTGATCCCCATATTTCAACACTTGTTAATCTATCTGGTTCTATTTTCTTCCAGATATTTTGCAACCCACCTATCAATATTACATCCTCCGAATTTAGATATTTCATAGGTGTAAAACCTCTACTATTATTACCAATGGTGTCATATTTGAATTCGGTACCTTCTACAGATACTTCAACATATTTGAATTTATATGATGTATCTTCGTATATTAATTCAACTGTTTTGAAATACTTTTGATCTTCAACAAAGGTATTAATTCCATAATTTGAAAGTATAGCAAAAGGTTTATCTACTATATGTATTTCGTCCGTTTTAGTGTCAAGTCTAAAACTGCTATTATTAGTATAGTTTTCAAGAGGAATACTAGAATTATTATTAAAATATATATTACCATTACGACTAACTAGTTTTCCTGTTATATTATTTAAACTATCATTTTTTATTGAGAATATATCCTTAATAGTTTTAAGTGTATCAGAAGAAACAGCAATTGTTGCAATAGATTTGTTTTTATCTTCAGTTATTTTAGCATAAAATATATAAATTTTACTTCCTACAACGACAGTTTGTAAAAAATTACTATAGACACTATCAATAACATTAATAGAATCTAAATTTAAATCACTATCTAACGTGTAATAAACCCAGTTTCGACCTAAAGAACCACTACCATATTTCCACCGACTTAATAATAAGTAATCTTTCATATCTGCAACGAAATCTATATTATCAAAAGTATTTAAACCAAGCCCTTTTAACGTGATTCCACCATCATTGGTAGTATATATTTCATCTATTTTTGTATTAGCATAAATATGCTTAGTAAAGAAGATTGCTGAATCTTTATTAAAATAATGATAATCATGAAGATTAGAAGTAAGAACAGCGGAGTTAATAGTATCTAGAAAATTATCATTTCCAGGTTTGAATGTTACACCACCATCCACAGATTTGTATATTAGGTTTGATGCTAATATAGACCAGTTATTCGAGTCAAAAACTTGTAAAGGACCACCATTAAAAATAGGTGTGGATGTTATTACTTCCCATGTCTTCCCATAGTCACTTGACTTGAGTATTGTTCTATTCTCAAATGTCATAAATACAATATTATCGTCAACTTCTAAGTCTAGTACTCTAAAAGTATTACCATAGAAATACAAATTAGAATAGCTAGAAACTAATTCTTCAGTTTTGTTTTCTCTATTATAGTTGTAATAATTAATTTCTCTTGTGTTTGAATTTGCTATTGCATAAGCGTAACCATAATCAGTAGTAATATATTTATAAATATACTTAGTGTCGAAGTCTATTCTAGTAAAAGTTAAATCATCATTCAATTCATATAATGAAGAATAATCTTTAAGAGATATTTTATTACCATTTCGTCTAGCAATTACAAAATTTTCAAAGTTGTCTATAGGAGAATCAATATGTTTCCAAGTCTCTCCAATATCTTCAGTGTATATTATTGAGTTAGTCATATCTATAACGTAAATTATAGTTCCAATTATAAAAGCACTTTTGATAAACTTATCATTAATTTTTAACTTTTTCCAAGTTTTTCCAACATCCGAAGAAATTAGTAAATTCTCGAAGTAAGAAGCCATCACTACCAGTTCATCACTAGCATCAATAGACACAATACTATCTGTAAGTTTAGATACAATCCAATGACTCCCTTTATCGTAGGAAGCCATGAATTCATACTTATTTGTGAAGCCAACTACATTATCTTTATTATTGGCTAATTGCATTATTTGATTCTTAGTCCCCGAATAATTCTGACTATAAGTCTTACCCGAATCATAAGTCCTAATCATGTTACCATTATCACCATAAAATAGATATTCTCCTTTATCAATTCTATGTATGTTTAGATTGAAGCCCGAAATGTTATAATATTCATCCTCATTTATTTGACTTAATAAAAGTAAAGGGAAAAAACATAGTATGAATAATAATCTAATCATGATTAAACCTATTGACATGAATTAAAACATCTTGGATCAATATGATCTAAATCCATATCATATACTCCACAACTACCATTTCCAGTTAAAGTAGGTCCTGAAATATAATTTTTTACTAGAATTCCATTTTCAACACAAACCGAATATATAGATACACAAAGTCCAGGTTCTTCATTACAAGGTAAAATTCTATATCCAGCTTCCGAAGGATCTGGAATTGCTTTTAAACATTTTGCCTTAGAACTTTCAACAATCAAATTAGTTTGTCCCCCACCTTCTCCGCATGGATCAAAAGGGGCTTTCCCATGCAAATCTTCAAGTACAAAATTCTCAACTAATGCCCAAAACCCTGCATTTATTTCAAAAAGTTCAAAATCACAACCAAATGGTTGAGTATATGGTATAAATACGCCACATATGAATAGTTTTCTATCACCACCTGGAGCATCATAATAACAATAAGTAATTGTAAATAAACAACCACTTATTGGATGTATAGATGTTACAGTTTCTTGAGTATATAGTCCATTAGGGCAACAAGTTTGTCCGTAACTTTCGTTTATACTTGCAAACATTATAATGCTTACAATTAATAAAATATATTTTTTTATAATTTATTTAACTCCAAATATTAATTATTACTATACTTGTGACTGTCAAATGTGTTCGGTCAGAATTAGTTTGACAACTACAGGTCAGGGAAAACGACTTTCGTTTTTTCTGACTTTTTTTTATAGCTATTAGAATTTGGAAACCACTTTTTAGCCTCCCGTTGAGTGGTGCTTTGTTGATGGATTCATTTGTAATTCATTTATTAAAACGCTTTACAAATACTGATTTATTTCATTTGTGTCTAAAATAATATGAAAATAAATAAAATGCAAGAAATTTTTTAAAACAAATGATTTTTTTCAACAGTCGTATCTAAATGTTACTACTAGAGTTAGAGGGATATGGGACGAGTAACATTTTAGAATAATTGGGGAATTATGAAAGGGAATATTCTTTGTGTACATTAATTGAAAGTATTTTCAAGACTCTCTTTACTTCGCTCTCAAGTGACGTGAGTACAAGGTGTACAAGGGGATTTGAGACAAAAGCATTACGGGTCTCTACGTTGTATTTAATTTGGCAAAAAAAAAGCTGTCCATATAATATGGACAGCTTTCTTAATTTTTTTTCTAATTTTGAATCTTAGGTCTTATTCCCAATCAGCAAGAAGAGAGAATCTCAATGTGTTTGCTAGAGGGTGGTTTTCTTCGATAGTATTGATAAAACTGAAATCCAGTCTGAATATATCATATCTAACACCAGCACCGAAGTTCCAGAACTTACGTGCACCAGCATTATCTGGCTCTGTAAAGTAACCAGCACGCAACGCAACTACGTCTTCGTACCAATATTCAACTCCACCTGCATATTCCATAGCATTATTTTGCCAAGAAGACACGAATGAAAGTGGAATAGGGTCAGAGCCGTTTCTATCTCTATTTACTAATAACTTAGTGTAATCAAAAGCAAAAGTAAGTTTATTGAACTCATCCTTTACTACATCGTAAGCTATACCCAATTTCAAGTTAGTTGGTAGTGGATCTGCTTCGTTAATATAAGTCATCTTAGGACCAACGTTCTGCAAATTCATACCCAATGATAATCTATCTTGCATATCAGCACCTAATACTTGCAAATCAGATGGTTTCCATAGTAAACCAACATCGAATCCACCACTGACACCAGTACCAGATTGAGCACCAGAACCTTGACCAGTAGGCGTTAGGTTTGATTGTATATATCTAAGTTGGAAACCGAAACCAAGATCGGGAGCGATAATAGTACCGTAAGAGAAACCGAAAGAGAATTCATTTGAAGTGAAAGTACCAGCTTCTTGTGAATTTTCTAAAGTTCTTTTGAACTCACCCAAATTCATAAAGATGAAGTTAAATGCAACAGTTCCATCTATTTCATCGAAATGTTGAGCGATAGTACCATAACTATAATACAAATCAGCATTGAACTGAGGTAACCACGGTGAAAACGCAAGAGCAACTTGTCTAAAAGGAGTTCTTGTTCCTTCGTCATCGAATGTATAACCATAATCGAAATAATCAAGGAAAGCTAACCCACCCGGATTCCAATAGATAGCGTTTACATCATCTGCAATTGCTGTCCCAACTTCACCCATTCCACTCGCACGAGCATCTGGCGATATCATCAGGAAAGGAACCGCAGAACTCTGAACAGCAGAGCCGCCAGATTGTGCTTTAGCACTGTAATTGCTAATAAATAGTGTAGCTGTTATTAAAAGTATTGTCTTCATCATATTCGAAGTTGTCAAAGGAATATCCTCCATATAAGAATTTCTAAGTTTCAAATTTAAAAAAAAATTAATTAAAGTCTATAGTTTATTATTTAATCTTTAAAGTACGTCCCTCTAAGAACGTTTGTTTTGCTATTAAGTTATCAAGTTTTAATCTAAAGTAGTAAGTTCCTATACTTACTGGACTTCCATAAGTATCGATTCCTTCCCAATCTATCTCACCTTCATAAGCGGTCAATATTTTCTTAACTATAGTATTTACTCTAGTTCCCTTAGAGTCATATATATCAAGAGTTACATCAACGGGCGGATTTAGATTATGTTTGAATTTAATTTTTGTATTATTTTCAAAAGGTGTTGGATATGCAAGAACATCGTCTAAAATAACTTCACCATTTTGACCAATATTGAAATAAGTTTCTGAAATAGAATAGTTATTATATATATCCCAAGCTCTTAATTTCACAAAATGTGCCCCTGGTTCCAATCCCAATAAATTTTTTGTTGCAGTACCTTTTCTATAGTCATCGAATGAAGTTTCGTATTCAGATGTCAAATCTATTGATTGCTCACTATTATCTATCCAAGCTTCTATTTTGTGTCCTACACCAATACCAGTAGAGTTAATACCTGATTCGTCACTTAAATCTACAATCAAAAGCGGTTCATTTCTTACAATATCGCCAGCATTGAACTTCCGTGAATCTAACATTATCTTGATTTCTGGCCCTTTTGTATCAGTAATACTCGAAGTGGATAGACCATCAATTTTCAATTTATTATAGCTACCAGTAGCAAATCTGTCATCATTCGAATATGCATAACTATATACTATACCCAAATTCTCGCTAAAACTAATATCTTTTGGTAATATAAACTCAGCTTCGAAACGACCATTTACAACGGCAAAATTAGCATTAGATAATGTTCCACCTTGCTTTTGGAATTCATAAGCTCTATTCAGAACGTCAATAACTTCGATATCTTGATTCCCGTCCATGACTTTAAGTTTGATTTGACCATTAAAATCATCAGCAACGTTTTTCTCGCCAACTGGTATTGCTATATATCCTTTTATCTTAACTGTTTGAAGTCCTTTGACAGCAACAGAAGTTGAATCAGTTAGCTCCAAACCATCTATACTTTCTAAAACAACATCATAATGAGGAATAAGTAGTCTAAGAGTAGGATCACCTAACAGGAAGTATTTTTCGTCATTTTCACTATTGAAAGTTTGTTTCAAATTGTAAATCACTTCACCCATAGTTGGATAATCTCCATTTGCATTTCGAGTAAATAAATTACTATATAGTGCTCTATTCAAATAATGATTCTGAGAAGCGTAAACAACTCTTGATGATCCAAATACACCTATTGCTCCACCATATTCATTCAAGAGCATCAACTCAGCTCCAGATTGGGATTCGTAATTATCGTATTTCGCAAAGTCACATGTTGCAGCAGTTAAGAAAAATAATTTATCATAATTCACCATTTGTCTTATCGAAACATCTCTATCCAAAATGCCCTCATGAGACCATACTTGCGGATTACCATGACCATACCAATTTAAGAGTAATGTACCCTCTTCATTTACAGCTTTAAGAATAGCAGCGTTCGCAGTTGGTTTACGAATACCCGCGGCAGTATATTGCGATTCATATTCTACCGAATATATTTTTCTTTGTTCCATAAAACTAGGAATCCTATTAGTAGCGAAATCCTCGGATTGATCTACAAACATAGTTCCATCGCGACTATCATTACTACCGAATCCGTCATCAGCAACTAATGTTATTTTATTTCTCCAATTATCAATACTTGAGTTATGCTCATAGTGTTTGATTTTTTCTACTATACTATTTCCTTCCTCTTCTGAGTTAATTGTAACTCTTCCAATTGCTACATCCAAAGCTTTGTCATTACCAACTACTCTGGCATAGAAATCATCAGTACAGATAGTACTAACTGCATCAAAATTATTCATTTCATCTTCACTTAGGTGTGGAGGAACAAAATTAGTATGAGTAGTTAATATCTCTCTGTAATCGTAGTGGCCATCACCCCATAAAAATACATAAGAAGGTTTTACATCCCAATTAACCATAGCTTGAGCAATGAAATCACGAATAGCTGTCAGATCCATAGTACCTGCATTATACTCATTGTATATATCATTAACTTCGAAGATACCAACTGATAAGTCACTATTTGACTCTCTGTATTCTTTGAATTTTTTTGCAGATTCTCTGAGTTTCGAATGAGTAATTACTATTACATCATTATTAAATTTTGTGTTTCTCAAACCTTTTATATCTACTTTTTCTATGCTAACAGGCTTTTTGAGATTTGAACTCAAGAAAAACCTTTTGGGTTGATTCACTTCTAATTCTGTAATTAAGTCAAATTTACCTTGCGATTTCGATTCTAACTGCATAGGATTCCCCATATCAGAAATATCAAAAGCATATACATCACCGTTAAAACCAGTGAAATTGTACTTAGTTAATCCAGAAAGGAGTGGGTCAGTGAAGATATACACCTCACCATTATTAGCAATAGTTTTACTAGGATAGTGTATTTCTAAATAATCAAAAATTCCATTTGCATTTGGTTGACCAGAATTAGTATAATCTAATTTTAAACTTAGCTTATTTTTATTAGAAAGTTCATTGACAGGTGTACTAAATTCAAACAAATTTCTATAAGCTTCTGCGGTTGAAGACGGCAAAAATAATTTTTCAGCTATTAATTTCCCGTTTTCTTTAACAGAAAATTGACCTCCAGATAAAATAGCCCCTGCGTGAGCTAAAGCAAATCTATAATTTATATTACCTTCGTCTGCCAGATTAATTAAATCTTGGTCAAACGGATCTGAGAAATATGTCCTTCCGAAGAATTGTTTTCCTCCTCCACCGTGAAATGCACTAACTAGTTCTTCTTCGAAAAATTGTCGTCTTGTAAATAAATTTAAGTCATTTTTTATATTACCCATAGGAGCAACCTCAGGTACAGCACGCTTACCATCAACCCCACCCCATGTTAGGAGATAATTGTTGTTTTTACTAAAATGATTCAAATAATGTAGGACTTTGAAACCACTAAAAAAATCTACTTTTTTTGTATATTCAAAACCAGTAGTACCTCCAGCAAAAAATACTATAGATTTTAAAGAACCATCAGAGTTTTTCTTAACTATTATGTTCTGTTGATTCATCTGGTTGAGAGCGGCAAAATCTACATTCTCAGGTAGTTCATGTCCCCCATTCCCAAATATCTTAATAGAGTTAACATTATTACTAGGAATAGAGATACCAAAGTCTTTCAGGTATTCAGCGGTTAGCTCATACACACCCGTTTCTGAGATTCTTATTTTGAACCAGCTACCAGAACTAAGTTCATCTTCTGATTGAATCTTATTAGCTTTAGTTTGTTTTTCTATATCGTTTCTGAAGAAAAATTGTTCATCGGAAACTGTCCAGTTTTTAGCAATATTTGCATTTAAGAAGTTATTACTTAGATTGTTTTTGTTATGTTTTCCTTTTGTAGTGATTGCTTTACTATCGAAAAGAATAGTAATTTTCACATATTCTGGTATTTCGATTGATTTTGAAAAAGGATTATATTTAGCATTAATTATATTTAGAGTAGCAGTATATTTATCTCTGCTTATACCATTATACTCTATATTAGCCCACTCATCAACAGATCTATTCATATAGGCTCTTCTATCTATTTGGGTTTCATCTTCCTTTCCCAACATATAAACAGGAGCAATAATGCCGCTAACAGATTTGATTGGGCCGACTTCAATATTTTGAATTTTATAACCAGTAGGTGATGGTACTATGAAGGCTTTTTTTGTAACTATAAGCTGGGGGAATCCAGCTTTCTCTAGTATGTTTCCTGCTTCTTCGAATATAGGTTGAGTGTATTCTGTATCATTTATAGTAATTATATTTTTAGAAACTAATTCGGGAGTATATACTATAGTCAATGAATTAGCAGTAGAACTTATAATTTCAGTTTTCGCCGAGGCGTTAAAACTAAATAATATTAGAGTTACTATTGATAGAATTGATTTCGATTTTAGATTCATATTAATACCCAAATTACACAATGTATAATCTACAAAAGTTTTTCGACATAATTTATTTTAAAATGGTACTAATAATAATAGGCATTGGTTGTTTATTTGACATTCTCTTTAACTATAAACTCATAAAACGTAAAAAAGTTACAGCTGAATGGATTTTTTATGAGAAAAAAAAGATGCCTTACTAACGGGGGGAATTGTCAGCAAGGCATGCAGCATAAAAAGGAAGTTACGACTTACGTCGTAGAGCAAGAGACGAGATTCGAACTCGCGACCCCAACCTTGGCAAGGTTGTGCTCTACCAGCTGAGCTACTCCTGTTATGAGATATTTTTGAACTGACAAAATATTTTTAATACTTTTTTGAATTTAGTTTGTAAGTGGCTTGATGCCGTGGAGTTAATTTTCATTTTTTTTATTCACAAAACTAAGAAAAGAATATTAGTTTAAATTTATCTATATTTGTGAAGTCTGTTTAACTAATAAAAAAAACATTATGAGATATATACTATTATTACTAATTCTTATGCAAGGAGTTGTAATATCACAAGATGGATTGGTGAAATTAGCGGATAAAGATAGACATGCTTTTAGTCCAGAGGATTTATTATCTATGAAAAGACTGAGTGATATGCAGTTATCACCAGATAATAAAACACTCCTATTTAGTATGAAAACACCTAATCTAAAAACTAATGCATCTGTAAACGATTTATATATAGTTGACTTAGCTTCCAATAAGATGACACAACTAACAGATACTGAGGAAAGTGAATCAAACGCTAGATGGTCAAATGATGGAAAGAAGATTTATTTCCTATCCAGTAAGATGGGAGCTCCACAAGTATATGAGATGGACTATGCAACTAAAAATTCAAAAGCTATAAGTGCAGTTGCAAATGGTGTTTCTAATATGAGTATCAGCCCAAAAGGAGATAATATCTTGTTCACTACAGAAGTAGAAGTAAGAAAAAGTATTGAGAAGGAATACTCACAATATACTAGTTTCAATGCTCTGAAATATAGTTCATTGCCTACTAGACATTGGGACACCTGGGAAGATGACAAAGCTTCTCATGTCCATTATATGCCAATACAAGGTGGCAGACCAATAGATATAATGGAAGGCGATAAGAATGATAGTCCTCTATTGCCGTTCGGTGGTGGTGAGCAAATAGCTTGGTCACCAGAAGGTACAGAAATAGCATATACAAGTAAAAAAGTAAATAATCCTGCTCGTAGTACTAACTCAGATATCTATTTATATGATATTAGAACTAAAACAACGAAAAACATAACAGAAGGAATGGTTGGGTATGATAAAGACCCGGTTTACTCACCTGATGGTAAATGGATTGCTTTTCATAGTCAGAAAAGACCTGGTTTCGAAGCTGATAAAGTAAGATTAATGCTTTACGATAGAGCAACTGGTGTAATCAAAGAGATGTTAACTGAATTTGATCAATGGATCGAGGCACTAGTTTGGTCACCTGATAGTAAGACTATTTATTTTAATTCAGGTTCGAAAGGAAGAGTTCACATTTATAGCCTTGACATTGCTACTAATAAGCAAACTCAAATTACTAATGATAAAACTGATGATGACCAAGGCTTGACAATTTCATCTGATGGAAATATGTTGGTATTTGGAAGAAGTAGTACTACTTATCCGACTGACTATTATACAATTGATTTGGCAACAAAGAAAATAGATAGAAAAACAAAGGTTAATGACTTTTTACTAATTAAGTTACATGATGTAAATATTGAAGAAAGATGGGTAGAAGCAACTGATGGTGAGAAAATTCAAACTTGGGTTTTATATCCTCCCAACTTTGATAAAACTAAAAAATATCCAATGATAACTTATTGTCAAGGAGGCCCACAAGGGACTATTAGCAATTATTTCAGTTACAGATGGAATCTCTATTTAATGGCATCTCAAGGTTATATAGTTTGTGCACCAAACAGACGTGGTATGCCGGGTTTCGGTCAGAAATGGAATGATGATATAAGTAAGGATTGGAACGGTCAAGCCATGGAAGATATATTAGCAGCAACAGACAATCTAATCGCAGAAAGTTTTGTTGATAAAAACAATGTAGCTGCCGTTGGTGCTAGCTATGGTGGTTATACTGTTTATTGGTTGGAAGGTAATGATGGTGGACGATTCAAGGCCTTTATTGCCCATTGTGGTGTCTTCGATTTAACTTCTATGTATGGTTCTACTGAAGAGTTGTTTTTCCCAGATTGGGAATTTGGTGGACCATATTGGGATGATGACAATGAAGACATATACGAGGAGCAATCTCCTCATAAATATGTAAACAACTGGGATTCGCCGATTTTAATAATTACTGGAATGAAAGATTTCAGAGTGCCATATACTCAGAGTTTGGAAGCATACACTGCTGCTCAGCTAAAAGGTCTTGACTCAGAATTATTGGTCTTCCCTGATGAGAATCACTGGGTATTGAGTTTGCAAAATGCAATAGTTTGGCAGAGTGAGTTCTTCGGATTTTTAAAGAAACATCTGAAAAATTAATCTAACCTCTCAAAAATACGAAGTATAGATAAACTATATAAATGATAATATAAATTACTCCATCTGCTTTTGCGATGGAGTATTTTTTTCCCATTGTCATAGATAAGATAAGTATTACACTCGCAAAAGCAGTTACAGCAATATCAACATTACTTATTTCAGGGAAAGGTAAATCACGTATAAATGCACTAATACCTAATATCCAAAGTAGATTGAAAATATTAGACCCTACTATGTTTCCTACTGCTATATCAGAGTTACCTTTTTTAGCAGCGACTACAGAAGTTGCTAATTCTGGTAAAGAAGTTCCTAGGGAGATAATAGTCAGACCAACAAACGATTCTGATAAACCATAGTAACTAGCAAATTGGATAGAACCATCTACAACCCATTTTCCACCAAAAAACATAGCTAATATACCTATAGTGACATATAAATACGATTTTGGAAGTGATAATTCACTTTCTACCTCATCAAAAATATCCTTATCGTCTTTAGCTAGTGTATATATATAAGCTAAGAATAACAAAAAGAATACTAGTAATACGAGTCCTTCATATTTTGATATTTGTAAACTTGAGTCGGAAGTAAATAAGTTTGTATTTGCTAAGAATCCAACAAGAAATACAGCAATTAATGTAAAAGGTATTTCAGAAAATATTGTACTTTTTTTTAGGGGTAAGTTACTTATTAGTGCAGAGATACCAAGTATTAGAAATATATTAGCAATATTACTCCCAAGTACATTCCCAATTGCAATATCTGAACTACCATTAAAACTTGCTAATATATTAATAACAAGCTCAGGTGCCGACGTACCGAATGAAACTATAGTCAAACCAATTACTAAATCTGAAATATTGAATTTTTTAGCTATAGAAGAAGCTCCATCTACAAGGAAGTCTGCTCCTTTGATTAGCATTATAAATCCAATTACAAAAAGTATAATAGTTAATATCATAGATTATTTTAGAGCTTGATGAATTTTAACTAAATTTGCTACGAAATTATCTGCTTCTGCCAAAGGCAATTGTGTTGCAGAATCACTTTTAGCTGACTTTGGGTCTGGGTGTGTTTCAAAAAATACACCATTTACACCAGTCGCAACAGCTGCTTTAGCAAGTGCTGGTATAAACTGAGGTAAACCACCCGATTGTACTCCTATAGAAGGTTGTTGCAAAGAATGAGTAGCATCATATACTACTGGATAGTTAAATTGCTTCATAATGAGTAATGAACGGAAATCTACCACTAAATCATTATAACCAAAGAAAGTACCTCTCTCAGTCAACCAAATCTTATCATTACCAGTAGAAGCGACTTTCTCAGCAGCTTTACCCATATCAATTGGAGACATGAATTGTCCTTTTTTGATATTTATAATCTTACCTGTCTCCCCTGCTGCAACTAGTAAATCTGTTTGGCGAGCTAAGAAGGCTGGGACTTGAATACAATCAACATATTTTGCGGCTAATTTTGCTTCCTCTACAGTATGGAAGTCAGTTATCGTTTCTAAGCTATATTTTTGACCGATATCAGCCATATAGCCTAATGCCTTTTCGTCACCTATACCAGTGAAAGAACTAATGCTTGTTCTATTTGCTTTCTTGTATGATGCTTTAAAATATAATTTAACATCATATTTTTTAGCTATTTTTGTTAATTCAGATGCGGTCTCGTCTAACATTTCTTTCGATTCTGCTAAACATGGACCAGCAATTATAAAAAGACTCATGGCTACTTTAGATTTATTTACAGTTACTAATAAATATTCTGGATTTGAATTCAAATCCACCGACACTGTTATACTCATTGATATATTCAGAGCAAGTTCGACAATTGTTACTGCTTTCGGCAACGGAGTAAAAGAAATAATCCCTTGCGTAGAAATAGAACAAGTATTGAATATCAAGAACAAAAATAGTGAAATTTTAGCTGCTTGTGAAAGAAATGGTGAAAAAATTGTTGGATTTGATTTAGACAATTCACCTGTTTCATTCGATAATTGTTTATTAAAAAATAAAACAATTGCTATATCTACAACTAACTGTACCAAAGCAATAGAGATAGCAAAAGAGACAAAAGAAATAATATTTGCAGCTTTTCTAAATATTGATGCAATTATCAAATATTTAATTGATAATCTTATGAAAATAAAAAGATGCGTAATACTTTGTGCAGGTAATAATACTGAGGAAAGTGAAGAAGATAATCTATTTGCAACTGAGTTGATATTCAATTTGAATAATAAGATTAGTCTAAACTTAGATGAACGCAGTAAGAGTTTATTATCAGAAAGAGAAGACTTAGAAAAGACTCTTTATAAATTGACAAATAGTAAACATGCGAAGAGATTAATAAGTATAGAAAAAAGAAAAGATATAGATTTCTCGTTAATTTTTAATAAATTTGATTGCGTGCCTATATACGCAAATCGCAGCATAAAGATAAAATAATTTCGTGGGGAAAAAATGGCAGCCTTCTTTAAAGGTAGCAAAAGCAAGTCAAAAGCTAAAGATGATAGCAATGGTTATACAAAACAGATACGATTACTTTCGGTTCTACTGTTTATTGTTTCATTATTCTTGTTCATAGCACTTATTTCTTATTCATTCGAAGATGAATCAACTATTCAAATGGAATCATCGGCTATTGTTGGTTTAGTAACTGGTGATGAGATAGCACAGATTAAAGCCGAATCTGTCCAAAATTGGCTCGGTATCGTTGGTGCATACATTTCATATTATATATATAATAAGACTTTCGGTTTTATTGCTATTTTAATACCATTCATCTTATTCAGGTGGGGTTATGATTTGTTGAAGCATAGTACTATAACTAAACCAAACCTGAGAGACACACTATTTTATTTGCTTGGTGCATTAGTATTTAGTGGACTTATGGGGACTATCTTTTCACTAGATTGGATATCACCATTCCCCAAAGAATGGGCTGGTTCTATTGGACTTTATTTATCTTTTATGTTGACTAATCTATTAGGTTCCATTGGCTCATTCTTAATATTTTTTATTGGTTTAGTGACATTTATAATATTCGGATTCAAATTAAATACCGAGAAACTCTACGAAGGTACTCTTGCTATTTTCGATAGTGCTAAAGATAAAATGCTCGAAAAAACTGAGTCTATCAAAGATTCTGCTATCAACGTAATAAATAGAGATAAAGCGGAAGTAGAAGGTGAAGAATCACCTATTACTGAGAAAAAGAAAAAAGCTAGTAATTCAAAAAATAAATTAGATATCAACGACCCTGAATATTTAAAACTTTCTAATAAAGAAAAAGAAGAACTATTAATTAGAAAAGTAGCAGAGGCAGAGAACCCTACTGAAGAATATTATACTCGTAAATCTGTTACTTTGTCCAGAGATTCTGATATGATAGAAGATCAAGAAATTGATATAGAAAAGAAAGCCGACTTAGAGATGACTTTGAATCTAAATCAAGATGACAAATCTGAAAGTACAAGTTCGGTAAATAGTGATTTTGTAAGAGCCGCAAATCCAGTTACCATTAACGATTTGGACGATGAGCCAGACAGCCCGATTTGTACTTATATCCACGATGAAAAAATAGATTATACACCACCAGGTTTGGATTTATTAGAGCAAAACTATGATGTAGTTGAAGTATCTGAAGCAGAGTTAAAAATGAATGCTGAGATACTTAGAGAAAAATTAGAGACATTTAATATAACAATAGAAAACCTAAGTGTTACACCAGGACCTGTCGTTACTCAATATGAATTTGTACCCGCAGCTGGTATTAAAATCAGTAAAATTGAAAATCTATCTGATGATTTAGCAATGGCATTGAAAGCGAAAGGTATCAGGATAATTGCCCCTATACCTGGCAAAGGTACAGTTGGTATAGAAATTCCTAACTCTAATCCTTCGATGGTATCTTTCACAAGTGTTGTAAATACTAAAAAATACAGAGAATCTAACCAGTATTTGCCATTAGCATTAGGTAAAACTATTAGCGGTGAAGCATTTATAGCTGATTTGGCAAAAATGCCTCATTTACTAATTGCAGGTTCTACTGGCTCAGGTAAATCTGTTGGTATAAATACTATTATAGCATCTCTTTTATATCAGAAAATGCCTGATGAATTGAAATTCGTAATTATTGACCCTAAAAAAGTAGAATTAACGCAATATTCTGCATTATCAAATCACTTTATGGCTTGTTCGCCAGATGTAAAGGATATTATTATAACTGATCCAGAGGATGCTGTTTCCGTACTTAAATCTCTAGTACTCGAGATGGAGGAACGCTATACAATCCTTTCTAACGTAGGTCAAAGAAACATAGTAGATTATAATGCAAAAGTGAAAGAAGGAAAATTAGATGGCGACACGAGTATGAAACATAGACACATGCCGTATATCGTCTGCGTAATAGATGAGTTAGCGGATTTGATGCTAACTGCTTCCAAAGAGATAGAAACACCAATTATACGTCTTGCTCAGATGGCTAGGGCTGTAGGTATTCACTTGATACTAGCTACACAAAGACCAAGTGTGAACGTAATCACTGGTATTATCAAAGCCAACTTCCCGGCTAGGATTGGGTATCTTGTGGCTTCAAAAATTGACTCAAGAACTATCTTGGATATGAGTGGTTCAGAATCGCTATTAGGTAATGGCGATTTATTATACTTATCACCTGGAACTCCAAAACCAATTAGGGTACAGAACTCATACATTTCTACTGACGAAATAGAAAGAATATGCGAACATATTCAGAATCAAAAAGGATATTCTATGCCTTATCAATTGCCAAGTACTATTCTAAAAAATAGACAAAGTGCAAATGATTATGATTCTTCTGATAGAGATGATTTATTCGAAGAGGCCGGAAGAATGATAATAGATTCTCAAAACTGCTCTGTTTCTATGTTACAAAGAAAGCTGAAGGTTGGATATGCCCGTGCTGGTAAAATAGTCGATGAATTAGAAAATGCTGGAGTAGTTGGTCCCCATAATGGCTCTAAACCAAGAGATGTTTATATGGAAAGTCTATCTGAATTTGATGCTATTTTATAAAGAATTTAAAGTTTATTCTTAAATTTAATTTATGCTAAAGTCATTACATATAAAAAACTTTGCGATAATAGTAGAACAAGTAGTCGAATTCGACACTGGTCTCAATATTATTATTGGTGAAACTGGTGCTGGTAAATCTATTATACTAGATGCTATCGGTATCTTATTAGGTAAACGTGCATCGCAAGATATGATTCGTAAAGGAGAAGAAAGAAGTGTTATAGAGGGTACTTTCTATGATGATAGCTTGACTTTCAAAGTCGAAGATGAAGTTTTCAGCAAGGAATTCATCATCCGTAAGGAGATAAGATCGAACGGAACTTCTAGATTATTCTTGAATGATACACCAATTCAGATTAATGATATAAAAGCAATAGCACCTAGACTAGCAAATTATCATTCGCAAGATGAAAGCATAGTACTGCGCGATGATGAAAGTCACATAGATTTCTATGATGATTTTATAATATTCGATGGATTGATTGAAGATTATCAGAACAAAAAATCGAACCTAATAAGCGAGTATAATAAGCTAAGAAAGATGATTAGAGACAGAGATGAATCCATACAGAAAAAGGATTTTCTCGAGTATCAGCTCAATGAAATAAACAAAATCAATCCTAAAGATGGCGAATTAGCTGAGATAAACGAACAATTACAACTAATAGAAAACTCAGAAGAAATACTAGAATCATCACAAGAACTAACAGAGTTAACAAATGGCTCAGATGATGCTATATACAGCAAACTCAGAAGAGTTATAAAACTTTTGGAAGATTTAGGTAGATTTAATAGTGATTTTACAACCTATTTGGAAGAACTCAATAGTTCATTAGTATCTATTAATGAGTTGGGTAATGTAGTAGCAGATTTCAGTGCGGGTATTAGTTATAATCCTATAGAAACTGAAAACATCAGAAAACGAAGCGTAGAACTACGTAACCTAGAAAAGAAGTACGGCACTATAGAAGAAATCCTCCAAAAGAAAGTAAAGATGGAAGAAGAACTTTCTTTGATTGATGATTATGATTATATCATCGACAGACAAAGATTTCTTATAGAAGATTTGGAAAAAGAAATCGGTGAAGTAGCTAAGAAAATATCAATAATAAGAAAGAAAAATACAGAGAAATTCTGTACTAATCTAATAGATTCTCTCAGTAATATGGGAATACCAAATGCTGGGTTCGAAGTTCAAATACAGAATATAGCTACCGAAAGCAATGAGCCAACAGCAAGGATTAACAATAAGAAATATAAGCTCTTCGACAAAGGAGTTGATAGTATAGTCTTTCTCTCAGCTATGAACAAAGGAGAGGGGTTAAAACGCCTTTCAGAGTTTGCTTCTGGTGGTGAGCTTTCTAGAATCCTACTTTCACTAAAAGGAAATAAGGTAAACACAAATATTAGTCCTGTTCTTATACTAGATGAGATAGATACTGGAATATCAGGTAGAGTCTCACAACTAGTTGGTCAACAAATGAGAAAAATATCTGAGAAAACTCAGATAGTAGCAATCACACATTCTCCACAGATAGCAGCCGCAGGTGATACGAATTTTGTAGTCCGAAAAGAGATAGTTAACGAAAGGACTATTTCTAGGATTTATAAGCTCAATGAGAACGAAAAAACAATAGAAATAGCCAAACTCATTAGCGGAAGCGACACCACTTCAAATAGTTTAGAAAGTGCTAAAGAATTGATAAATTCAAGCTTTTATTGAGTTAATTCTTTTCTTATCTCAAGATACGATAAGACTAAGAATAAAAGCAATATAACAACTGTTGAAATAAATATAGATATGAAGAATATCTTTCCTCTACTTGGAGAATATTTACTCTTTGGCTCAATAGCTGTATCTAATACTTGAACAACAGGTATATCTTTCTCTTCTTGTATTGCTTCTTGGTGTTTCTGAGTTTCGAGATATGTAAGTACATTCATTAATATTGTCTTATCTCTGAATAACTCCAAATACTTACGTGTTAAATTCGGAACTCTATTCAAAGATATAGAAAATTCATCCTCATTACCAGCTTGTAGCTCATTAGATTGTCTTTGTAGAAAATCTACTTGACTTTGTAATGCGGTAATTTGTGGTGAATTCTCAGCATATTGTATTTTTGCTAAATTCAATTTTGTTTTAGTTTCAGTCAAAAGTGAGTTTAGTTCAATGACTTGTGATACAATTGCAGTTGTTTGCTCTTCTAGAGCAAGGACTTTGTTTGTACTTTGAAAGTTTTCCAATTCAGTAGAAACAGAATCCAATTGGATTTTATATTTTCTTATTTCGTTTTCTACGTACATTCTAGAATTCTTTGCAGTAGAGCTATTTTTCTCAATCAGAACTTCATTAAGAGCATCTATAGCTACGTTTGTTAATTTATATGATAACTCTGCCGCTGCAGCTTTTTCCTTATCATTAGGTAAGTACCCAGTAGGAATATACCCACTAAGAATGATAATACCAGATTTCTCAACTTCAACTTCAAAAAGTGAAGGAATATATCCGATTATATCTTGTTTTTCGAATTTCTTGAAAAGAACATTATCTTTTAATTCTAATTTATTATATATTTTTTCAGCAACTGATCGACTGGAAAGAATAGATTTCATCAATTTAGAACGACTATCTACTTGACCTCCACCGCTTAGGTCTATCATCCCACTAACGTTCTGCAAAAATGAGTTCAAACTACCACCTGAAGTCTTTTCTGGAGGCATAATAGAGGAGTTAGCCATATATGTATATGGCATAATAAAAGTATAGCCCATAACTATAGCAACTATAGTTGCAATCGAAAGAGCAATTTTGATTTTACTCTTTTTTAGTTTGTCGAGTATATTTTCAAATGTAATAGAATCTTGCATTATTTTAATCTCACTAATGTTATGATAACCCCTACTACTGTAACTAGTTGTGCAGCAATGGTTAGTGCCGTAGTAAATATCTCGAAGAATGTAACTTCTTCTTCAGGTGGAACTAATATAGTATCACCAGGTTCTAATACATAGTTGTAATCTTCAGCAAGGAATTGCTCACCTTTCGATTTAGTTACAAAAGTCTCATCAATATCAGCTCTGTAACCGAATCCACCAGCTAAAGCAACATAATCCAAGTAATCAAAATCTTTGTTATACTGAACGTTACCAGGATTATTTACCCTACCTTGAATATTGATAAAATCAATTGATTCTGGTACGATAATAGAGTCTTTATTCTGTAATAAGATATTATCTACACTAGAGGGGTCATCCACAGCTTTTTTGAAATTGATTGCCATCAGACCTTTCTTCTCAGAAATCCTAGCTGCGAAGTACTTCAATTCACTCTTTGTCATCTCCGATCTATCTATTGTCTTCAGACGCTCTAATTCGGCATCTGTTCTTTCCATTTCTTTTTGTCTGATAAGTATTGACGCGGATTCATAAGCATTGTCATCAAATCCACCTGCCCTAGCTATTATATCACTGATTCTAGTTTTGCCTAATTCGATAGTATATTTACCTGGGTACTTTACTTCACCCAATACTTTCACATAACTAGGAGTTGTCCAATTTTCTTTTTTCTTGACATATACTCTGTCACCCGGTCGTAACTCCATATCATTTGGTAATGAAGAAGATTTATATAGGTTTTCTCTCCAATTAGTCAAATCTAGATAAATTTTCTCAACAGTTACACCATTACTCTCTAAACGGCTTATTTCTACACTAGTTAAGTCAGATGAAGATAAAAACCCTTGAGACATTTTGATTAAAGTAGATAGGCTATCACCTTCTATAAATTCCACTTCTATTTTCTTGGGTACTTCACCGTTTATTTCAATAGTTGATTTGTTATTATAAGGAGGGACTATAATTTGGTCACCACCTGATACATAAGGGTTAGCTGATTTATCACCTATATTGAAAAATTTAATCAAATCAACTTTGATTATTGAGTCTTTACGAAGTAATCTAATATTACGTAAAGAAGATTTCCGTTCAAATCCTCCAACTTTATTAATTACTTCATTTACTCTCTCAGTAGAGGTAGCAGCAACCGTAGCTTGAGTAAATGTCTGACCAGAAACTGTAACTTTAAACCTTCTGATATTTGAAAGTATAACGCTTATCTCTTTTGAGTTATAGACATTCCTTACTTTGGTCTCTATTAGTTTATATGATTCTTCTAGAGTTTTATTTTGTAAATCAATTACACCTACATTCCTGATAAGTAATCTACCATCAGGCAATATAGTGGCTTTTACTTGCTCACTTCTAGAGGAAACAATATTGATTATGAATTCATCACCAGGACCAACAATATATTCTTTCGGATCAATAGCACCATCAAGTAGCCCACCAGTCATACTTGAGTTTTCAAGTAACTGTTTAACTTTTGATGTGTCTTGTGCTGATTCTGCTCCGCCTGTCACTACTTCTTCATCGAATTGAGCCGACAGCAGAGTTAGATTAAAGATAAGAATAAATAAGAATGAGAATATTTTTTTATACTTCATTTATTTCATTTTGTTAATAAAAGAATTAGTTTTTATAATTTACATATAAAAACATGACCAAATTTACTGATTTTATTAATAATACAATAACAAATTCTGGAAATATACTACGTACTGGATTCGGTAGTAAGTTTCAAATTGATAACAAAATTGGAAAAAATAATCTTGTTACAGAATACGATTACAAAAGTGAAAAGTATATAGTAGAAGAGATTAAGAAAGCATTCCCTACTCATAATATAATATCCGAAGAAAAGGGAAGTGTAGATAACAATAGTGAATATGATTGGATAATTGACCCATTAGATGGAACTGTTAATTATGCAAATAATATACCTATATTCAGTGTAAGTATAGCACTTAGCAAAAATGGAGAGTTGATAGCTGGTGCTGTTTATCAGCCTATACTCAATGAACTTTTTAGTGCAGAACTCGGGAAAGGAGCAAAATTGAACGGAGAACCAATTACAGTATCTAATAAAAGTGACATGAATACTTCATTACTCGTAACTGGTTTCCCTTATGATATAAATAATGATCCTAAAAATGCGATTAGGAGCTTCACGAGTATCGTAAAACGTGGAATTCCAATAAGAAGACTGGGCTCGGCAGCTTTAGATTTAGCTTATGTAGCTTGTGGAAGATTTGAGGGTTTTTGGGAAGTGAATTTGAATAGTTGGGATGTAGCTGCAGGTATATTGATTGTAAACGAAGCAGGTGGGAAGTGTACTAACTACAAAGGAATTAAGTCATTAGTAGATGATAAAGAGATATTAGCAACAAATGGTCAGATTCATGACGAAGCATTACGAGTAATAAATGAAGATTAAAATAACATATATGTCTGGTGCTGGGAATCTATTCACAGTAATTGATAATACCTCTAATATATTATCTAGTGAACAGGGTAAGTCTCTGGCTCCTATTTTGTGTTCTGTTAATGAAAAAAACAAATTTGAGACTGAAGGATTAATGCTATTAGAGCAAAGTGCCGATTACAACTTCAAATGTGTCTTTTTTAATCCAGATGGTAGTACTGGGATGATGTGCGGAAATGGTGGTAGAGCAATTGTAAAATTTGCTCTAAACAAAGGCGTTATCAAAAGTAATCAAGATAAAGTACTATTCGAAATGGCTGGTGCAGTTTATTCAGCTGAAATACTTGACGAATTAATTGACTTAGAAATGCCTAATATCAGAGATTATAAAGTGCAAACTCTGAAATTACAAGGGCGACTAGTGAATACTCATTATGTAGATAATGGTAGCCAGCATACAGTAATCCGAATAGATAAGATAGACTTGCTCGATATATCAAAGCTTGATATTAATGGAATTGGAAGAGAAGTAAGATATAACGAAGCATTTGGAAGCATTGGCTCTAATGCCAATTTTTATGATGTGAAAGGTAAAATAGTTTATCTCCGAACTTATGAGCGAGGAGTAGAGAAAGAAACTGGAGCTTGTGGAACTGGTGCAGTTGCTACTGCTATAACTGCAGTTGAAGAAAGTGGTCTTAACTTCCCAGTGGATATAATACCAACAAGTGGCGAAAAGATTACGATAGATAAAAGAATAGATGTTAAAAAAGGGACAAAGTTTCATCTAATTGGTCCTGCAATTATATTAAAAGAAATGGAAATAGAGGTTTAGATTTTGACTGAAAAAGAAGTACTAGAACAAGCGAAGAAATTGTTCCCAAAAATGCAGAAGATAAGAAGAGATATTCATTCAAATCCCGAATTATCTTTCAAAGAATTTGAGACTTGTAAATATATACAAGAGAAATTGAATGAATTGGGTATTGAGAATCAAGTCATAGGCAATACAGGTGTAGTAGCTACTATCGGAAATGGTGATAAATGCGTGGGTTTAAGAGCAGATATTGATGCATTGCCTATTATTGAAGATACAGGATTAGACTTTGCTTCTAAAAACGAAGGTGTTATGCATGCTTGTGGTCATGATATGCATACTACTATGCTAATTGCAGCTGCGGAAATCTTAAAATCAATGGAAGATTCACTAGGTGGAATAATTAAGCTTATTTTTCAACCTGGAGAGGAGAAACTACCCGGCGGTGCAAGTATCTTGATAAAAGAAGGAGTGCTTGAAAACCCTAAAGTAAATGCTATTTTCGGACAGCATATTTATCCAGGTGAAAGCGAAGGAATGATATCATTGAATAGTGGGCCAGTAATGGGAGCACCAGATGAGTTGTACTTTACTATCAGAGGTACTAGTACTCATGCGGCCCAGCCACAATTGGGACATGACCCTATAGTAGCTGCTTCTCAACTGATAATTCATTTTCAAACTTTGATGACTAAGTATAAGGATCCTATAGAAGCAGGTGTTCTTAGTATAACTTCAATTAATGGTGGGAATACTACGAATGTTATTCCAGATGAAGTTAAACTAATGGGTACTTTGAGATCTTTCAATGAGGAATGGAGAACTCAGATGCACAAACTTATTGAAGAAAACTCAGTAGCTTTGTGTAAATTGTATGGTTGCGAAATTGATGTAGAGATAAAAAAAGGATATCCACCAGTGATAAATGATGAAGCATTGACTGAATTGACCATTAGCAATGCCAAAAATATAGTTGGAGAGGATAATACTATTGTTTTCGAGCCGAAAATGTGGGGCGAAGATTTTGCTTTCTATGGTAAAAACATACCTGCTACATTTTGGTTCGTAGGAGTACGACCCAAAAATTTAAAAAAGATGCCAGCATTGCACAATTCAAAACTCTCACCAAGTGAAAATGCAATGCCTATAGGTACTAGTATGTTAGTAACAGCAGCCATTAATTATTTAAGGGGATAATATATGAATAGATTATTAGTAGTAGAGGACGATCCGGGACAACAAAATCTTTTACAGATGATTTTCAAATATTCTGTTAAGTTAGATATTGTAACAGATAATACATACAATCTAAAAGATGCTGTAGAGCAATTACAAAAGAATGAATACGATATGGTAGTTTGTGATTTGAGACTTCCGTATTCAGACAATATAATGCATACTATCGATACAATCGAAAAACATAAACGAAAATCGAAAGTAGTTTACTGCACAGTTGAAGATTTGAATCCGGATACCATGAAGTACATTAAAGATCATGATTCATTGTTTGTATCAAAAAATCTTGATTTTATGAATTATCTTCAACTTGAATTAGAATCCAACTTGAGATCATCTTGAAATATGACTTGGAAGAAATAACGAAAGCTCTTTTAGAAGGAGATTTGAGCTATTTATCCAGGTCAATTACATTGATAGAAAGTACTTCTGACAATCATTTCAAGCTAGGGCAAGATATACTAGAAAAAGTGTTAGATAAAACTGGTAATTCTATTAGAATAGGAATAACTGGTCCACCCGGTGTAGGCAAATCCACACTAATTGATATACTTGGATTACACTATTGTGAATTGGGTTATAGAACAGCAGTGTTAGCAATTGACCCTTCTAGTAAGGTAAGTGGTGGCTCAATACTTGGTGATAAAACGAGGATGACTGCACTAGCTCAACATAAGAACTCCTACATCCGCCCTACCCCATCTTCCGGTATGCTAGGAGGAACTGCCTCTCGAACCAAAGAATCAATATTACTTTGTGAAGCTGCTGGATTCGAAAGAATAATAGTAGAAACCGTTGGTATTGGTCAGAATGAAATCAATATTGCTTCGATAGTAGATGTACTTGTTATGCTTCTAAACCCCGGTTCAGGTGATGAATTGCAAGGTATAAAACGTGGGATACTAGAAGTATCTGATATACTAGCAATTAACAAAGCTGACACTAAAGATAGTTTAGTAAATAATACAGTTCTTGAATACAAGAATGCTGTTAGAATTCTGAATTATGATAAAGAATTTTGGCGAAGAAAGGTAATTAAGATTTCGGCATTAGATGGCACAAACCTAGAAACCTTAGCGAATGCGATTGATAGTTTTTGTAAAGTATCGAAAGAAACTGGCTTTTTTGAGAATAATCGCACCGAACAAGAGAGTGAGAGACTAATTGAAATACTTAAGGAAGAAGTGCTTAAAAAGGCATTTCAAAACAAGGACTTTGAAGCAAAGTATAACAATATAATTGAAAGAATAAAGAACAAACAAACTACTGCCATCAAAGGCGTAATGGAACTATTGAACGATGCGAATAGCGGCAGCAACTAATAACCTGAATAAGATAACGGAAATTCAGCACATAATGATTGCAAGTGGGTTGGAAAACACAGCGATTGTTAGCCCTAAATCATTGAATATAATTAGTGACCCTGATGAGAATTCTGATACATTAGAAGGAAATGCAAGAATAAAAGCAATTTCTCTTTTCGAGAAAACGGGCATACCGTCATTTGCAGATGACACTGGATTATTTGTAGAAGAGTTAAGTGGTAAACCGGGAGTTCGTTCTGCTCGATTTGCTTCTGAAAATGCAAATGATTCAGATAATAGAAAACTATTATTAAAATTACTTGAAGGTAAGACTAATCGAAAAGCATATTTTGAAACAGTTATATGCTTCATTTCTGATAACGAAGAAAAATACTTCAGTGGCCGTTGTACTGGTTTTATAAATAGTACCGAACGTGGTAGCAACGGGTTCGGATATGATTCTATTTTTATTCCAGATGGATATAATGAAACTTTCGCAGAATTAGCACCTAATATCAAAAATAAAATCAGCCACCGGTATAATGCAATAATTGGATTTACCGAATGGCTGAAATCTTTATAATCTCTTTTCTACTTTTTAACTTCAAGAATTTTCATTTCAACTCTACGGTTAAGAGCTCTACCTTCATCTGTAGTATTATCACCTACGGGTGATTCTTCCCCATAGCCATTAGCTATTAATCTGTCAGAGCGTACACCTTTCTTAATCAAGTAATCTCGTACTGATTCTGCTCTTTTTAGAGAAAGATTCTTGTTGTATTCATCACCACCAATATCATCACTATATCCCGCTATTTCAACTTGAGCAATTTTAGGATAATTATTAAGTAAGTATGCTACCCTTTCTAACTCAGGGTACGAAGAACTCAGAATACTTGATTCTCTGTACGCAAAGAATAAATTATTAATTCTAAGTTTCTTTGAAGATTTATCAAAGTCTGTGTTGTTTGTATTTGATTCATTATTTGACACATTAGAAGTATTAACATCAACAGTAAGTAAATCACTAACTGGATACAAGATTATATCCTGAACAACAGTCATAGACGAATCTTTTTTTGTCAAATCTATACTTTTAGAGATAGGGAAATATCCTTCTTTTTCGGCATAAAAACCATAGTTCTTACCCAAAGGAAAGATAATGAAATATTCTCCAGTTTCTGGGTTTGAGCGCATCTCCCCCATCTTACGGCCATTTTCTAAGTTCTCCCAAAGGATTTTAGCATCAATCGGATTACCATCTGTATCTTTTACTGTACCTCTGATTACAGCAACGGGGTTTGGTCTAAGATGTTCCGGCAATGACATAGTGAATATATCAGATTGTCCAAAAGTGATTGGTCTTTCAGCAGTAGCAAAATATGCAAGCTCCCCAAATGTATTTATGATAGCCGCTCTCTCATTTCCAGGAGAGTTAATTTCCTTACTCATATTGATTGGTTCTCCCCAATCTGTCCAAGAATCCTCGTAAAGTCGTTTAGCCATATACAAATCCATTCTTCCTAGACCAGCATGACCATTCGAGCTAAAGTAAAGTGTCATACCGTCTGGATGTAAAAATGGCTTTCTCTCTGCAAATTCAGTATTTATTGTTTTTCCAAGATTTATTGGTTCTTTCCAATTACCTTCATCATCTTTTACAGATACATAGATATCAGTATTACCTTGCATACTACCTTTCCAATACTCACCGTAATTGTGCTGTTCTCCCATACCACCAGGTCTATCTGAAACGAAAACTATAGAAGTTCCATTATTATTTATTTTGGCATCGCAATCGAAGAACTCAGAATTAATAGGTCTAGGGAAATGCTGAACTTCACCGAATAATTTATCTGAAACTCTTTGAGAATAGAACAAATCTCCTCTACCTAAACTAGAATCAAGATTACCAAAGAAGATAAGTGTGTTATCATCCGTTGTTATACATTGAGGAGCTTCCATATTTTTATCAGAATTAATCCCATCCTGTAGTTTCTCAGCTGGTTGCCAAAATCCATCTTTGAATTCAGACATAAAAATATCTTCTGTTTTGTTATCATTAGATCGACCATAGCCAGTGAAATAAAGACGAGTACCACTACCATTAGGGGTAGGACTATACTCTGCAAACTCCGTATTAACGTGACTACCAAGATTTATTTCTTCTAATTTGTAATCTTTGTCAGATAAAATTGCTATTATTTTATCGATTTTCTCAGCGTATTCGGGTAAGTCTTTTTTAAACTCAATATATAAATCTTTCATAGCTTTGAAATCTTTTTTAGAATATTGCTTTGCTGTTAATCTTTGGAGAGCAATAAACGCATCATAGCTATTTTCGGTACCCATATTATCATAGATTATATCTAGATAAATATCCTCTTCACCAGGTAATGGGTCATAGAGTAATTGATTTTCTACGGCATGAAGACTCATACTGAGTAAGAGTAAAGTAAAAAGTAGAATATTTTTCATATTTTATATTTGTAATTATTTTATAATACGTCTCTTATCTAATAAATCAAACACCGTTTTGACCGGATTGAAATACTCCGATGGCATTTCTACGAATACAGTATTCCAATCTGACATAGCCCCATTCCAAAGTCCAGGCAGCTCTAATGCTTTAATTGGTTTACCATTGTAAGTTTTTTCGGAAACAAAATAAGTATTTTCATCAACAAAATCTAATAGATTGAATTTTTTACCTTTATAATCGCTTATTCCGCAGATCATATCTACTGGGTTAAAATGTGTAGATTTCTTTAACTTGGCTATGTTCTCTGGATTAGATTTATCTATTTGTGATGCTTCTAAAATTTGAGTTGTAATTTCACCTTTGCTTTCTACAAAGTACGGACCTCCACCAGGTTGACCTTCATTCTTGACCATTGCACATACTCTAAGTGGTCTATTTATTAATTCGAAAATATTTTCTCTATCAACTTTTATGTAGAAGACGTCTTTGTAAAATTTTACTACTTCTCTTTTCAAAGATTTATCTTCAGGGTTCGCCTCATATCGTCTAGCGAAATCAAATAATTGTTTTTGAATTGAATAGAAGTATCCAGCGAGCATCTGCTTGAATTTATTAGACTCTCTATTATTAGGCAAAGTGATGACGTTATCTATATTCTTTATAAAAACGACGTCTGCTTCTAGATTATTGAGATTGAAAATAAGTGAACCATGACCTCCCGGTCTAGTTATATAATTACCATTTTCATCTTCTATTATATTATTCTCTAAATCTACTGCGATAGTATTAGTCTTAGCTGATTGATGACTTAAAGAACTATTTATTTGAAACACTTCAAATCTTGCAATTCTATTAATTCTTTTTTGAATTTGTTTTTGATGCTCTTCTGAAACAGTGAAATGGATAGAAATAACACCATTAGTCAGAATGTACTCTTTTGCCTCTTGTATATGCTCATATATAGGAGTTCTAAGCATTCCAAAATAATTATGGAATGGGATTAGAGCCTTTGGCTTAGATACAAGTCCCAGTTTATCATCATTTAGTATAGCGTTTATAATCTCTGATAAATCGGTAGTACTATCTAGGAAAGTTGAACTAAATTTTTCATTTAAGCTTTTTTTCAATTTCTTGTAAAAAGGAATTAAATTCAAATTTTTAAAGAAATGAATCAATTCTTTCTTATTTTCTAGATTAGATGCCTCAATAGCATCTATAGTTGGGAATTTGAATTCATTTTTAAGTGCTATCAAATCACTAAACATACGAGTAGCAGCACCGGAAGCAGGAACAAATTTTATACACGTTTGCTCAGACAGTAAATTCTTAAATTCTTCGAAATACTCATCTTTCTTAAACTCGCTAAGTTTAGTTATACCGTCACCTAATAGGCACGGCGCTACTATTTTAACAGGTTTACTACCATTCTTGAATATCTCTAATTGTTCGTCTATAGTTAGTTCTTTTGTTATACTCATTTCAATAATTTCTATGTGTGGTTGTCAATGCTTAAATAAAGAAACCTATTTTCTTTATTTATAGGGTAATTTCTTAATTTTGAATTAAATTCAATAACAAATATAGTAAATACATAAATGAATAACTTAGAAACATTCGAAAATCCTAGACCTGGTAGATATTTTTCTATAACTCACGAGAATCCAGAATTTACGTCAGTCTGTCCTATGACTGGATTACCAGACTTTGGTAATATTATAGTTAACTATGTACCAGACCAACTTTGCGTAGAGCTAAAATCTCTAAAATATTACTTTCTAGCATATAGAGATAAAGGAATCTTCTATGAAGAAATTACAAATCAAATTCTTGATGATTTGGTAGCAGTTTGCGCACCGCTGGAAATGGAAATCATTAGTGAATGGGGTACTCGTGGTGGTATGACTTCGACAATTGTTGCATCATACATCAAAGAATAATATGGTAAGAATAGGTAAAGAATTTGTTTGGGAAATGAGCCATAGATTGCCATTCCACGAAGGACCATGTAAAAACATACACGGTCACACTTACAAAATGCTTCTAGAGCTAGTAGGTGATGTAAATGAAAATAGAATGTTGATAGATTTTTATGACATAGAGAAAATCGTACGACCTTTATTAAATAAAATAGATCATGCATTCTTAGTTGATAGCAAAGATGATTTGATGCTAAAGTTTCTCAAGGATAATCAATTCAAATATTATGTAATAGATAGTTTTTCTACTGCTGAAGATATGAGTGCTTATTTCTTAGAAATATTAAAACCAGAATTTCAGAAGTTTGACAATCTGAAAGAATTGAAAATAAGAGTATACGAAACAGCTGACGCATGGGCTGAGAGCGAATCAAGTTTATAAACGAAGAGAAAAGTAGATATGAATAAGACGCAAGAATTAATAGCAATAGAAGAAAAGTATGGAGCACATAATTATCATCCTCTTGATGTAGTTATAAGCCGTGCCGAAGGTGTTTGGTTGTACGATGTTGATGATAATCGCTACTTAGATTGTTTGGCGGCTTATTCGGCAGTGAATCAAGGTCACTGCAATCCACATATTCTAAAAGTATTCATTGAGCAAGCAGAAAGAGTAACTATAACAAGTCGTGCTTTCAGAAATGATCAACTACCTGCATTATACAAGAAGCTACATGATATGACTGGCTTTGATATGGCATTGCCTATGAATAGTGGTGCAGAAGCAGTAGAAACTGCTATCAAAGCAGCTAGAAGATGGGGATATAGAGTAAAAGGAATAGCTAAAGATAAAGCTGAAATAATAGTAGCTAGTGATAATTTCCACGGTAGAACTACTACAATAGTTGGGTTCTCAACTGATGAGCAATACAAAAAAGACTTCGGACCTTTCACTCCTGGGTTTGTTATATCTGAATATGGTAATATAGAATCAGTGAAATCATTGATTAACGAAAATACTTGCTGTATTATGGTAGAGCCAATACAAGGTGAAGCCGGTATTATCATCCCTCCTGTTGGGTATTTAACACAACTAAGGGAACTATGCGATGAGCATAATATACTCCTAGCTTTCGACGAGATACAATCAGGATTAGGAAGAAGTGGGAAATTGTTCGCACATCAATATGAAGATGTAGTACCGGATATGGTTATAATAGGTAAAGCACTTTCCGGTGGATTCTATCCAGTTTCAGCTGTTTTATCGAAAAAAGAAGTATTAGGTGTATTTGGTCCCGGTGATCACGGTTCTACTTTTGGTGGTAATCCATTGGGTGCTGCTGTAGCTACCGCTGCTTTGGAAGTAATAGAAAATGAGAATCTAATCCAAAAGTCATTTGACAATGGTAATTATTTTATGGAAAAATTACGATCTATAAAGAGTACTAAAATCAAAGAAGTTAGAGGCAAGGGACTTTGGATTGGTTTAGAACTAACTGAACCAGCTAGAAAGTATTGCGAAGATTTGATGGTATTGGGTGTACTTTGCAAAGAGACTCACGATTACGTAATCCGTATCGCTCCTCCTTTGGTAATAACTAGAGAAGAAATTGATTGGGCATTCGATAGAATCAAAGAAGTAGTAGAAAAATACTCATAGATGCTTGACAAAACAAAATATAAAATGATAATAGACCCTCCTAGTGAGGGTCTTTTCAATATGAATAAAGATGTCGAATTGATGGAGTCTCTCTCCCCAACCGACAATCCAATCCTCCGTTTGTATAGCTGGAATCCCTGGTGCCTATCACTTGGGTATAACCAGAAAGATGATGGAATATTGAAAGATAAGCTATACAAAGACGGATATGAGATAGTCCGAAGACCCACAGGTGGTAGAGGAGTATTCCACGCAAATGAACTGACTTATTCTATAGTTACACATCTGGACAATACCCGCACTAAAGACTATGTATATCAAGAAGTACATACACTAATAGCTGAAGTGCTGAGGAATATTGGATTAGAAGTCGATTTCGTAAAAACTAATCCAGATTTTAAGAATTTCTACAAATCTGACGAGAGGTCAGTCTCCTGCTTCGCTTCATCGGCTCGATATGAACTAACTCACGATAACAAAAAAATAGTTGGCTCTGCACAGAGAATATTCGGCAATAAGCTATTGCAACACGGCTCTATACTCATTGATTATGGCTTCGAGAAAATAGCTGACTACGCTACTGAGGACGTAGAGAAAGCCAACAGACTCAAAGACTTCACACTAAAAACAGCTATTCCCATAAATGCTATTGCAACCCAAAAAGTGACAGTAGATTCACTGATTGAAAGCTTTCAATCTACAATTAAGCAGCTAGATATCTTGGCATAAAGTTTGCTCTATTCTCTATATAACTATAACAAAGAGAATATATTATGCTTTACTTTTCATTTATATTACTAACAGGGGCAGTTGCTCTTTTGCTTTCTTCAGCTAAAAATTTCTATAAAACGTATAAATTGATTCCAATCCCATTACGAAGAGATAGATAGTTATGAAAAAGTTCCTATTTTCTTTATTGATGATTGTATTCCTATGGAGTTGTAGCTCATACGTGAGGTTCACTTCGGATGATCTAGATGGTATAAAGACTTATGGCAACTTAGTTTACGACGGCAGCAAAAAGATAATAGAGCAGTTAGAAGAAGAAATGAACGAAGATAATAAGGGTAACCAATTCGAAGGTCGCCTGCTCTCCTCTTCTAAAAAATGGCTCGGTACTCCCTACCAATATGGTGGCACTACACAATCTGGTGTAGATTGCTCTGGTTTCGTACTCAATGTATATAATGATTTGGGGTACAAAGTACCACGCACTTCGAGCGAGCAATACGAATTCACAAAAAGAGTATCATCAAGCGACAAGCACGTAGGCGATTTGGTCTTCTTCCGAAGAGGGAGCGATGTTGGTCACGTAGGTATATATGTAGGTAGTAATAAGATGATACACGCCTCTACTTCCAGAGGGGTTATAATCCAAGATTTAGACAATGAATATCTACAAAGAACTTTCGCAGGATTTGGAAGGGTGAAGAGATAGGACTAACTTAGAATAGAAAAAATAAAAGCTCCCGAAGGAGCTTTGTTAATGTTATTTTGTTATGAAGAGTTTCTCTGTTTTGATAATATTATTTTGAAAATCTTTATAAACTTTTAGATAGAGTCCATTTTGTAGCTCTAAATTTGACTTATCACTAATAGTATGTTTCTCGTATAGTTTTTGTCCGTTCAAATCGTATATTTCAATATTCTTATAATTTGTATTTAAGTCTTTTATTTCTTTTGCAACTGATGTCGTGCCTATTTTGTTTCTAACTATATAACTATACCTAAATGCACCCAAACAATTATCATTGTCATCACAAGCAATATCTAGTAAAAAGTCACTATTAACAAAAGTCATTGGCTCCAAATTGTCGAACTTCCAATTATCTTCGTCTTTCTTCGTACTAATTGCATTATAAGTATCTAAAGTACCTATTATCTTATTATTACTAACATATAAGCCTATGATATAAGAAAAAACAAAAGGATATTCTACCTCATTAGCATTTACAACATTATTCCATGTCAACCCACCATCTGTAGATTTGTCTATTATCCCGATGAACTCACCCTTACCAGAGGCAGTAGGTGAAATACTACCACTAGCATATAGTAAATCATCATTTAAGAAAACTACATCCATATAATACCGTGGATGTTTTCTTATCTCCCAAGTTCCCCCTCCATCTTTAGTTATATGTAAGTAAGAATAAGATGCATTTGGGGTTACATCAGTATATACAAAATAGAATTCATTAATGCTTCTCATATAGAGGTGTCTTTCAAGTAGATGGACATTATCACCTCCAAAATCAATATCTAATTCTGGAATATTGATATGATTAGTGTCTTTAGTTATTGTATTATAGATAATTATATAATCCTCATTCGTATAGCAAGCTAAATATTCTTCATAAGAATCTAATAAAGTACCTCTCTCATAAGGTAAAAAAACTAAAAGTGAATCCCATGTTTTGCCATAATCATTACTTGTAAGTAAGTAACCATCTTCCCTTGTAAATGCAATCACACTATTCTTGGTAACTTCTATTTGATCAATTCTCCTTTCTCGCCTTGGAATATCTGCCAAACTAACAGAATCTTGATATATTCTACTCCAAGTAGTCCCTCTATCTGTAGTTAAATGTATAGACCACTCAAAAGTTATATTCTCATTTCTCAATGAATTGAAATATGTAGATATGATAAATGTATCCTTTGAAAATGCCTCTACTTTCGTTTCGTGAAAGTTTTTCATCTCTTTAGCAAGTTCCCATTCAATTTGAGAGTAAGTGTTACAAGTAGTTAAGAATAGCAATATGATTATTATTTTTTTCATAGGATTCACCTTTGTAAATTAGTTAATTTATTTAATTATGAACTTCTTCTTTATAGTTTGACCATTCACACTAAATTTAGCAAAGTAAACACCTTTTATAAAGTTACTTAAATTCAATTTAATTTTTAGAATTTCGTCATTCTTTTCATGGAATTCTTCAACTAATGTATGCCCATTCAAATCTACTATTTCTAATATAGCCCGACCTCTTGCTTCATTTTCAATTTCCAGTTGAATAATACCGTTTGTAGGGTTTGGATAAAGTTCAAGTGAACCATTTAAATTCAAATGATTATTAATTGTTTTTGCAAATGGTCCATCTTTAAAGAATGGTTCTTCTCTAAATCTATCATAATTAAATTCTAGACTACCACAATTTTCTTCACAGTATTGAGCTTTACAAGTATCAGGACCTTGATATGTAACTTCGTCCATACCATCATAAAACATACTATCTATTTGATTAGGATCATTGGGATTAAAAAAAGGTAGATAGAACGCACGACAACAAACAGTATCGGGACAATAAACAAAATACTGGTCAATACCAATTCTATAATTTCCCATTGAAGGAGTAGGTATGTAAGGTGAAATCAAAATAGAATCAGCTATCGATATAGTACCAATTGGTATAGTTACGAAAAGAGAATCTACTGAATAAGGATTCAAAATAGGTCCATTAGGATCTGGAATATAGGGTAGATTAACTCTACAAACATTTTCTTGTATTACAGCGGGGAACCCAACATTATAGAAATTTAGTACCGAACTACCAGCTTCTTCAAAAATTTGGATATAGGCGTTTTGCTTTACCTCATCAAATGATCTATTCACTGTACAATTTGGTGGTTGCAATCTTGCGAATTCTGTAATTTGATATTCATGTCTTCCTGTAGGTATTTTTCTATGCCAATAAGAAATCAAATAAAAACATCCATCAATCTCTATCACATCGTAGATATGGTCTTGCCAAGATATACCTGGCCACCAATATTGGTCACAGGGTTCAGCCTGACCAAACCCAACATTATACTCACTTGCAAACGTATCTTGTGACTTAAACAGAAATAAAGATACAAAAATAATCGAAAAAACTATATATTTTTTCATCACTTACTCCATAAATATATTAATAATTAGTTAATTATTGCTATATTTGTTACTGTCAAATGTGTTCTGTCGGAATTAGTTTGACAACTACAGGTCAGAGAAAACGACTTTCGTTTTTTCTGACTTTTTTTATAGCTATTAGAATTTGAAAACCACTTTTTAGCCTCCTGTTGAGTGGTGCTTTGTTGATGGATTCATTTGTAATACAATTTTTAAAATGCTTTACAAATATTGATTTATTTCATTTGTGTCTAATTTAAAATAAAATAAAATAAAATAAAATTCAAGAAATATTTTTAAAACAAATGATTTTTTTCAACAATTACCTAGCCGCCATTTAATTTATCCTCAATCTCCTATTACTTTATAATATTTAGTAAATTTGTAATCGTATCAGAACATAACAAATATACAGTTCAATGAAGCAAATTACATTATTAGTCATATTCATATCCCTATTACTCACCGCTTGTACGGACGAGAACTCATTAGTTGACAATGAGACAGCAAAGATAACTGGTCTTTCCAGAGCAAATACTTTTCTATTTGACACGGTTTCTGTGAATGGGATAGCATTGGGTAACTCAGTAGAATCAACAAAAGTACTTATAAATGACTCTGAGGCAAGCATAGATATAATCAGTGTTAATCCAACTGAGGTGATATTTGTACCTAAGCAAGGAATAACAAATGGTAATATTAGCGTAGAAGTTAATGGAGTGAAGACTAATTCTATTCCTATAAGTGTATCGCTAACACCTAAGTATGACACAGTTAGAGTAAGTGCAGGGAAGTTTATGATGGGGGCTTTGAGTGGCTTTTCTGATGAGACTCCTATTCACGAAGTAACTCTATCAAGAGACTTATATGTTTTCTCTTATGAAGTTACCAAAGAGCTTTGGTCACAAGTAATGGATACTTTGATAATACCAGCAGATGAATTTAGATTCCCAGCGGATAGTATTACTTGGCTACGAGCTATTGAGTTTTGCAATAAAATGTCTGATATATACGGACTAGATAAAGCGTATAATCTGGTAGGGCCTAATGTTACATTCGATTACAATGCAAATGGATGGAGATTACCTACCGAAGCCGAATGGGAATTTTTCTGTAAAGCGGGAACTGATGAGGATTTCTCAGGGAACGGAGACATAAACCAAATGGGTTATTTTGACAGTAATTCTGGACTAAACAGCCACAAAGTGGGTGAGAAGTTAATAAATCAGTATGGATTATACGACATTCACGGTAATATGTGGGAATGGTGTTGGGATAAATATGAAGAGACTTTTTATACATCGAATCCAATGATAGACCCAACTGGTCCAGTAACTGGTGGCAGACACGTAATGCGTGGCGGCTCTTACCAAGACGGATTCAACTTTGCACGCATTAGTAACAGGTCAATTAATAAAATAGATTATAAATCAATCGGGCTAAGATTAGTTAAAAATGCTCAATAAGTTACCTATTATATTGATGTTAGTTCTATTCGTTTCATGTAGTGATTCGGATACTAGGGAGTATGGCAACATATTCGCTGATAAAGGTCGTAGCTCGTCCTTCGAAAATATAGAAGATTTCCAGTATCAGATTTTTTCACAGAAAGTCATAGATAGTAGTTCAGGTGCTACGTGTCCCCCACTTTTACTCAGTAATGAACAGTATATATTATCAACTGAAGATGGAAAAATCATATCAACTCTTTATAACGAAAAAATATGGGAATATAGACTTGATTCTGGTTCATTTGTAGGAGCTGGATTTGCGGCTGATGTTAAAAATAGCGTATATACTATAGACAATCTAGGTAAGATATATTCACTCGATAGTACTGGTAAACTTAGGTTTAGTGACCAGTTATTCATTCCAACTAAGTTAGAAATATTCAACACACCATTAGCTTTAAAAGATGTAATTGTCTTCAGTTCTAGTGACGGAAACCTTGCTATAATAGACAAATCAGGTAAAGAACTTTATAAGAAAAATTATAACTCTAGCATATTGGACTACGTCTCTGCAATAGATGACGAGAATATACTAGTGACTCTATCTAATAATCAATTTGGTGTAACTGACACTCTAGTTTGCCTTGGGACAGATGGAACTGAAAAGTGGAGATACTCAGCTGATGGCTACCGTTTCGTAAAAGGAGCAATTAGCAATGGTACAAACATTGCAATATCAGGTTCTTTGCAAGGTGGTGAAGATCCACTTTCAAAGATATTTTACTTAGACGGCAGTGGCAAAAAACTTTGGGACAAAGAAATAACTAATATTCCGCGATTCTTGAGTATGTCTAAGAAAGGTGAACTTTATTTAGTTTCCTATAGTTCTGCAATGGGACAAATGCTAAGTGGTATATTCTCATATAGTACAAAAGGTGAATTAACCTGGAAAATATATTATGAGTATAGCATACCAATGCCAGTATATATATCAGAAAATGAGTTGATGTTTATAGCATCTAATAGAGAAACTTATGGACTATTCTACCTCCAAAGAACGGATGGTAAACTAAAGAAATCCTTAGAAATTGGCGAAGTACACCCTATTATATTCTATCCCGAAGTTGAAAATAGTGGCTTAATTAAGTTTGTAGGTAAGGAAACTTTAAGGTTAGTACAAATAGATGAAACTGCAATAAGTAAAATATTACCATATTAAAATAACGATAGAAATATGAAACTAGAAAATGGTAAGAACGGAAGTATAATCACTTATAAGGGTATAACACCAAAGATTCACGAAAGTGCTTTTCTATGTGAAGGTGTTAGAATTGTGGGTGATGTAGAGATTGGTGAGAACTGTTCAGTTTGGTATAATAGTGTAATTCGTGGAGATGTTCATTATATTCGCATAGGAAAAGGTACCAATATCCAAGATTTAAGTATGCTCCATGTTACTAATAACAAATATGCACTTAATATTGGTGAATACGTAACGGTAGGGCATTCAGTTACTTTACACGGATGCACTATAAAAGATCGATGCCTAATAGGTATTGGCGCTACTGTTCTAGATAATGCAATAGTCAATTCCAATTCTTTAGTTGGAGCTGGAGCTGTTGTAAGAGAAAATTTTGAAGTACCCGAAGGGGTATTAGTAGCAGGAGTCCCTGCTAAAATAATAAGAGACCTAAGCGACGATGAGTTGAATTGGGTTCGTAAAAACGCAGAAAATTATGTTGGCTATACGAAAGAGTACAGACAACAATTAGAAATTTAATAAAGGGTTTATATGATTTTAAGTATGACTGGTTTTAGCAAAGCTGAAATCAACAGAAAAGGAATGAAAGTAACAGTCGAAATCCGTACAGTGAATGGACGTGGTTTGGATGTAAATATGCGTTCTCCTCGTAGTCTTGCAGACAAAGAGTTTGAGATACGTGATAGAGTAAAGAAAATGTTGAAACGCGGATCAGTGAATATCAATATATATACTGAAGCCGAAACAACTAGCAAAGAGTTTAATATCAATTCTGAGTTAGCGAAAGGTGTGAAAGCTGAGCTAGACCAATGCAGAAAAGATTTGAAGATAAAAGAAGCTGTAAGGTTCGAACACGTTTTACAATTTTCTAACTTTTTCACTCAAAGAGAAGCAGAAGTTGATGCTGCACTAGAATGGACATTGACTAAAGACGCTATCAGCAAGGGCTTGAAGATACTAGTAGATATGCGTAAGAAAGAAGGTACAAACATAGCCAGAGATATGAATGCTAGAATCGGTAATATCCATAAGATATTGAAGACAATAGAAGATGATGAGATAGATAGAATACCACGCGAAAGAGAGAAAATCAGACAAAGAATAGCACAAGTATTCGACAATGATGAAATAGACGAATCTCGATTACAAATGGAAATGGTAATTTTAGCTGATAAACTTGATATTAGTGAAGAGTGCGTACGTCTGCAATCGCACATAAAAGTATTCTATGATACTATGAAAGACAAAGAGTCTAATGGTCCGAAGCTAAACTTCCTACTGCAAGAAATGCTCAGAGAGACAAACACAATTGGCTCTAAATGTAATGACGCTAATATAGCTCACAAAGTAGTGAATATGAAAGAAGAATTAGAGAGAATAAGAGAACAAGTACAGAACGTAGAGTAAGACTCTACTTCCCAGAATTATAATATAAAAAAAGCTCCTATTGGAGCTTTTTTTATATTATTCTGTAATTAATATTTTCCTTGTAATTGATTTATATGGGCTCGAAACACGTAGTAGATAAATACCAGATGAGAGCTGCTTAGTACCTATTTGTTTCTCATAATCAAGTTGAGATATATTCTCTGTTTGAGAAATCAACAAACTACCCTCCAAAGAATAGATTTCAAATCTATATTCACTCGGTTCTACCGATTTCAAAAGTATATTCAAATTACCATTTTGGGTATTCGTAATTATTTCTAAATCATTTAGAATTAAAATATTTCTGAAGTCAAACACACAAATTTTTTCAACAGTAATTCTACCAGGTATAGTTTTAAACTCAACATATTTATTATCAGAAGTAACCGAGACATAATCAATTGGACTAGTAACAACATCAGTAAGAAGTAAAGTACCAGGCATAGAATGAAACAGTGTTTTATCTTGAGTTATTTCCATATTTGCATCAATGTCATATCCATTATTAGAATAAAATAAATTATGTAGAATATCAGTTTTTACTTCAAAATTGAGATTCCCTATTTCTGATGGCCCTTTAATATAGAAAGGAATATTAATCTTTTGTCCAATTTTTGAGTTTATATCAGTCGTTGAAACAGTTGCTATAGCATATACTTCAGCTTTCTTAGTAATATAGAAAGATGAATCACAAGGATATGTAATATTTAACCAGATTGTGTCTTGAAATTCACCTAGTTCTTTTGCTTCAAAATATTCTTTTATAACAAACTCGTCTTTTAGGACGATATTTTTATTTTGAAGAAATTCAAATCTAATTTCTTGGTCTAACTTATTAAAAATAGTGATATTATCAAGTTTTGTTTCTCCAATATATAACTTACCAAAATCAAACGAGTTTTTAGAAAGAGCTATATTCAACAGATATTGTCTAACTTCAAATTCAGTTTCAGCTTTACAGCCATTCGAATCGGTTACTTCTACATTGTATATGCCTGGTTTATCTACTTCTATGGATTCAGAACTTTCACCAGTAGACCACAAGTACTTATCAAATTCTTTATCAGTAGAAAGTGTTGTATTTGTACCATTACAGATTTCAGTATTACCTAATATAGTGACAGTAGGAGCAGTATATTCTTTTATTACAATCTCTGCAGTATCGCTACAAGTTCCATTGGTTGCAATTAGTGTGTATTTGCCAGCCTTAGTCACCTTTATACTTGGAGTCGATTCAGCTGTTGACCATAAATAAGTTAATGTAGAGTCATAAGGAATCACATTTATAATTGCTTCATCACCTTTGCATATATCATTGCCTTCTAGAGAGATATTCATTTGATCTGCAAACTCAACGTCAATAGATGTGGAATCATTACACCCTGTAAATTCATTTATAATTACCAGACTATATGTACCTGACTTTAAGACAACTAAGCTATCTTTTCCTAATTCACCATTCCAATAATAGTTATAACTTTTATCTAAGTATCTAGACCTTAGTACGATTGGTTGGCCTGAACAAGGGTTTTGATTACCTTTAACTATAATCTTTGCTGAAATAAATGGGTAATTATTGAAATTAATTTCTTCTTTCTGTGAACAACCTGTTACAGTATCTAAAGCTGTCACTCTAAAAGTTCCAACTTGTTTGAAGTATCTTGATTTATCTTTTTTTCCATCATACCATGTAAATACGGTATTATCCCTATCCTTTAATTTGACAAACCCTGAATCACCAACACAATAGTAATTCTCTAATATTTCAAACTCTATTTTGAAGCTTTCGTGTATAGTTACGAAAACTGTATCATAGTGCGGGCAACCGTTCAAATCAATAGCAATAATAGAATACTCTCCCGATTCTGCAAAATAAGTAATGCTCCCAAATTTACCATGTGACCATGCAATAGATTTGAAAAGTTGATCATTAAGTATTCTGTATTCCGCTAGCTCTTCTGGACAAAATGATAGTGAATCTGGTAAAATATTGAATTTTTCAACTTCTTTAATTTCTATATCTATAGTATCATATCCAATGCAACCATCAAAAGAAGTAACTTTTAACCAATATTTATCACTATTATACACTATTAAACTATCATTTATAGAGCCATCACTCCATTCATATTTATAAAATTTTTCCCTAGTGTATAAAACACCATACCCTAGTTCACAATGTGAATCATTTGTAGAAATAACTGGCCTTATATTCTTAATATATATGTCTATTTCGTCTTCTAATACACAACCATTCTTCAAAAATACTGTGAACTTATATTTACCTGGTTCCTTCACATAAAAGCTCTTAGAAGTAGATCCATCTCCCCATATAATCTTTTCTACATCATCATTTGTTTTAATTAAGACACTATCACCAGGACAAAAGTAAATATCAGGTATTGCTTCAACAAACTTAAATATGTCATTTGATATATAGTCTAGATGTAATACTAATCTTAACTCTGAGTTCTCATCATAGAGATGATAGTATCCTGTATCAAGTTCTGAGAAATTTATAATTGAAAGTTTCGGCCCATTTATTACACCTTTATTTGGAGTAAGCCAGAATGAACTAGCTCCGTATTCACTATCATATTCAAAATCAGAGCCTTCACAAACAACAGTATCTAAAAATACATATTTAATTTCTGGCTTCACTACTCTAGAAGGTAATCCCAGCATAGATCGCGTTGTATTCAAATCAACAGCTTGTTTTTCATAATTGCAAGCAGGGTATTTAAGATTAGGTGAGTTTATACAACTAATGTAATTAGTTTCGGGGCTTGCTATATAAACTTTATTATTTGGAGCGAGTTCTACTGCTTCCTTACTTGCTATTCTCCAATTAAAATTTTCCCAAACTATATTATATAGTTTGGGTGTCTTGGTTTTGAAATATTCAATAATGTCGAATTGATTTAAAATTGTAGTCCAACCAGATCCATCTCTTTTATTTGAACTAATATATGCGTATCTAATATTTGGTGAAAAATCAGCTCCGTGTACGGTTTTACCTAAATCTGCAGACTTTATCATCATTGATTCATATATAATACCTTTGAAAGGATTGAAACGACAAATTTCGAATTCTGGATTATCCGAGTTAACACTAATAATAAGGTTAGAGTTAGGAGAAATTTTTACAACACCATGATTGTCCTGCTTATTCATAACTCCACTATAAGTACTAAATAAAGTAATTCCTGATGAACTAACATCATAAATCAAGTATTTAGGAAATGCTACATCGTCCAGAATTAACCAATAACCTGGTTTATCGGGTTTTTTAATAACAGTTGCTCTTTCACCATCATAAGAATCATTTAGTATCTTGTTCTTATCAATTACTTCGGCTTTATCATACCCTTTCGAATAGTCAATTATAGAATAATATGCATGCTCATTACTTCTTTCAGTTGCACCTAGACCTATTATATAAAGTTTATCCTTCGCTCCCGGAACTGGGAAAATAAATGCTCCCTGAGAAGCGGTCCATGATCCTTTCAGTCCCGTTCCATTTATTATAGATATGTGGTTCTTATTCCAAACAGTCTGCCCATCACTATAAAAAAGCAAATTTCCACTGTCATCAGAATAAGCAGTACAACCTTCAACTTGGTTTATAGCAGCTCTTTCTACAAAACTAGGATTGGAAACAGCATCAGGAAAATAAATCCATGCACCGTCACCAAATACCCAATTGTTGTAATTCTTTTGTGCATAGAGGTTAGATACAACAAATGCTATTGCAAATAATGTAATTATTATCTTTTTCATTTTATTCCCCATCTGATGATAAGACTAAAATAAGAAAAAGGGATTAAAATTCAAAATTTTAATCCCTTTTATTACAGCTATTTATAAGTTTAAAAAGACTACACCCAGCCACGCATCTTACAAGCTTCTACTACTCTTTGGATAGAGATAACATAAGCGGCGTCACGCATTGATAAGCCTTTGCCGTGAGCGACGTGTGCTACAGCTTTATAAGCGTCAGTCATTTTCTTGTCTAATTTTTCTATGACTTCTTCTTTTGGCCAATAGTAATTAGTGTTGTTTTGTACTTGCTCGAAATAAGAACAAGTAACACCACCAGCATTAGCTAAGAAATCAGGGATACAAAGGATGCCCTTAGCATTGATTACTTCGTCTGCTTCTGGAGTTGTCGGGCCATTCGCACCTTCAACTATTAATTTTACCTTATCTTGAATTTTAATAACGGTTTCTTTGTTTATTTGATTTTCTAAAGCAGCAGGGATAAGAATATCAACATTTTGTTCTATCCAAGCACTGCCATCTAAAACTTCATAACCATTTTGTTTAGCTTTTTCTACGTCAACTTCACCAAATTTATTAGTTATACTTTCTAGATCTTGGAAAGCAATTCCAGTTTCTTTTTTGAAAGTATAAGCTCTTTGTTCTACGTGATTCCAGCTAGAAACAGCAATAACTTTACCACCCATCTCTGTGTATAGTTCTATTGCATATTTAGCAACATTTCCGAAACCTTGTACAGAAGCTGTTGTTTTATTTATATCTAAACCAATTTGGTCTAAAGCTTCTCTTAGAGTATATATAACTCCGTAACCAGTAGCTTCAGTTCTACCTAATGAACCACCCATACCAACTGGCTTACCAGTTATAAAACCTGGGTATTTCATTCCAGTCATTTTTTCGTATTCATCTAACATCCAAATCATGTGTTGACCTGTAGTTAGTACATCTGGAGCTGGAACATCTTGGATAGGACCTACCATTCTTGCCATTTGTCTAACCCAACCACGACATATTTGTTCTTGTTCATGTGATGATAAATTTTGTGGGTCACATATAACACCACCTTTACCTCCACCTAATGGAATATCTACAACAGCTGTTTTCCATGTCATCCACATTGATAGTGCACGAACAGTATCTACTGTTTCTTGAGGATGGAATCTAATACCACCTTTACAAGGACCACGAGCATCATTATGGTGCACTCTAAATCCTCTGAATACTTTGTAAGTACCATCATCCATTCTTATTGGAATGTTAAATGAGAACTCTCTTTCAGTATTATTTAACAAATCTATAGTTGCTTGATCCAATCCTAGTTTATTAGCAATATTAGTAAATTGCTCTTGTGCCATTTTATAGGCGTTGAAAGACCCGTGCGACATAAAAAAACCTCTATTTAAAATAATCTATTATAAATTAAAACAAATAATTGTTACTTTGTTATTTGTGTAACTTTCAAAGTTACGAAATGAATTACATCTAAACATATATATTTGGTGGTTTTTGAAACTTATTTGCCTTATAACACTCTTTGTAACAGTATTTTCGACAAATTTATTTGCACAAAATAGCACAGAATATCTCGATGTTAAAAAATATGCTATTGGTATATTCGGAGCAACTAGTCTGAATAGTCACTCTCCTGACTTCGCAAAGCTAATCGGTACTCCTAATTGTTGTAGCGGATTCGAATCTGGTACAGGCATAGGACTAAATATTGGAATGATTTTCCAGTATCCTATTAACAAGAAATTAGAATTAGACTTAAGAGCAAGTGTTTTAGACTTAGGGGCTGACCTTATTTCAACTCAATATATCCCAATTAGTGATTTAGATAATAGCAATAATGGTGATATAGCTGAAACGGAACACCTTATATCGACTAGCATTAGTTCATTTGGGCTGAATGCTGGAGTTAACTACTACCCTATCCAATACTTATATTTTCATGGTGGAGGTTTTATTGGTTACATAGTTAATGGTACTTTCGAACAAGAAGAACGGCTAACAATGCCTAGTAACAGAGGGGTATTCAAAGATACTGGCACTCGAAAACGTAATGAATTACATGGAGATATACCCGAGCTAAATAGTCTTAATGCTTTTTTAAATTTTGGTATTGGGTATTCACTACTTTTAAATGATCGAGGAACTTTCTTATTAGTACCAGAGATTAGTTTCAATTATGGCTTGAATAACATTAACTCCCAACCTTGGAAAGTTAATCAGATTACATTTGGATTGGCCCTTATGTTCAATAGTCTATCTAGAGAATACGATAATCCCATTAATCCTGTGAAGTGATTTACAACTGTTGCAACATCTTCTTAGCTTCTATTACATACTGTGTAGTTGCATATTTGTCGAGGATAGTTTTATATGCTTTTTTTGCCTCTTCCCTATCACCTTTTTTCAGATGGATTTTAGCTATTCCAGCTTGGGCTTCTGCTTTTTTCTCGAAGTCTATATTAGAAGATAGGACTTTTGCGTAATAATCTTGTGCTTGTGTGTATCTATTAAGTGATAGAAATGACTTTGCTATTAAATAGCGGCATTCGGCTAGTTTATTCGGGTCGCTGAGCTTCTGCTCTTCTTTGAGAAGCATTAGCACCGCACCGTTATAGTCTTGCTTGTCCACCATATCTACTGCCGATTTGAATATAGAACTTTCCTCTTTTTTAACATCAGGTTCTATAACAGGTGTTGATTGTCGTTTAGTAACAGGTCTTTTCTTTCCTTGTGCCTTATGGTCGGGGTAAAGTACGAATGCTTCTTTGGGTTCTTTTTTCTCAGGAGTTATTCCTGTTGTAGCAGCTTCAGTATTTGTCGACTTTTTTGATTTAAGTAATTCTGTGATTTCTTCTAGCTTATTGCTGATTTTGTTGTTCTGTGATTCTATTTTTGTCAATCTGTTATCGAAATTGTCTTGCCTATCTGCGAGATTATTCATCTGCTCTTGCAAAGTCGGGATTCTCTTTATCGGAGTTTCCTCAATAACTTCTACTGGTTTTTCTTCGTTACCTGTTAAAGCGGTAATCTCATTTTCATTTTCGTACATGGCAAGGAGTAAAGAATCGGAAGGAGCGTTTTTTATTTCCTCGATTTTTTCGGATTTTGCTACTATATATTTTCCATTTCTCACACTACTCATATTGCCACAAGAGCCGAGAAATGCTAAAAGTGATGCTAATAGTAGCCAATGGATAATATTTGACAATTTGATTTTCATAATGAAATCACTAATATATTAATATACTTACACTTAGGCGTTATTCACCTATATGTACTAACTAAGAGACAAGATAAATGCCAAAAAACATAAAAATACTAATATTTAATTGGCAAGACATAAAAAACCCACTCGGTGGCGGTGCAGAAGTTCACCTCCACGAGATATTCAAGCGGATAGCAGCAAAGGGACACGAAGTAACTCTCGTATGTTGTGAGATACCCGGTGAACTAAGTGATGAAGTAATAGACGGCATTACTATAATGCGCCGAGGTAGCCGCAATACATTCAATTTCATTGTACCGAAGCTCTATAAGAAGCTATTTATGAACAAGGGCTATGATGTGATAATAGACGATGTTAACAAAATACCGTTCTATCTGCCGCTATTTATCGGAAAGAAATTATTGGTAATTTCGCACCACTTCTTCGGAAAAAGTATATTCCACGAAACGAATGTTATAGCAGGACTTTACGTAGTAATAGCCGAAAAATTAGTCGATTTTATCTACAAGAAGCACCCTATAGTTACCGTATCGCAAAGCACTAAAGATGAGTTCATAAGACGTGGGTTTGATGAAGATAAAATCGCAATAGTCCACAATGCCATAGAGCAAGAAATGTACCCGATGGCTGTAGTGGAGAAAAACCCAAACTTCACTATCACTTACTTCGGGCGATTAAAAAAGTATAAGTCAGTAGAAAATATGTTCGATGCCTTCGAGATATTGCAGAAGAAATACCCTGACATACGATTAGAGATAATAGGACGTGGAGATTACAGACCCAAGCTAGAAGAGCTAGCCATCAAAGGTGGCTACTCCGACAAAGTAAAATTCCACGGATTCGTGACGGACGAAGAGAAAGTTGATTTACTAGGCAAATCGCACGTAGTGGTTAACACTTCGATGAAAGAGGGCTGGGGAATAACCAACATAGAAGCGAACGCCTGCGGTACACCGATAATCTCGGCGGACTCACCCGGTCTGCGTGATTCCGTGAGAGTAGGACTTTCTGGCGATTTGTATGAGTATGGGAATGTACCCGAACTAACCCAAAAGCTAGAAGAACTAATAACCAACCCTGAATTGCTCAATCAACTCTCAACTGGAGCAGTCGAGTGGGCTAGAGAATTCTCGTGGGACAAATCAGCTAACGATATGATGCGTGAGATAGATAAGATAGTTTATAGGTAGGTTTACTTCACTTCACCTTCTTGAAGTCTATAAAGTATAACCCTAGATTATCAACAGATATTATGAATTTGGACTTTGTGAACCCGCAGTGGGTTATTCTAGGTGGGCTATTTATGGATTGGATTAAAGTTTGCTTCTGCCACGATAATCCACCATCGTTCGTAGTATAAACGCTATTTGATGTGCCAGTAGCAATACCCAGCTTAGTATCACTAAATACTATATCATTTAGCTCACTCCTCTCATTACGTGTGCTATTAAGTACCTCCTTCCAACTCTTTCCACCATCACTTGTTCTATAGATTATATCTTTATAAACAAAAGGTGATGAGTTTGTATCTACTATATTTCCAATTACTATTCCAGTATTGTTGTCTATGAAATAGAGTTTAGTAACAGCAAAATCACCAATCTTCACAGTCTCCCAGCTCTGCCCTTTATCAAGTGATTTGTGAAATACTGCTTGAGGTGAACTTGATACATAAGTTATACTCTCATTGTCGTCGTACCAAAGACACTGCAAATTATTTACTTTTATGGTATTATAATTCTCCCAAGAATCTTTTGTAATGAAAATCTGATTTGAGTTACCCGCAATTCCTCTCTCGTAATCAATCATTTTGATATTTTCAATAGTCAATTCGCTATTGATCCTAGAAGCGAGCCAGCTAAACGGATTTAGAGTTAGCCGATTTATCTGATTATTCATCTCAATCGGAAAGAAAAGAGTATTCTCATCTGTGAAATCGACGGCGTTAGTATTATAATTTATAATTTGAGCACTAGGGATAGTGTATATTATAGGCCAAGATAACCCATCATCTTTTGAATGATAAATAGTAATATTCTTATCATCATTAGCAAGCAGAAATGCACTACTATCGACGCTGGAAAGAGCGAAATAGTAGTTAATATCTTTCGGTTTCATTATGAACAGCCAATCTGCACTGAACAAATTTATACTTCCAAAAATGAATATCATGAGTAGGTATTTCAAAAGACTATTCCTTGATTATTTTAGAATAGAAATACTCGTCTCCTTCAAGTAGTATATAATAAGTACCACTAGGTAAATCTAGATTAATTTTAAAGCCATTTTCTATAAATACTTTTTTATCAATGACTAATTTACTATCTGCTGAAAATATTCTTAAATTATAAAGACCTTGTATGGAATAATTATCATAAAAATTCAATTCGCTTTCTACAGGATTTGGGTAAACACTTAGTGATTTATAATTATAAACAGGTACAGATGTTATTCCAAACAAATTCTCATCATAACTAAGTAACCCTTGTTTAGGAAGGATCATATAGCAAGTTTTATTCTCTGACATCAAATAACTAGGGAAAATAGATTTTTCGACTTGATTTAGAATATCAAATTCCCAAGTTTCGCCTTGATCAGTTGAGTTATATACTAATCCTGTTTTTGATGTTGCTATACCATACTGATCTTTAACCATAACTATATCATAGATACCCCATGATGCAGGTTGATTATACTGATTTAGTACTTCATACCAACTATTACCTCCGTCAGTTGTTTTATAGATTGCATCATCTTTAGAGTCACCCGCATTTATAACCCCGCCAGTTATAAACCCAATATTTTTATCTATAAAATAAATACTATTAGGATAAAACTCTCCTACAAGAAATCTTTCCCACTCAAGACCATCTGATGAAACAGTAAAATAACATTTACCATGGTCATAGTCTGCTATTGTAAATCTGTTGTCATATAATATTTTAATAGGAACATTATAAGCCGAAGATGGGAATTCTATATCTTTATATTTATAATCTACCCAATTATTTGTTGTTGTATATACAAAGTTACCTACTGAAGCCATACCATAACCATTCTCTTCTAATATTGCATCGCCAAATGGATAAGCAGGTTCATAATGAGTAGTGTCATACTCTTCTGTAATAAAATTGAAGATATTAATCATTGCCGTATTATAATAATAGATGAATATGGTTGTATCACTTAATATATTAGCACTCATAGGTTGATCAATAATATCGGGCCATTCTTCTTCTGGTGTGTTAAATGCGTCCCAGTTACCATCATATATGAGTTGCCATATATTATTTGAATAATCATATTTAAAAACTTCTAGATATAGTGCTTGGTAGGTACCTACAGCGTAACAATCTCCATCTTCATAACATTTTATATCTAATATCACTCTGTCGCGCATTACTAACTTTTCATTTTTTGAATAAAGTTCAAGAGTTTCCCATTTTCTATTATCCCATTGCTGAGAAAACAAAATTGTTGGTATAGCTATAAATAGTAGTAGATATTTCATATTAGTCTTTCTATATTTGTTGATTCGATATAGACACATTAATTGTCAGATTAGTTACAATATTTTTCTAAATATTATACAACAAATTCACTAATTTGTAATCAAATAACATCAAAAAAGCAGATAAAACTATGCAAACAATACTAGGTTCAGGTGGGATAATTGGTATAGAAATAGCCAAAGAACTTCCCAAATATACAGAAAATATTAGATTAGTAGCTAGAAACCCCAAGAAAGTTAATGAGTCAGATGAGTTGGTGAAAGCTGATGTATTAGACTATGGGCAATTGGAAAAAGCGATTGCTGGATCTGAAATTCTCTATGTCACTGTTGGGTTCGAGTATAGCACAAAAGTGTGGCAAGAAAACTGGCCAAAGTTCATGCGAAACGTGATAGAGATTTGTAAGAAAGAAGATTGCAAGCTAGTATTCTTCGATAATGTGTATGTGTATGACGAAAATCATATTGACAAAATGACCGAAAACACGCCAATCAATCCACCCAGTAAAAAAGGTAAGGTTAGAGCTGAAGTTGCTAATTTGATATTGGAAGCTGTGAAAAATGATGGTCTGAAAGCACTGATAGCTCGCTCTGCTGATTTCTATGGTCCGGGAGTTCCAAAAAATAATAGTCTGCTGAATGAAACTGTTTTCAAACCACTCAATAGTGGAAAAAAAGCGAACTGGCTTTGTAGTACCGAATATAAGCATTCGTTCACATATACAGTCGATGCTGGTAAGGCAACAGCGCTACTAGGCAACTCGGATAAGGCTTATGGTCAAGTTTGGCATTTACCAACTGCCGCAAATCCGCTGACAGGGAAAGAATTAATTACTTTAGCTGCTAGTAAACTGGGAGCCACTCCTAAAATTCAGTTGGCGCCACGGTTTATAGTTAAGGTAATGGGGCTGTTTATGCCTATTATGAAGGAATCGGTTGAGATGTTATATCAATATGATCGAGATTATATATTCGACAGCACGAAATTCGAGAAAGAATTTGGGATAAAACCCACAAGTTACGAAGATGGGATAAGCGAAGTGGTAAAGCTAGATTACAAAAAATAACTATTTAATATTTTAGTCTTATATTGCAAATCAGATTAAAAATTAATCAGAAAACAGAATGACCACTAAACACGATTTCAACAGTAAAGTAGCTAGGGCTGTATTCATTACTCTACTAATTGCTTCAGCTTTTGCATTACTTATTCTACAACCAAATTTTCTCTTGTTAGTTTTCGCAGGGATATTTTTTGCAGTGCTGCTCAATTATAGTGCATCGTGGTTTCATAAGAAAATAAAATTATCTTATGGATTATCTCTGTTACTAGTTATTGTACTTATGTTTTCAATAGCAACAGCACTTATATTACTTATTGGGCCATCAGTGGGCGACCAGATAAGCAAAGTTATAGAGATATTCCCACAATCTATAGAGCATCTGAAAGAAACGATTAAGCAAACAGAAATTGGTAGAAAATTCGTAGATGAACTACCACAGAACCCAGCAGATTTGCTTATTGGTAAAAGCAGTTCAAAAATATACACACAAGTCTTGGGTTCGTTTGCTACAACAGTTGGAGTATTATCTAACGTTTTTATTATTTTTGTGATTGGTGTTTTCTTAGCTGCAAATCCTAGTTTATATAGAAACGGATTACTCAAGCTATTTTCTAGCACATTCCAACCGAGATTAGCCGAAGTATTAGACAAAGCTCACGAAACACTAAGTCTGTGGATGTTTGCTAAGTTAATATCAATGACAGCAGTGGCTATATTAACTACCATAGGGCTATTGGCTTTGGGTATGCCTATGCCGTTCGCTTTGGCAGTAATTGCAGCACTTTTTGTATTCATCCCTACTATTGGACCATTTATAGGATTAGTACCAGCCGTGCTAATAGGACTAATGCAAGGTACTGATATGGCACTTTATGTGTTAATCTTGTATTTGAGTATACAAGTAATAGAAACATATATAATAACGCCTATGGTTGAAAAAAGAATAGTCTCATTACCGCCTGCACTTACTCTATTATGGTTGATTCTATTCGGAATACTAACTGGTATATTTGGAATGATATTAGCAACACCATTATTAGCCACTATCATTGTTTTTATTGATCAATTGTACGTGAAAGATTATTTAGGAAATAAAACATAAGGGCAAGATGCCAATCGGAATAATGAGTGCGATGCACGAGGAGATACACCTACTCCACAAGCAAATGGAAGTAGAAAGCGAAGTATTACTAGGTATGCGAACATATTTCGTAGGGAAATTATACGGTAAGGAAGTCGTGGTAGTGTTCTCTCGCTGGGGGAAAGTCGCAGCTGCCTCCACTGCAACAGCGCTAATAGTAAAATTCGGGGTTGATGAGATTATATTCTCAGGGGTTGCCGGTGGATTGGATAAGCGGTTGAATATCGGTGATATAGTTATCGGCGAAAGTCTAATCCAGCATGATATGGATGCTACACCAATCTTCTCGAAATTCGAAATTCCACTGATGGACAAAACATATTTTGATTCGGATACAAACATAAGTAAACGATTGACATCTGCCGCCCAGAAATACGTAGCCGAGAATAAGTTAGAAAACGTGCTAATAGAAGAATTTGGGTTGCACTCCCCTACTATTTATAGTGGGAATATAGCGAGTGGCGATAGATTCATCTCCGACAATACCGAGATAGAAAGATTCCGTACAGAACTGCCTGATGTACTATGCGTAGAGATGGAAGGAGCAGCTGTCGCTCAAATCTGCTATGAGTATGGCGTTCCATTCGGGATAGTCAGAACTATCTCCGATTCAGCTAATGATGATGCCCACATAGATTTCATCCGCTTCGTTGATAAAGTTGCCAGCCACTATACTAGTGGAATTATTGAAGGATATTTGGGTGGGGTTAATGAAAAGGGTGAATTGTAAGATAATAAGGGAATTATAAAATGAGAAAAATATTTTAACTTTATCCTATCTAGTTATTGTATTATCTTTATTAGTTCCCACTCCCCTTCAGCTTACTTCGACTCCTCTCAGCACAGGCATCATCCTTCTCCATACCGTTGTAACCGAAGCCATAGTTACCGATAGAGGCATAAGCCCCACCTGGTAATTCTAACGCCAAGGCGTCATCTTCACTCCGTTCCTACATTCCATACTGATAGTACTTGCGCTGAGCGGAGTCGAAGCGATTGTTCAAATTACAAATTTCTGCGGTAAATGTCCAATTACTTATTGATGAAACCATACTTTCTGCATTCTTCACATCGCTGATTACTACTCGCACGTTGCCTAAGTGGTCTTTTATTTCATATTCCTTATGACCAGTTATTCTAGCGTTTGTGGTGTATGAGCCTATAGTATTTGCTTGGTATTCAATTATAGTATCTTTCATTGCCAGCGGTTCTGCTTGGTTAAAAAGATGTATCGCATTTTTATGAAGATGATCAGTGAACTCGTTTACAAAAGGTTTCAGCACAGATATTCTACTATCAGATTCCGAGACATATATGTACCATTCTACTATATCGAAGTTATAGTATGGAAGAATAGCAACTAAATTCTTTAGTCATTCTTGGGTTTTGTGTTCTATTTAGTAAATGTTGACCTCTAATCGTTCGATTTATCTTCTTGTTCTATGAAACTTTTAATGATATTTCTAAAATAAGGTATTGTATAAATTAATATTGGAGTTATAACAATTGATATTACAAGGTAATAAATAAATGGTTCAAAAACAAAATATATACTAATAACTATTGTCAGCACAAAAGTAATTGTCATCATTAGTAAGTCAAAGCAAATCAATCTAATAATAGGGTTTCTAATTTTATATTTTAAAAAAGTAACATTAAAAAAAATTATCCATATTGGTAAATAGATGAGTAATCTCGTATAAAATACATTCTTTGCTCCCCATATTTGGGTTCCATTATTAAATATTAAAGGGTTATTTACGTTTCCACTTAATAACTCTTTTAGAAAAAGATTATTCAATAAAAGAATCATTAACGTTTGAATTATAAACTCTATAAGGAATAATGAAGCTCCAAGACTAATTATTCTTAGTATTTTTTTAAACTGATTATTAATTTTCAACTTTTTTTCTTACCTCCTTTGTTCTTGTTTACTTTGGCTTTTTTCGTTCCAGTCGATTTGTTAGTACCATCTTCTTCATATAAAATATTTATTAGTTCTTTACCAAGTTTAACTCTATGATTGTAATTTAAGAAATCAAATTCATCCTGACCCAATTCGGTATTAAAGTGTTCGTCAAGTACTCTGTTAATTCTTGAGTCTGCAATACACATTTTTAAATTCATTGTCCAACTAGCAGAGGAGTATTCTTCCCCAGGGTTTTCACGTATATATTTTTCTAAGATACCTTGAACTTTAGTTTGTTCAAACTCTACTAGTGCATAATCTAATTCTATCCCTTTTAGTCCACTAAATGAAACAGATTCCTTATTATAATTCACGAAAGTCATATTAAGTTCATCGCTTCTAATCTTTTTAAAATTTGCCATATTAAAAGGAAATAGATCTCTATTAACTTTTCTTAGCATATTTTCTGTATCATCTGTAAGAAAAAAAGCATTCCATGTATGCTTGTCGGCTGCCCCTACAGAAAATCTACTATTAACAATAGCTGCTGCCTTAAACCATTTACCTGAGACTTGTGTAGAAGCCCAATTGTAATAATGATACCTTTCTTGAATATTTACATAAGCATCAGAATTATTTGTTTTCGTATTATGTTCAGCTGCCTCATTAAATTGTTTAAAATCAAAAGGGACTCCATGAAATGTAAGCCACTGATATTCTTGTACATCTACAGTACTAAAAAACATTTGGAGTTCGGAATCATAATTTACAGGTACACCTTCCCTCCCGTCTAAATCTTTATATACTATAGGGTTATTATTGTTCATTCCGTATGGACTTAAGGAAGGATACTTCCATTCCTTCGGATCCCTACTCCACCATCTACCATTCTCTGTGTCGCCTTCTCTAAATAAAGTTGAGTATAGCTTCCCACTCCCCTTCAGCTCATCATCCTTCTCCATACCATTGTAACCGTAGCCATAGTTACCGTTAGAAGCATAAGCCCCACCTGGTAATTCCATTCCATACGGATAGTAGTTGTTCAAATTACGAATTTCTGCTGTAAAAGTCCAACTACTTATTGAAGAAGCTAGATTATGAGGGTTTTTCACATCGCTGATAACTACTCGTACGTTACCTAGGTGGTCTTTTATCTCGTATTCTTTGTGACCTGTTATTCGAGTGTTTGTGGTGTATGAGTTGCTTCAACTAATCATTTGACACTGAATTAAATATACATAGAGTATTTGAGACGTAAACTTTACGTCTCTACGGCTCATTCGTAAATAATCAAAAAAAAGACGCTTATGAAAAGCGTCTTTGATTAAATCTATTATATAGTTTTATTAACTATTTCTTATCCATAATATTTGGTAAAGCACCTTCGTATGCTTCTAATAGCTTATCAACTGGTTCGTTGATAGAATCGTTGATTACGAAATCATCTTCGATTACTGTACCCATTTTCAGAAGACCAAGATTATACTCGACAGCTATTTCAGATATGCGAGTAGCTTGCTCAGGTGAAGCAGATATGATAATACGTGAGTGAGATTCACCGAATAGAGATGCATTGTCACCATCTATAGTCACTTGGCAACCTAGTCCGTCTGAAGACATAGCCTTTTCAGCCAAACAAATAGCAATTCCACCTTCCGAAGTATCGTGAGCAGAGTTGATTACTCCTTCTCCGATTAGTTCTAGGATAGCATCTATAAGGTTAGCTTCCTCGTCTATGTCGATATCTGGTGCATCGCCTACTACTTTATCGAAAATAGTTTTCAAGTACTGGCTACCGCCTATTTCCTTTCTATCTGAACCAAGTAAATAAATATCATCGCCTTCATTTTTGAATTCAGATGACATTATCTTAGTCAAATCATCTATCAGGCCCAACATACCGATAGTCGGAGTTGGGTTAATAGCACTAGTTTTAGTTTCATTATGGAATGATACATTACCACCAGTTACTGGAGTTTCCAATCTACGGCAAGCATCTCCCATACCTTTGATTGCTTCTTTGAATTGGTAGTAAACTTCTGGGTCATAAGGATTACCGAAATTCAAGCAGTTCGTAATAGCTACTGGTCTAGCTCCAACGCAAGCCACATTACGAGCTGATTCGCATACAGCACCCATTGCCCCTTTGTAAGGGTTTAGGTAAACGTGTGTGCTATTACAATCAGTTTTTACTGCTATTCCTTTACCAGGTATTTCTTTTAATCTTAGAACTGCAGCATCACCTTTGATGTTGACAGTATTAGTTCTTACTTGTGAGTCATATTGCTCATATACCCATCTTTTAGATGCTATAGTCGGGTCAGTTAATAATTTATATAGAACTTCAGTTTGAGATAAATCCGTTTTCAAACTATCTAAATCGAAGTTTCTTGTTTCTTGCATATATTTTGGTTCTACAGCTTCACGAACGTAAACAGGAGCACCACCACCAAGTACAAGTGAATGTGCATCTAGTGCAGCCACTTTCTTACCCTGATAATTTAGGTTGATTCTGTTTTGGTCAGTTACTACTGCTACTTTCTTCATCGTTATATCCCATTTCGCAGCTATATCAATCGCTTCTTGTTCGCGACCTAATGCCACTACTGCTAACATACGTTCTTGCGATTCTGAAAGCATAATCTCGTATGCACTCATGTCAGTCTCACGAAGTGGAATATCATCCAATTCCACATCCATTCCTAGACCGTTAGTAGCACTCATCTCAGAGGTAGAACAAGAAATACCAGCAGCACCCATATCTTGAACGCTGACGATTAATCCTTTGTCTATCATTTCTAGAGTTGCTTCTAATAATTTTTTCTCTTCGAATGGATCACCAACTTGAACTGTAGGCCTCATATCTTCCGTATGCTCATCGAACTCACGTGAAGCAAGCAACGAAGCACCATGAATACCATCACGGCCAGTGCTACTTCCGAAGATAAATACAGGATTCCCAACACCTTGTGCAGCAGCAGAAGCAGTCTTGCCAACTTCTACTATACCGACAGCCATAGCATTGACTAGTGGGTTTCCTTTATAACTATTATCGAAATAAATCTCGCCACCAACTGTTGGAACACCAAAGCAATTACCATAGTGGCTGATTCCTTTGACTACTCCACGTAGCAAGTATTTCGTTCTTTCATCATCTAATTTGCCGAAACGTAGTGAGTTAAGAGCTGCTATTGGACGAGCACCCATAGAGAAAATATCTCTAAGAATACCACCAACACCAGTAGCTGCACCTTGGAATGGTTCGATAGCTGATGGGTGGTTATGACTTTCTATTTTGAAAGCTATACCATATCCATCGCCAATGTCTATTAGTCCAGCATTTTCTTCGCCGGCTTCTACTAATAAATTCTTACCTGAACGAGGTAAAGTTTTTAGTTGAAGTATAGAGTTTTTGTAAGAGCAATGTTCACTCCACATCACCGAATATACACCTAATTCAGTGTATGTTGGCACTCTTCCTAGTACTTCTAATATTTTTTCGTACTCTGCTTCTGTAAGCCCAAGTTCTTTTGCGACGTTAACATTTACGTCTATTTCTGAATATAATTCTTGATTGCTCATGAAATGCTTTTATATTTGGATGAAAGATAATTTTCAAATTTACAATTTTTATATAATTTTTACTACATAGATAATTTATAAGGCAACATTATGATGCAATTAAATCCAGATGTAAAGTCAGTTTGGACTATTTATTACTTAAGGCGAACACTCTTCTTCATAGTTATAACACTATGTTTGGACTATTTCGCTTTATCAGAAATTCCAAAATGGCCCTTTTTTATAGGTTTTACACCATTAGTAGTTTTTTTCATTGGTTTAATCACTACTATCGTTATGCCTCGTTTGAAATACAAATATTGGTTTTTCGAATTGCGTGCCGATGAATTATATCTTAAACGTGGAGTGTTGACAAAAATTGACTCGACTGCTCCTTATTGTAGAATTCAGCATATTGATATATCACAAAACGTTGTGGAAAGATTATTCAATTTGTCCAGATTAGTGATATACACCGCTGGTACTAAGGGAGCCGATTTGATTATCCCGGGTCTTCCCCACTACTACGCACAAGAATTACAGACTAAATTGAAAGAATATACTGTAGAGGATGCAGTATGAGCCAAATGGCTGAACAAATATCTGAGAAAAGGTTACATCCATTCACTTTGCTGTATAGGTTAATTGTAACATTGCCCAATGCTGCATTGCCTATAATTTTTATATTATATAGTGGAGATAGAGGTGGCGATTGGGTCTATATATTTATCTCTTTGTTTTTGGGTTTCTTTATTCTACCCGGAATATTACTTAATTACTTTTACTTCGACTATACTATAACTGATCAAGAAGTAGTAATCAGGTCTGGTGTGTTAAGTAAGAAAGAAAGACATATCAAAATAGATAGAATTCAGAATGTAACTATAACTCAGAATTTCCTCCATAAGTTAATGCGAATAGCAAAAGTGCAGCTAGAAACAGCAGGAGACGCAACTACCGAAGGCAACTTAGATAGTGTATCTATTGCAGATAGCGAGAAAATCAGAGAAATTATCCGTAATCATCAGCACGAAAAATCAACCACTAAAGTTACAGAAGATAGCCATAAAGTAGTAGAAAATTTGGATGAAGTAAAAGAGAATGTAATATTCTCAATGAGTCTATGGGATACAATCAAATATGGTGCTGTTCGATTTCGCCCTATTGTTTTAGTAGCTTCAGCTTGGATTTTTTCAATGGTTTCGCAGTTCAACCCGAATTGGACAGATGAATTAGAAGTAATACTAGAATCTGGCTACAAAGATTATATAAGGCAGCTCGATATTTTTATGTTGGTTGTTTATGCAATAGCAGGAGTTTTACTAGTTCTTTTACTCTCATGGATTATTGATATATTACTTACTGTCAACACTTACTATAAATTCAAATTAGTTAGTGACAAAGGAAAACTGATGACTTCGCAAGGTTTATTCTCAAGTCAGAAAGGAGCAATCCCGCTTAAAAAATTACAAATGATGGTAATTAAATCTAATCCAATAACTAGAAAATTGAACTTCTACAGATTAGATTTGCAAACAGCTGGTTTCGGAGGTGGTGATGGAACTAAGGCAAAATCAGAAACAGCTATACCATTCGCTAAGTTTACCCAAGTGAAAGAAATAATAAATAAGATTAGAAATGTGGAATTACCCGAGGTATTTACAAAAGTAAGTCCTAAAACAATTAGAAGAGCTGTAGTAAAGTATCTAGTGTTCTCTATACCATTTGGTGTGGGTTTATATTTTGCTTTTGATAGCTTTTGGGTATTGTTAACATTGGTCCCTATTATTGGGTTTGGTGCGTTTATTAGATATCAATACCGTGGTTATCATGTTGAAGACAATCAGATAATAGTAAAACAAGGATTTTGGTTTCAGAAAATATCAATAATCCCAATAGAAAAGATACAGACTCTTCACAAAAGATCTTCGTATTTCCAAAGGAGACTGGGGTTAGCAACTGTAGAAATAGATACCGCAGCTACTGTATATGGTAGTGACGCTTCAATTATTGATATAGATAATAACGTTGCAACTGAGATTTTCGAAGAACTAAATAGATTATTCATAGAAGATAAGAATAAGGGTAAAGTGGTTAAGTAAACATATCCAATAAATGATTAAATTGGGAACATAATGGAAAAAATAATTCAAAATAATATTGACAAAATAAAAGAGCTATGCTTACTGCATAAGGTGAAGTCGCTTAGTTTATTTGGTTCAATAACCAAAAATAAATTCAATAGTGATAGTGATATAGATTTTTTGGTTGCGTTTGATAATATGTCTCATGTTGAATATGCTGATAATTATTTCATATTAATTGAAAAATTAGAGTCTTTATTGAAAAGAAAAATAGACTTAGTTACTGATAAATCATTATCTAATCCATACTTAATAAATTCTATTAACAAATCTAAAGTTCATATTTATGGACAACCAAATTAAAAAATATCTATTTGACGTTTTAACTTCAATAAACTCTATTGAATCATATATAGGGTCTAATAGGGACTTTAAGTATTATCTAAAGAACAAAATGCTCAGAAGAGCTGTTGAAAGAGAATTTGAAATTATTGGAGAGGCTATTAACAAAATTGATAAAATCTCCCCAGAGTTAGAAATTTCAAGTAAAAAAAGAATTATTAGTATGCGGAATTATGTAATTCACGGATATGATAAAGTAGATGATGAAATAATTTGGGGCACAATTATTAAATACTTACCCATACTAAAGTCAGAAATTGAAAACCTACTTGGAACAGATTAGCATTTGGAAACATTCACTTTAGCACGCGTTATACATATACTATCCGTTGTCATTTGGATAGGTGGTGTCTCTATGGTAACAACTGTAATCATACCATCTATAAAGAAGTTAGGCAGTAAAGATGACAAGATTAACACATTCGAGAGAATAGAAGGTAGATTTGCTATTCAAGCTAAGATAACTACAGTACTTACTGCTTTTACTGGTTTCTATATGTTATATGAATTAGATGCTTGGGATAGATATTTGGATTTAAGCTATTGGTGGATACACGCTATGACATTAGTTTGGCTTATTTTTACTGTTATCCTTTTCGTTTTAGAACCATACTATCTTCATAAAATATTCAGAAAGTACGCTACTGATAACCCAGATAAAGCATTTAGAATAATACAGAGGGCACATTGGGTATTGTTAACTATTAGTTTAGTAACGATATTTGGTAGTGTCGCAGGTGCGCATGGATGGCTATTCTTCTAGAATTGGAATCCATTTTCTTTCCAATTCTTTAGTGAGCCAGCGTTCGTATCTCTCTCACTAATAATGGGGTTATCTGACTGCCATTCTATTCCTATGTCAGTATCATCAAACTTAATATTTGACTCACCTTCAGCATTCCAATAATTTGTGACTTTGTATTGCATTTCAACAACTTCTGAAAGTGTTAGAAAACCATTTGCAAAGCCAGCAGGAACCCATAGAATGTGCTTATTCTCCTCGCTAAGCTCAAAGCTAACCCAATGTCCAAAAGTAGGTGAATCAATGCGTATATCCACTTCTACGACTTGTGCTTTGCCTTTTGTAACTCTAATCAGCTTGTCTTGGGGTGGCGAGTGTTGGAAATGCATCCCTCTCAATACATCTTTAGTTGACATAGAATGATTATCTTGAACAAATTCAGCACTTATGCCGTGCTTCTCCAAATCATCTTTTCTATAGCTTTCTGTAAACCAGCCTCTGTTATCTCCAAATACTTTCGGAGCAAAGAGTTTGATTCCATTTAGCTTTTCTTCAATTAGTTCAAGTGGCATTAATCTTTCTTAGGCGTTGTTCTTACAAATGCTTTTAATAATTTTTCTACTTCGCGACTACTACCGATATCTGATATATCTGAATTATTACCAAAGTTTTGGGCATTAACTATGTGTTGATCATCACTTTCAGTTCGCGTATACATAAGTGTAAATGCATAGACTATAAGCAATGTAAACTCCAAGCCTAATGCAAATAGTACTAAAGAAGGTTCATTAGAAGGAATGAATTTCAACCCACGTAGTCCAATTATAATAATCAAACTCGCAGCTCCCATATAAACCGCACCAATAATATTATTAGAATACCTTTCGGTAAAATAGAATCGTAAGTAAACTTTCAGCCCACTATTTATATTAACCATCTTATGCAAATAGCTACCGTTTATCCACTTAATTGCCCTATTCAAGACTCTCAGATCTTCAAGACTCATTCTCCATTCTCGCTCGTAATCATGTAAATCTCTTAGATCGGCATTCATTATTTGATTTCTGAGTACATTACGTTCTTCTTCACTATGGAATCCATATAGCTTCAAACATATTTCATCAAGTAAACCTGCTGTCTCTCTTTCGATTTTCTGCCTGATATACCCTAGGTTCTGGGGTAATAAAGCCGAAATGATAAATGTGAAAAACAAACCGAAAATTAAGCTCGGAATAGATAGCGAGAGCAAGGGATTAAACCAGTACCTTGCCTCTTGAGGTGTACCTCTGTATATGTCAACAGCCCATGATAAATACATATTAGTTGGTTTTTGCGCAGAACCAGTGTCAATTAGATAATGGACACTACTGCCGTCATAAGTAACTATACCTAGCAAATACCCTTCGAACATATATTCTGCTGCTGGTAACAATAGGAAAAAGAAAGCTACTGATATAGATATAATCAGCATTGTAAATACAGTCACTTGGAGAGTATTATGCTCATTCAGCTCAAAATAATTTTGTTCTTTATTCTTTTTATTATTCATACTACCAACTTAATATAATTTAGTTTAACATCACACAAAATTCATTCCAAATTTTTATTTGAAAAATATTAATTAGCTTTGAAAGAATAATATATACGAATTTATGAAAATACTTGTAATTAGATTAGGACGAATAGGCGATATGATATTGTCAACCCCCCTATTGTATCAGCTCAAAAAGAGCTCTGAAAATGTATCTATAGACGTACTAGCTAGTATTGATAATCACAGTGTTTTAAAATATGCTGATTATTTAGATAATGTATATGTGTGGGATAAAAACCCTCTCAAGCTCATACCATTGATAATGAAACTTAGAAAAAGAAATTATGACGTTATACTCGAGCCAAAAGATCATTACTCAACTGAATCATATTATATAGCAGGAATAGTAAAAGCAGATAAAAGAATTGGATTCGTAAATGGAGAATCTTCTATTTTTGATGATGATGTTTCTAATTACAATCAAGATAAAACTCACTTCCAAGATAGGATACTTTCAACTATTAAAGCCCTTGAAATTGAACCAGATTATAGTTCGAAAGTTCCTCTTATGTATCCTAATTATAATGAGGATAAAGAGAAAATAAGAGAAGGATATTATATAGTAAATATCTCTGCTAGTAATGAATCTAAGAGTTTACAATTCGAAATAGCTATAGAGATATTGAATTATCTGAAAGACAAGAATTTAAAAGTATATTTACTATCGGCACCTAATCATAATGACCTTGCACAAAAGTTAAGTGTAGCGACTAATACAGAAAGAGCCATTACTAAATCAATAATAGATACATTCCCACTTATCCATTTGGCTAAAGGAATAATAACAGCGGATACTTCTCTTGTACATGTTGCAGGAACGTACAATACCCCAGTAATGGTATTGAGTAAATCTATAGAAAGAGAGCTTGATAAATTTGCACCTAAGTCTGATATTAATTTAGTTGTTAAATCGGATAGTGAAGAAAGGATACAGGTAACTAAAACTAAACTACAAGATTCAATTGATGAGTTTTTAGAATTAATTAGCTAATCAAAGTATTCAATATATCCTCCGCTATCTCTCTCACTGCATTTGGACGTGCAAATTCTTTAACTCTTTCAGACATGGCGATTAGTTCATCTTCATTATCTAATATTTTTTTAACTGTATCAAGCAAAGAGCCTTCTATATCTTCATCTTTAATCAGAATAGCTGCATTACTTTCATCTAGCATTCTCGCATTTTCATATTGTTCGTTATTAGATGCAGAAGGTAAAGGTACTAATATAGATGGCTTAGCTAACACTGCTACCTCAGCAACAGTAGTCGCACCTGACCTAGCAACAACCAAATCAGAAGCTGCATAGGCAGTCGCCATATCATCTATAAAAACAGTTGCTATGATATTAGGAGGTATAACTGCAGGCATAACATAATTCTTCCCCGTTTGCCAAATGATGTTCACTTTCATTTCACCAAATTCTTTTAAGTTTTTCTGAACGGCTAAGTTGATAGATCTCGCTCCTAAGCTACCACCAAATATAAATATAGTTTTATATTCTGGGTTGAAGCCATATTTCTTTATCGCAACTTCTTTAGATGGAGGGTTGAGGATTTCATCTCGCACAGGATTACCCAGACAATTTAATTTGAAAACCGATATTGGGTCAAAGAACTCAGCACTTTTCTCATAAGAAGTGTAAACCGTTGTGGCATTTTTAGATAACCATAGTATACTCTTACCCGGATTCACATTAGATTCCATCAAAAATAGCTTCCTTTTCATTCTTCTTGCTGCTAATCCAGGAGGGTAACTAATATATGCACCTGTGCATATTACAGCATCTATACTTTCCTTTTTAATTACTTTACGTGCTTTAGATATTGCATTTATAAATGTTATCGGATACATTAGCCCTTTCATATTTTTACCAGGGAAAGCAGTAATTGGCATAGCAAAATATGGGAATCCCATTTGTGGGACTTTTATAGATTCGATCCTATCTTCAGTTCCAATAAAGAAACAGTTGACTTTATCACTGTAATTATCTCTTAGATAATTAGCTACGGCAGTCGCAGGGAATAAATGTCCACCTGTTCCACCGGCGGCAAATAATAGATTTATTTTTTTTTCAGACATTAGTTTTCATTTTTTACTTCATATTTATCTGAAATTTACTCACATATTTTCATAATTCAAATAAAATTTATATTTTAGTATCCAGTAGCATAAATTAAATCTAAACTATAATCTCTCGGGGGAAATGATGAGAAAACTAGTCCTATTATTGTGCCTAATTACGTATGTATCTGCACAGGCAAGCGGTCCTGATATCAATACATATTTAGAAATGGTAGCAAACGGTAAAATCACAGAAGTAAAATCGCAATTGCCAGACCTTATGGTCGAATATCCAGATGATGCTGGTGTAAAGCTGCTCTTAGCAGTGGTGATAGACGATGCAAACAAATCATTAGACATTTACAAGAAGTTAGTAGCTAACTATCCTGAAAGTGATTGGGCCGATGATGCTTATTGGAGAATTGTTCAGTATTACGCACTAAAAGGCGAGACTAACAAAGCTCAATACGAGTTGAACTATTTCAGAACTAAATACCCACAATCGCCTTATATCGTTCCAGCGGCAGAAGTTGTTCGTATGGCAGAAGGTATATTTAGAAAAGAAAATAGCATACTAAAGGCAACTAACGAAAAGCCAATTGGACGTGAAAACACTCCAGTTATAAAAAATGAACCCATATACAAACCTCAGCCTATGCAAGACCTTTCTATAGAGGATGAGCCAGAAAAAATCGGTATGGTAATTGAAAAAGAAGTACCAGCTAAGCCAGTTGTTGAGCCAGTTCAAGAAGAACCACAAATTCAAATCAAGAAAGTGATTGCAACTAATCAAGACAATCTTGCAATGAATACTGGTAATCACAAGGTTGTAAGACAAAGAGTAAAAGTTGATGTTCAAGATATTAACCCTACTCCTTCTGTCGCACCAACAGAAATACTTGAAGAACACAAAAAGAAAATTTCTGATGCTGAACCAGAAATAGCTGAAGCTAGAATAGAGCCTGTAGTTGAGAAAAAAATAGTGCGGGCACAACCCATTGAAGTTGAAGAAGTTGGAAATACTGGTTACTATGGTTTGCAAGTAGGTTTGTTCGATGATATGAAAAATGCAAATGCAGAAATGAAAAAGTTCTTACGTAAAAGAATGAGAACAGAAGTAAAAGAAAAATCAATCAATAACTCTAATAAGTTTGCAGTTGTTATTGGTAACTATTCTAGCTTAGAATCAGCAAATGCAGCAAAGATTATAGTTCAACAACAATGTGATTGCGATCCAGTCGTTTTTGAGAAGTAATAAAATTGCTATAAAGAGTAAAGAATGAAACATTTAAAGTTGTTGTCTGTATTTTTATTATTAGCTTTCTTTTCGATGAATTGTAATTCAGAAGGTAACGAAATGTCTGAGAAAAAGACAGTTTATAATTTCACTGCTAAGAATATAGATGGTGAAGATGTTAATCTATCTGAATATAAAGGTAAAGTATTGCTAATCGTAAATACCGCTAGCGAATGCGGGTTTACCTCTCAATACGAAGGATTACAAGAAATATTTGCTAAATACAAAGACCAAGGATTTGAAGTATTGGCTTTTCCTTGCAATCAGTTTGGTGGACAAGAACCTGGTGAAGGAAAAGATATAAAAGAGTTTTGCTCAACAAAATTCTCAACTACTTTCCCCCTATTTGATAAGATTGACGTAAATGGTGAAAATGCTCATCCTCTTTATAAATTCTTAAAGTCAGAACAAACTGGTTTAGTTACTGACGATATCAAATGGAACTTCACTAAGTTTTTGATAGGAAAAGATGGTGTACCTATTAGTAGATATGCACCTCAGACTACTCCTGCTAATATAGCTCCAGACATAGAAAAAGCATTGAACTCTTAATAGTTAACATTAAGAAATCAGAATATTAAAAAAGCAACTCAATTTCTTGAGTTGCTTTTTTTGTTAAGTTGCATAAAGAAATAATATGAGAATGAAATGAACACATACGCTATAATTATAACAGCAATAGTATTAATCGAATTTATAGTAGATAATACTACAAAGTTTCTAAACCTAAAAGCACTCGATGCCGAATTACCTAGTGAATTTGCTGATGTATATGATGCCGATACATATCGTAAATCGCAGGAATATACAAAGACTAGGACAAAATTCGGTTTCCTAAGTTCTGGATTTGGATTAGTATCTTTGCTATTATTCTGGTATTTAGGTGGGTTTGAATATGTAAATACTTTAGCTGAAAGTTGGAGCAACAATTTCATTTTACGTGGTTTGTATTTCTTTGGTGTACTTATAGCATTACAACAACTTGTGTCTCTACCATTCTCAATATATTCTACATTCGTTATCGAAGAACGATTCGGCTTCAACAAGACAACAGCAACAACTTTTATCATAGATATGCTAAAAGGATTGTTACTAATGAGCATAATTGGAGGTGCTGTTCTAGCACTCATACTATATATTTTCAATGAATTAGGTGAGATGAGCTGGCTCTACGCATGGGGTTCAGTAATAGCATTCACTTTGATAATGCAATACATAGCCCCTAAATGGATTATGCCGCTATTCAATAAATTCAACCCATTAGAAGACGGTGAATTAAAACAAAAGATAATGGAATTTGCTGAAAAGGTGGATTTCCAATTGCAAGATATATTCATAATGGATGGCTCTAAGCGTTCGTCAAAATCGAATGCCTTTTTTACAGGCTTTGGTAAAAATAAGAGGATTGCTCTCTTCGACACATTAGTTGAGAAGCACACAACTGGTGAGCTAGTATCTGTATTAGCACACGAGATAGGCCATTACAAACGTAAACACATAGTTCAGGGCATGTTCATCAGTATATTGCACACAGGGGTTCTATTCTACCTGTTATCGCTATTCCTATATCAAGATGGCTTATACACTGCATTCTATATGGACAGTACACCAATATATGCAGGATTTCTATTCTTCTCATTATTATATAGTCCACTAGAGACCTTACTATCAATAGGAATGAATATACTTTCAAGAAAAAATGAATATGAAGCAGATGAGTTTGCAGTAGTTGGTAGAGGAAATAGAGAAGATATGATTTCGGCACTAAAAAAGTTATCAAAGGATAATCTATCGAATCTGACGCCACACAAATGGTACGTATTTATGAATTACTCTCATCCACCAGTAATAGAAAGAATAAGAGCGATTAAAACTACTAAAATATAATTACATTTCTATTTCGGTGTGGAGTGCTATTTCTTCTAGTACAGCGCTTACTCTTAGGCATCCGGGCATATCACCAGCATAAGCTACAGCTTTGCCTGAGTTGTGGACTTGCCACGTTATCTGCTGTGCCCTATCGTAATCGCAGTTAGTCGCTTTGATTACTTGATTTATAACCTCGTCGAATGTATGCCATTCATCATCATACAAGATAACCTTAGTAGGATCAGCTACTTCTACTTCTACTAGCTCCTCTATTTCTGGAGATTCTTGTTGACCAGCCATATATATGTTGATTCTATTGATATTCATTTCTGACAATTATTATTAGGACTGCAAAAATACGAAAAATAATGTTGATAAGTGAACATTAGGACTATAAATAGATTACGATAATTTTGACGATATTTGCATTGAGATATTTCTTTTATATAAATAATTAGGTGGACTATGAAATCAATGAAGTTGGTGGCAATTTTATTTGCAATAATTCTTATAATTAGCTGTAAAGATGACAGCCCTACAGATGGTGGTAATTCATCTGGATTAGCTACTTCCGTCAATGGTGATCAGGGTGCAACTGGAAAATATACAAAATCTGACGGCACTTCTGGTAATGCCACTGCTACATTTATTAATGGATGGGATGGTGGACAATTATTGAATTCTAACTTTTACCGACTACTTAGAATAAACACTGATATTGGAACATTCAATATTAGATTCAATATGGAAAAAGGATCGAAATTTTCTGAAATAGCTGTAGGAGAAAATTCATTTACTCCCTATTTATTACTCTTACAAGAAACACAAAATCTGAAAGGACATCATATAGAGGGCTATTTCAGTTCTGGAAATGTATTTACACAATCGAAACCATTCTCAGGAACCATCAAAATTTATAAGGATAAAAGTTATGGTGGAACTTCGTACAGCCTTTCTGGCGAGATAGATGCACAGTTAGAAGGGACTGGTAATACTTATAAATCCTATTTCTGGTCAAAAGATGCTAAGTGGTAAACTTACTATAATAAATAAAAAAAAAGCCATTTGAATTTTCATATGGCTTTTTTCAATTGTAATTGTCTCTATTTAGTTTAGTGCTGATTTGGGCACTTCGCCAGTTAGAGTTTTGAGGAAAGCAACTATATCATTCACATCGCCCTCACTTAGCTTTTTATTAAGCTGTACATCAGCCATAATAGCAACAGCTTCTTCTAGCTTCTCTACACTACCATCGTGGAAATAAGGCCATGTTTTCTCGATATTTCTAAGTCCTGGAACCTTGAAAAAGTATTTATCAGACTCGACAGCTGTAACCTCGAATTTACCTTCATCTTTTTTCTTGCTACCAGTCGCTTCCCAATATGGTTTATGTACACCAAATTTTTGGAACATATTACCACCCAATTGGGCACCAGCGTGACAAGTTCTACATCCATTATCCATGAATTTCTTCAGACCTTCTTTCTCTTGATCGTTAAGTGCTTCAACTTTACCAGCCAAATAATCATCAAACCTAGAAGGAGTAATCAATGTTCGCTCGAAAGCACCTATTGCCTTAGCAACATCAGATATTGTTATTTTCTTTGCATCGGGGAAAACAGACTTAAATTCTGATTTATACTCTGCTATTCCATTTAATCTTTTTTCTAGAAAACCAGCACTCGGCATAGCCATCTCTACAGGATTAACTATTGGCCCTGCCGCTTGCTCTTCAACATCTTTCGCACGACCATCCCAAAACTGTACGAAATGGAAAGCTGCATTGAGAACAGTCGGTGAGTTTCTACCACCAAATTCGCCTTTGTCCCCAGGTGAAAATGGTAGATTATCTACACCATAAGTTTGTAAATTATGACATGAGTTACAACTATTTTTTCCTTCTTTAGACAAACGAGTATCATAGTATAATTTCTTACCTAGTGCAACTTTCTCTGGTGTGACCGGATTATCGGGGTTATCTATGCTAGTAGGTAATACTGCAAACATCGTTTGAGCTTTTGTGAGCAACTCACTTTTAGTTACAGTTTCTTCTTGTGGTTGATTATCCTTGTTCTCCCCTCCTCCACATGCGAAAAGAGAAAACATTGCAAAAGTACCAAAAACTAATAAGCCAATTCTTTTTTTCATATTAAATCCCAATTTGTAAAAAACTATAGACGATTAATATAATAAATATTGAGGAATAAAACATGCTTTATTATTTGAATATTACTTCACTACATTTATCTTTCTAGTAAGTAGTCGGCTATCGCTTTTCAGGGTTATTATGTAAGTTCCAGATTTGAGCGAGCTGATTGAAACAGAGTTTTGATTCTGAATATCAGTACTAATTACTTTGCTGCTTGAGGTAATATTTGAATGTTCGATTCACTTACAATCATATACTCAGATAGAGTTTGCTCGGGGGCGATGGAGGTAAATATATCTTCATTTACGAATATAAGTGTATCGTTCCCTGCTTTGTCACAAGCATAGACTACTGCAAAAGCATCTAAATTTGAATTTCTCTTTGTTAGCTCAAATTCGAGTTGTATTGGCTCACCCGGAATAAAGCTATTGCCATTGGGGTCGGGCAAGAACCCTTCATCAGCGGAGATTAACTCAAAATCGTAGTTACTACTATACTCTTTTAGCATATATAGCTGTGCTAATTTGGAAGAATTTTCAAAGCCGTCATATACTATTCCATTTACCTTACTACCATCTTTATTATTAGTCATAGTTACGAAAGGAGTTTTGGTGTCTTCGGATGTTAGATCGTTCATAGATGTAGCAAGTGGAAAACCGAAGAAGTCTTCTCTTAAATAAACTCCAATTTTATTTCCCATATAATTCATAGTAATTTTATAAACATAACCTGAAAATTTAGATATACTTGAACGTAAAAAGTAATTACAACTATCAGGAAGTTGTATTTCTTTTGCAGCAATTGTTTTACCATTAAGTTCAATTGAGGTGAAATTTTCACCATAATAATCCTTGATTGACATCCATTCTAAATTAATATTATTTGAATCAATTATTGAAAATTCTAAGTCTGATGGTATTTCATTATTATCATCCAATTCAAAATATAATTCTAATTTCTTAATCCTTGCACTGTCACCTTCTACCCAACCTTCATGTGTACTGAATATTGAAAAAGATGCATATTTCACCGAAGATTCTAATGGAGTAAGAATACTCATATTACTAAGTTCAAAAAAATTGCTTTCAAGTATGCGATGATAGTCAGGAAAAACCATTACTGAAATTGGTTTATCAGACGATATTATTGTTGGGGAAATAATTCCATACTCATCTTCCCTGTTTCTATCCGTCCATATTTTACTCTCAAAAATCTCATTAGTGCTACTATTGTTAACCGTAGTCCAATAAACTCCATTTCGATAAATCTTAGTTTCGTCTTCCAATGCAAATATTCTGATTGTTGGAAATTCATTAAGTTCTCTAAAAGTGGGTATCGAATATGTTTTACCCCAAGTATTAGTAGGGAATATTGTTGATTGTACTTCATTTGAATACCCTTTATCTAAGGGTTGACTCATATTTGCATGAGAGTATTGCAAGTTTACTGGATTCGAAGCATTGATTAGACTACCTGATAAATCTCCAATAATATCATTAGAATATATATTCCAGACATCTCCTTTATTTAGTATTTTTATAACTGATTCTCCAGCCATTATTGAATCACCATTGTCTAATTTAATTTTTAAGTTTTTGTTAAGTGAGCTAAGTGTCAATTCAACTCGAGTATTATTAAATGGAGAAGTAACGCTTACACATGGAGGATAAACAGCTTCAGATTCAGTTGCAGAAGAAACAAAATAGGTCTGTAACATAAATTTATTACCAAGACTATTTGTAGGAATAGCTAATGAAACATCTTTTAATCCATTCCAAGAGTTAAAAGTAAAAACACTAATTGGATATTTAGATTCTATATGGAGAGCAGACGATTTTGCAACTCTTGTCTTAATCCTTTCTTTATTTGTACTGTATTCGTATTCGGCAAATTGTGTACAATTCAAATCAATGATTGTATCTTTGCCAGCCTTTATTCTAGCTTTTATAAAAATATTTTTAGATTGACTTGTGATTATGACATCATTGTCAACGCTTGAGGTTATAATAATATAGAAAGATTCAAAGTAATAACCATAAAACATCTCAGGCATGGCAAACCAAAAATCAGTTCCCATATTATTCTGACCGAGCAAAGGCGTTAGTTCATTGCGGATTTTGTCTGCATCTGATTGTGAGTAGCTATAACTAGATAAGCTAATTAAGACGATAATCGATAGTAAGAAAGATTTCATTCTATATCCCTTTTGTTGTTAGCTTATAGACACACAATATGTATGATTAGTTACATACTCACATAAAAAAATCCCAACTGACATTTTCCAATTGGGATTTATAAATTTATAGCTTTTAGTTTATTTACTTCACTACATTTATCTTTCTAGTGAGTAGTCGGCTATCGCTTTTCAGCGTTATTATGTAAGTTCCAGATTTGAGCGAGCTGATTGAAACAGAGTTTTGATTCTGAATATCAGTAC
>PGYR01000015.1 GCA_002839765.1 Ignavibacteriae bacterium HGW-Ignavibacteriae-4
ATCAGGTAAAGCATTAGGAATCATTTCTAGAGGATATGAAGCTCTAGTATTTTCAGTTAGAGAGTCATTGTCCAAATCAACTTTTCTTGTGATAGGGTCAACTACAACATTTTCTAATACAGTACCAAATCTGCGAGTAGTCTCATAGATTTCTGGCTCACTTTCTTCGCTTAATCTTATTACTTTAGCGTAGCAACCACCTTCGTAGTTAAAAACACCATTCTTAGACCATCCGTGCTCATCGTCACCGATTAGATTTCTATTCGGGTCAGCCGAAAGAGTAGTTTTACCAGTACCCGATAAACCGAAGAATAATGCAGCGTCACCTTCTTTGCCAACATTAGCAGAGCAGTGCATAGACATTACGTTTTCTAATGGCTTGTAGTAGTTCATAACTGTGAAGAAAGTCTTCTTAGTTTCACCAGCGTAGTTTGTACCAGCTACTATAGCTATTCTATCTTTGAAATTTAGAGCAATAGCCGTTTCACTTCTTGTATGATCAATTTCTGGGTCACATTGGAAACCTGGGACTGCAATAAGAGTGAATTGTGGTTTATGATTTTTGTAATCATCTTTGGAAGCAAGGTTTATAAACATATTCTGAACGAATAAGTTTTGCCAAGCATTCTCAGTAATAATTCTAATAGGAATACGGTAGTCAGGGTCAGCCCCAACGAAAGCATCCATTACGAATACATCTTTACCTTGTAGATAAGAGCGTACTTTATTTAAAATACTATTGAAATTATCGGGAGACATTTCAGCGTTATTATCCCACCAAACGTGTCCTTCTGAAGTATCTTCTCTAACTATATATTTATCATTAGCAGAGCGAGCTGAATGCTTGCCTGTAGTTACTGCTAGTGGACCACCTTCGGCAACAAGTCCTTCACCACGGTGAATCGCTTCTTCGTAAAGTGCCGCTGCTGGCAAATTCCAGTAAACATTACCTAAGTTGAATAGCCCATGATTGTCTAATCCGTGCTTCGACTTAAAAGCATCTGCTTGGCTAATAGCTGGAGAGTACTTAATATCTTTTGACATGATTTTCCTGTAAGTTATTATATCAAATTATTGATTTGAAAATAGTTAAAATCGTGAATACAAAATTGCTTATTTTTTGAATAATATTCAAGTAGATGTGGTCTATATGTTTATAAATAATTAGTCTATAATCATGAATTTTTTGAGTGTAGAATTCTTCAATTCTATGCTATTAGTTTCGTTTGATAAGTCTGGGTTACTACCTTCTATAGTGAAGAAATATACACCTGCTTTTAGTTTATTGCCCATGTTATCTATTAGATTCCAATTTGCTCCGCCATCACCATCGAATTCGGTGATTGACTGTATAAACTCACCTTTATTGTTGTAAACTAATATCGTTGCATTTGATGTTAGATTTGCAAATGTAATATCTTGATTTTTACTCAGCTTTAGTGGTTGCGGGTATGCATAAGCACCTTCTAATTCATCTTTGAAATAAGTGAATTGGAGGACACTACCTGCGCCAGTGGTCATTTTCTTCCCATTTGTAGAAATCACTTTATCAGAAGCGGTAAGAGTATATTTGAACCCAACTGCATTTTGAGTAAATACGTCCGTTTCAAAAATTAGTTGATTTGGATTATCATTTTTAACTATTGATTTTATATTTCCAATAGGTGAGAAATCATAATTGCTTATCTCAAGTCCCGAGTTACCGACCTCTTCTGAGAAATTGACTATTAGATTATTGCCGCTTCTCACACCAGAAGTGAAATATAATTCTTGTTCATCACCTTCATAATCAGATTGTAGCGTATATGAAGTGGCATTGATTAACTGCCTGTAATAATCCTCAATTTCTGGAATCACCAAAGTATATGCACCAGCAAATAACGGTTCATTGAAGTATATATGTAACTTCTTATCTTGCGATGAAATTATATTATTTGGAACAAAAGTTTCACTCTCATTAGATAGGCTAAATCTACGAGGTTCTAACTCATAATCGGGCATTCTAGTATCATATTCCACTACTATAGTTCTTGGTGTTACGAACTTCAGATCAACAATTTTAGCCATAGGGTGAGTAAAACAACTAACTAAGTTAGAAGCATTATTACTAGTTGTCTCGTCACTAGCTTTGGAAATTATGAAAAAATCGTACCAAGTAAGATTTTCCAATGTATCTAATTGAAGTGAATTGAACTGCGTTTCTGCATAAAGTGTACCTTGCCCAGTATTTTGGTCGAGCAATCTATATACTTGGTAAGTTTCTGCATTTGGTGCTCTATCCCATTCGAGCTTAACTGTATTCTCATTAACGGGACGCCCTCTGAAATTTGCTGGCGCAGTGACAGTTAGTTCATTGTCTGATATTTCGAAGAATTGGGTACCGAAGAATGTATTGACAGCCATTTCATTCCTACCATTTTTATCAAAATCGTGAACTAATGCCGAATTACTTAGTGAATAAGCATAATACCATAATGGTCTCATAGTTCCATTATTATATTTGAACACATACAAATCAGGGAAAGTAGAAATAATTATCTCATCCCCTGGTACACCGTCCAAATTCCCACATGCAACTCCGTTCTTGTATGAGTTACTACTGAAATTAACTACTCCCAGCTTTACACCAGAGAAAAGTTCTTCCCAAATCACCTTGAATTCATTGTCTTTGTAGTCCCATAGTTGGGCTGTCCATACAAGTTCTTTACCGCTATTACTATTATAAGCTTTCTGAATTCCAGCATTTAGCACAAGGAATTCCGAAATTCCATCATTATCTAAATCGGCAGCGCATAGATGCTGACTTGAATTACTGATGACCTTAAGCGATTCAAATTCTTTTAGAAATTCGCCATTTTTATATTCGTAAATAAACAATCGTCCAATAGAGTTAGTAAATACCAACTCCATTTCGGGGTCATCATCTACATTTGCAAATATGGAAGACATTGAATTATCAAACCTTCCATATTCAGCAGGCATCACAATTCTATTCTTTTTTATATAGTTACCATTCTCATATTTTATTACAAAATAAGAACTATCATCATGTGCGATTATATCTTCTCGTCCATCTTTATCTATATCAACAAATTGGCTTGGCCATACAATACTGTAGTCTTCTTTGTATATAATTTTTCCGAATTTCTTATTACCTTCTGCTTCAAAAAGAACTAACTCACCATTACCCGAAGTCAGTATCTCTTTGATTCCGTCACCATCACTATCACCGAATCCTTCAATGATTCGTGGATAATCTATAGAATCTGACTTAGTTATTTTACCATCATTGTATTCAAAGAAAGAAGTACTAACAAAATTGACTCCATTTAGCTTTGTAGAAGCAAATGTGTTACTTGACTCATCATATATTCCATTATACAAATAACTATTTTCTATTCTATATTGCTTCGATTTGAATGTAGAAGTACTTATATTCTCATTAATCTCAGGTAACCAGCCTTCATTGAATATTGTGTCAGTTGAGCTTACAGAAAAGGCCTTATACGAATATTTCTCGCCTGCTACTAGATTATCAATTACTACCGAATGATCTAAACTACTTTGGACCACTTCAGAAAAAGTATTTAAATATTTCCGACTTTCATTATATAGTTCTACATAGAAAAGTGAATTATAAAGCGTAGTTGCAGTTAACATAACTTTTTGAATATCAGCATCATAAACTCTGACAGCTTTTGGTTCCGCCACATATTGATTACGAGTAAAAACACTCTGAGTAAAAGGTCGGAAATAGAATCTTTGCTCATAAGTGCTATTATTTAGTAAATCTATTTTCAATCGAACTGTATATATAGAGTCTTTGAAAAGAGATTTACTAATCATAGCGATAGTGTCATTTACAACTTGATCATACATCCTAGATGAAACAGGTATCCACTCTGTGAATGCTTCTTCGGAACGGAAATCAGATTTATTAAACGGGCTAATTCCTTTTCTAATATATAAACTATAACTTCTCATCAATGGATGAGCAACTGTCCCAATAATAGCCAAAGAATCACTATTTGATAATAAAACCGCGGCGTCATTTTCTGGGTATGTTATAGTAACTGTGCCTTTGGAGTTGCTATTCAAAGCTCTATTTATATTGAGTATTCCCTTACCGTAGAAAGGATCCCAACCCGGATACTCATTATCGTCGTTAGCTGAATTCTCGAGTATAAATTTGATTTCTTTTGGAGTTAGATTAGAATTTTGTTCTAAAAGAAGTGCTATAGCTGCGGTAACGTGTGGGCTTGCAACAGATGTTCCCGACTTAGCCGAATATTGATTATTAGGACTTAGTGAAGGTACGACTTGCCCTGGTGCGAGTATATCTATTCTGTTTCCATAGTTAGAAATACTAGATTTGAAGAATCTTTCCGTTATACCGCCAACAGATATCACTTCTTCGAAATCAGATGGGTAATGCTTTTTATACCAATTATTATTTCCCGATGAGCCGACCATAGTCACTCCATTAGCATAAGCAAACTTGATTACGTCATGCAAAAGTGGAGAATAGTATTCCTCTCCGAAACTAAAATTCAGAACATTGACACCATTCATAACAGCGTAAAGCACAGCGGCTGCAATATCATCAGACTCACCTGCTCCACTAATATCAAAAGCACGTAGTGACATTATTTTAGAATCGTAAGCAATACCAGATATTCCTAGACCATTATTATGGTTCGCCGCAATGATTCCAGCCATACTAGTTCCGTGTGATTCTTCATCATAGGGAATCGGGTCAGGATCTTGGTCATCACCAATATTCCTATCCGTAATGTTAACGAAATCATATCCAATCACATCATCATTATAACCATTCCCATCATTGTCTATAAAGTCAAAATCACCTGGTACTCCTTCTCTTACTTCAGTGGCAGGCCATGGATCTAATCTTCCATTACCGTTTAGATCTTCTTTCTCGTTCACCCACATCTGACCTTGTATATCTTCGTGGTCGAAATCTAAACCAGTATCTACTACACCAACTATGATTCCTTTACCAGTAGCCTTTTCCCATGAGTCTCTAATTGATAAATACTGTAAGTTCCATTGTGAAGCAAATCTCGGGTCATTCGGTATAGGTGCTGATTCAATTCTATAAGTATAGTTAGGAGTAATACTCTCGAAATAATCGGAAGTGGACATCCTTGATAAATCACTATCCTCTATATCTAATAAATAATAATTCTGTAATTCATCCAATCCATTCAGTGAGTTACTATTTACCTTATTTAATTTATTAGAGCTGAGATTACTAAAAATAGGTTTCAGATTTGTCTGATTCTGTATTTGGCTATTTTTCTTGTTTGGGTTTATTTTAACTATATACTCTACTGAAAATAGGTTAGGTGCTGCGAAAGCAGCTAGCATTAGTAGAGCTACGGTTATAACATTTCTGTGGGTCATTCTTTATTAATAATGTGAATAATATCTTCTAGTATTACTAACGAAATTTCTGCCATTCTGTTCTTATTATCTAATAACGGATTGATTTCGCAAAGTTCCAACACCTTTATTCTCTCATCCTTCAATAGATTTGCAACTATTTCCGTTACTTCTTGAGGAGAAAGACCTCCTTTTACTGGAGTACCTGTTCCATACGAAGTCAAATCAGGATCCATCGAATCTACATCGAGTGATATATATATAGAATCACAGTTACTTAGATAAGTTAATGCTTCTTTTACGGTTTGATTAGTACCAATTTCCCTTACTTCATTTACTAATATCTTCTTTACGTCATATTCGTCCATCAGTGATACTTCCTCAATTTCTGAACTTCTGAGACCTATAAATACTAAATCTTCTGGGTTCATCTTAGGGTTAATATCAAACAGATTTTTACATTTTTCCCAATAATCAAGAGTGTTATCAACGACTTCATTTCTAGCCATTTTCTTGTTGTCCAAACCCATAGCCATTGCAAGTGGCATACCATGAACGTTGCCAGATGGTGTAGTGTAAGGTGTATGCATGTCCGAATGTGCATCTATCCATATCACTCCAATTCTATTTTTGGGGTACGCTTTTTTAAGTCCAGCAATAGTGCCAGCAGCAGAAGAGTGATCACCACTAATGACTAGAGGAAAACTTCTTTCCAATAAGCTATTTGCAACTTCCTCACCTAGTACTTTAATTCTATTATATACCTGCTTTAGTCTGATAGCATGAGGTGTATCTATATTCTTGAATAATTTCTTATTGTTTTTAGTTAATGTGACTACTTCGTTGTCATAGAAGAGTTTTGATTTTTTGTTGATTGCAGCTATTCGTAATGCTTCTATCCCCAGGCTAGAGCCCCTTGTGCCTGCACCTAGTTCTGATGGGTTCTCGATTATCCTAAAACTTTTCATATATATTAGTTAATATTTATTTGTGAGTTAACAAAAATAGAAAACGGTTAACCATTTTAAAAATTATGTTGATTCATTCTTTATTATTTCTTGATACTTTATTTTAATTTGAAATAATTGGAAAATATAAAATTTTAGTTAACCTAATACTAAATTGTCATTTTAATTTGAACAATATAAAGAAAACACATCAAATATAAATGATAGACATTTGATAATTCACATCTTTGAAGTTTTATATTCTATTAATTGACACTTTTTAAAATAATAATTTATTTTTTTAGCACTACGTATAACTTTTAGAAAAACATACGTAATAATAAAGTTGAACTTTTTTTAATTATTAGTTGGGGTTATACATGATTTTTGAAATACGACATCAAGAAAGCTATTCACGAGGAGAATTAATCCTCAGAACCTTATTCGGTTCATTGTATATAGCTTTACCGCACGCTTTTCTTCTATTCTTTCTATCTATATGGTCTTCAATTATTGGATTTATAGCATTCTGGAGCATCCTATTCACAGGACGATATCCTGAGAGTTTCTTTGAGTTTCAAACTCAATTTATCAAATGGGAAATGAGAGTTAATGCTAGAATGATGAACCTTATAGATGGATATCCAGCTTTTGGGTTAGACGTAGAAGATGAAAGTATCAAATTCTATGTTCCTTACAAAGAAGATATAAGTAGAGGGAACGCAATATTAAAGTTCTTATTTGGTTGGTTATATGTTGCAATTCCTCATGGTTTTGTTCTATTTTTTAGAGTCATTGGAATGATATTTGTTCAATTTGCAGCATTTTGGATTGTATTATTCACTGGTGAATTTCCGAAGAAGATGCACGATTTTATAGTTGGTACACAAAGATGGGCTCAGAGAGTCAATCTATACTTAGCTTTTATGACTGACGAATATCCTCCTTTTACTGGATTTAGACAAGAAGACGAACTTGGATACGAGTTTGACAGAAATGTACCAGATAACAATTAATAATAGTAGAGAATAAGAATGAGTACAGATTACTACCCGATTCAACAGCCAGAGGATTTGCCTGCAAGGGAACGAGAAGATGCAATGGGAGCATACTTTATGATGTTTGCATCATTGGCTGCTGGACTACCTCTGCCTATTATAAATTTAATCGCTGCAATTATATATTACCATGTAAACAAGCATAAAAGTAGATTTGTACGATTCCATTCGCTCCAATCATTGCTTTCGCAGCTACCTGTCAGTTTATTGAATGCAGGTCTTGTAGTTTGGGCTATTTCATTTTTCAAATATGATTTTAACTTTAACAATACTTTTCTTTCATATCTGATTGTGGTTATTTTAGCAAATTTGTTATATTTGGGATTCAGTATTGCAGCAGCTATAAAAGCTAGGCAAGGGCTAATGTATTACTTCCTGTTTTTTGGTAAACTCTCGTATGAGATAGTTTATAAAGTCAGAGAAGAAGAAGAAAAAATTTATAGAAATAATCCTCCAATTTAGAAATTGATTATGAAAAAAAGATTGTGGCGAGATTTTTTAATACTACTAGTATTATTTTTAGGTGTATGGATATTCTTCGTTTACTTCCCGATTGTTGACTCGGACGAAGTGAAAGTAACTTACAAGTATAAAGAAAATGAAATCAAACAGAAGTTAATAGAGCTGATGGATTTCAAGCAAGCGGATAGTGATACAACTCAACTATTGCGTTCTTTAGGTGAACTAAAACACTTGGTCAGCGATAAAGATGTAGAATATGAGCTATATTATAGCGATAACCGCGAGATAAACGCCTATGCACTCCCGGGAAATATAATAGTACTTAATCGTGGTATTATATTGGAATGTGATACTCCAGAAGAACTAATAGGTGTAATAGCTCACGAATTAGGTCATTTAAAAATGAATCATCATTCAGATCAACTCATTACGACATTAAGCATAGAGCTACTTCTTGTGGGAAGTGGATCTACCGCTAGTGAAGTGACTAAGATATTAACTCAGAATGCTTTTTCTAGAGAAATGGAAACTGAAGCAGATGATTATGCAATAAAGAAGATGAAAGAGCTAGGAATATCACCTAATTATCTTGCAAAGCTTTTTAAGAAGATGTATAAAAGATCTGATATGATTCCAGAATTTCTCAATTCACACCCTGGTATGAACGAACGAATTAGTAAGTTCTCTAAATTCCCTTATGAAGAAAGTAAGTTAACTTATACATTCGATTGGTTACAAGTGAAAAACAGCCTATGATTCATATAGCTTATCATGAATCTTATAGACACGAGCTGCCAGATAATCATAAATTCCCAATGAAAAAATACAGCGAGTTGGCTAAACGGCTCGTTGAACAGAATATTTATACTCCCTCCAACTTCTTTGTTCCCAATATTATGGAAGAAGAAATCCTCTATTTAACACACGATACTGAATACATAGAAAGAGCAAAAACACTCCGATTAGAAAAAGCCGAGGCAAGGAGATTGGGTTTCCCTCAAAGTAATGAGCTATACGAGAGAGAGTTAAGAATAGCTTATGGTACATTGCATGGAGCAGAACTAGCACTACAAGATGGACTTTCTTTCAACATAGCAGGTGGTACACACCATGCTTTCACTAACAAAGGTGAAGGTTTTTGTATGTTTAACGACATAGCAGTAAGTGCTAATTACCTCATTAACAAAGGATTAATTCGAAAAGCATTAGTCATAGATTTAGATGTTCACCAAGGGAACGGAACCGCTGAGATTTTTACAAACAACCCAAGTGTATTTACATTCAGTGTACACGGAAAGAATAATTATCCTGTAAAAAAAGAAATCTCAGATTTGGATATAGAGCTTGACGATTTGACTGGCGATGAGGAATATTTGAACATAGTCGCTGAGAATGTACCCAAACTAATAGCGGTAGAAAAGCCCGATATAGTATATTATATAGCTGGTGCCGACATATTAGAAACTGATAAATTTGGAAGACTATCTGTAAGCATTGCTGGTGCAAAGCGAAGAGATGAAATAGTATTTGGTGAATGCAAAAGACACGAATTACCTGTAATGTGTGTAATGGGCGGTGGCTATTCCAAAGACTTAGAAGTAATACTAGAAACTCACCTCAACACATTCAAAGTTGGAAAGGAATACTACAGCTAGACCAATTCTCGGAGCTGCTTATTTACTTTTGCAATTGAGTTATCCCAAGTGAAGTTCTGATTATAATGATTGAAAGCATTGATTGATTTTTCGTTATAATTGCCACTGCTAATAGATTCGTGGATTTTTGCAGCCAGTTTCTTCGGTGATTGTTTGATATCTATAAGCTCGCCATTCACGCCATTGATTATAATATCTGTAATACCCCCCAACTCGCTACCAAAAGTCGGTAAACCGTACGAATTGGCCTCACAGAAGACTATACCGAACGCTTCAGCTCTTGTAGGCAATAGGAAGTAATGCGATTGTTGGAAAAGGGAGATTAGCTTTTTGTTCTGCTCGTTATCTGATTTTTTCAGAAATCCGTGGAAACGAACCCCGTCAATTATTGGGATTTTCTCAGGAGAGCTACCAACTACTTCTAGTTCATATTTATCCGAGTGTAATCTCAACTCTTGGTAAATATCCAAAAGCAAGTCTCCCCCTTTCTTGTACCAATCAACCCCTACGAAAAGTAGCTTTACTTTGTCTTTTGGCTTTGCTTCATTCAATTTTGCTAAATCAGTAATTGTAAATCTTTCATTCAGATTCGACCCGAATGGAATAACCTCAACTTTGGATGTGGGAATATTATAGTGGGATAAAGCAGATTTAGCAGCCCAAGTAGTTGAGAAAATGATTTTCTGAATATTATCCAACGCGAGTTTTTCTAATTCGTTACCTATCTCTATTTCATTTTTCGTCATTTTAGAATATTGAGGATATGTATCAACCAAACTAGCGAAAGTAGCATCAGCCCATACAATGATTGGTTTACTAGCTTTCAGATAAGATACATATAACGTTCCAGGAGCAAAGATAATATCGTATTCTTTACCTGCTAATTTCTTCTCTATTCTTTTAGCAATAGATTTCATAAAGAATTTGTTACGACGGAAATCAGACGTAAACCCAAACCACGATTTTAACTTCGGAATAATCTTGAAGATAATATCCCACGGACAACCAAGATTATCAATCGGGATAATCTCATTATCATTAGATAGATTTTTGGCGATATGAGCTATAGTCCCAGACCAAGCACTGATATCATTAGAATCTTCGTAAGCTATATATGCTATTTTCATTAATTTTTTATGGAGTGATATATACTAGATACAAAGATAAGGAATTGTAAATAAAAATAGCCCTTCCGAAAAAGAGCTAAAATTGTGGAGGTGGTGGGATTTGAACCCACGTCCGAAGAACTTCATCTGACGCTTCTACATTTATAGTCGTTCTATGAGTTCTCGTTTAGCAGTAACCGATCGACAGGTTGTACTAAATATATTGACTAATTTATTTCGCATTGGTACTTGTCAACCGCACCGCAGCTATCCTAAAAGGGTTTCGACACCTTATGAAAGAGCGTTTAGGCCCACTCTAACTAAGATGGGACGCGTAAGTAATATTTACTTAGGCAGCCATTGCAAAATTATCTTCTGCATTTGTTGTTTTACCGGTTGTATTAACGTGCGTCACCAGTAGAGCACGAAATGCGACAATCAAATTCCGACACTTCGTCGAATCCAAGTCACCCCCAATTTTCAAAGAATTTTTTTACTGAACTTGAATAATAAATGTATATTACAAAACTATTCTTATTCAATTGTAAGACGGCAAAATTACGAAATTATTTTACTTTATCATACTCTAATTGTAGCAATTGCCTCTCTGAGTCAGTAAGCTGCTTACCTCTTCTCTGCATTACTATCTCGCATACTTCGATTGCTTTTGAGTATTTGTAGGTTGGTGACGTTTGCAATCCGCCCCAAGAGAATGATTTTATATGATTCGGCAAGAATCCCGGGCGTACTAATATACCGCAAACTCCAGCTATTGTGCCTGTGTTGAACTGTGTATTGATAGCAGATTTGGTGTGATCACCACATATTAACCCTAAAAACATAGTTCCTGTCTTCACTTCATTATCTCTTTGCAACACAGTGATTTCCGAATATGTGTTTTTCAAGTCAGAGGTGTTAGTATCGGCACCTAGGTTAACCCATTCACTTATAAACGAATGCCCCAAAAAGCCATCGTGTTGCTTATTGCTGTATGATTGGATTATAGAACCTTCTACTTCTCCCCCAACTTTGCAGACTTCACCTATCGAGGTATTACCATATATTTTTGCTCCTACCTTGATAGTCGAGTTCTTACCTATATAGCAGGGGCCTAGTATCGTTGAGCCAGCCATAATTTTCACATTCTTGTCTAATATAACAGCACCGTCAGTAGCATCTATAACCACGTTCGGGTGGATTTTGACAGATTCGTGGATGAAGATTTGAGATGATTCTATATAATGAACACCTTTGGAGTAATCTTCTTTTGGTGAAGGCCATTGACGATAATAATGAGCATCATCTAATAGCACAGTTTCATTGAAGCTAATAGCATCCCAAATATAATCCATATACTTTACTTCTGAGTTCAACTCAACTCTTGTGTAATCATCAGCGGCTAGATTTTCTAATTTGTCCAAACCCACTATACTATCATCCGTATAATAGCCAACTATTTTGTCGTCCAAAATAAATGTATAATTCTTCGAAGTAACTTCTATTAGGTCATCAAGCTGAGATATTAGCTCAGTATTTGGTAGCAATTGCGAGGAAAGTATTAGACTTTTCTTAGATTTATTTGGCTCATTTTTGATTGAGAATCTTTCTAAGAATGATTCTAAAATCAAAATATTAGAAGAGTAAAAAGAAATCGAAGAAGTATCAAACACTCTTTGATACTTCTCGAATATACGCATTGCTCCGACTCTCAGTTCCCACACGGGATGTAGCACTGAAAACGGATAGAAATTTTCATTGTCATTAGATTCGAATAATATTATTGAATCTAATTTCATTATACTTCACTGTTTTTCTTATTTTTTAGAACTGCTTTCACAAAGTCAGTAAATAAAGGATGACCAGATACAGCTCTCGATTTCAATTCTGGGTGGAATTGAACACCAACGAACCACGGATGGTCTTCTAATTCAATAATCTCAACCAAGTTACCATCAGGTGAAAGTCCTGCAAGTTTCAATCCATTCTCTTGTAACACTTCTCTGAATTGATTGCTCACTTCGTAGCGGTGACGGTGACGTTCAGATATTTCTTCTGTGCCATAAGCGGCATACGATTTAGAACTTTCCTCCAATTTACATGGGTAAGCACCAAGCCTCATAGTCCCACCTTTATCTTCTACGTTCACTTGATCAGCCATTAGGTCTATTACATTCTGATCATTTTTCTCAAATTCAGATGAATTAGCTTGCCCCAATCCACAAACATTTCGTGCAAATTCGATAACTGCACATTGCATACCCAGACAAATACCGAAGAAAGGTATCTTGTTCTCACGAATATATTTGATAGAGTGCAACTTACCTTCTATTCCTCTATTACCAAAGCCTGGGGCTATAAGTACACCATCATATTCTGAAAGAAGTGTTTTAGCTGTAGAATCATCTAATATATCCTCCGAGTTTATCATATCCAACTCTACTTGCGTATTGTTGATTGAGCCAGCATGTATAAAAGCTTCAACTATACTCTTATAAGAGTCCTCGTACTTAGTATATTTACCAACTAAAGCAATTTTCACAGTATATTTTGGATGTTTTATTCGCTTTACGAACTTAGACCAAGTATCCAGATTTATCTCATTTGGTTCTATGTCTAGTTTTTCTAATATAGTCTCAGTAAGACGCTTACGAGCATAAAACAAAGGTACTTCGTATATAGTATCTACGTCTCTAGCTTCGAATACTGCATCTTCATCTACATTACAAAAAAGAGCGATTTTATCTCTCGTGTCTTTTAATAATGGATGCTCACTACGGCAAAGCAACACATCTGGCTTTATTCCATATTGCATTAGCTGACGTACAGAGTGCTGAGTTGGCTTAGTTTTCAATTCCTTAGCGGCAGCAATATAAGGTACATAAGTCAGGTGGATATTCAGGTAATTACCTAGTCCCAACTCATAGTTCAGCTGTCTTTGTGCTTCTAAGAATGGTAGCGATTCTATATCCCCTACCGTTCCACCTATTTCGATTAGAACAAAGTCTTTTTCGCCATCGAAAGACTTCATTCTGTTTTTAATTTCATTTGTTATATGAGGTACAACTTGGACTGTCTTTCCTAAGTATTGCCCTTTTCTTTCTTTTTTGATAACATCATAGTAAACTCTACCAGCCGTGAGATTATTTTTTTGAGAAAGCGATTCATCTAAGAAACGCTCATAGTGCCCCAAATCTAAATCTGTCTCAGCTCCATCGTCTGTAACGTACACTTCACCGTGTTGAGTGGGGTTCATTGTACCTGGATCTATGTTGATATACGGATCCAACTTAAGGATTGTAACGCTGTAACCCCTTTGCTTTAACAAGAAAGCAATAGAGGACGACGCAATCCCTTTACCTAATGAAGATAAAACTCCACCCGTAACGAAAAGGTATTTCGTTTTATTATGTTTTTTTGCTTGAGTCATTTAAAATGATGTGATTTTAGTAAATTTGAATAAATTAATTTCAAATATAGCCAAATTGGTTAAAAGTGTCAAAAATAACTTATTCAACGTTTGATTAAATTTAAGAATAAAGGAAGATAATGAAGAAGATTTTAGTAGTATTATTAGTAGCCGTGGGACTTTTAGTTAGCTGTGGGGAAAAAGAAAATATCGATTCAAAGAAAATCACTTTTTGGCATTTTTGGAGTGAGCCGTACCAAAGAACAGTTGTAGATTCCTTAATCAAAGAATTCGAGAAGCAAGAAAAGGTCGAAGTAGAAGTTACAGAACTAAGTTGGGGCGACGGAAAAGTTAAGCTATTAGCTGCATTCAACTCGAATACTGCACCCGATGTACTAGAGCTTGGCTCGGATTGGGTTTCGCAATTCTCTTCCGCTGGAGTGCTTACAGACATTAGCAATAGTGTAGAGATGAGCAAATTCCTCGATTTCGCACAAGAGCCTTGCCGCTGGGAAAACGGAATTTACGCATTGCCGTGGATAGTTGATACTCGTGTACTATTTGTAAATATGGATTTGTTGAAAGCCAATGGCTTTGAAAACCCACCAACTACTTACGCTGAAATGCTAGAAATGAGCAAAGTGATAAACAAAGGTGATATATACGGATTCGGGATTAATGGCTCGGATAAACATAGATTATACAAGAAAGTGCTGAGCTTTATTTGGTCAGAAGGTGGAAGTATATACGATGGAAAGAACTTTCAGTTCGACTCGCCGCAAGTAATAGCAGGAGTGCAGAAGTATAAAGAACTTGCACAATACGGCATAGTTGATACTCAAAAAGAGCTGGATAATTACTTCGCAAAGGGAAGATTGGCTTTTTGGATTTCTGGTAGCTGGTTACTAAAGACTGTAAATGAATTCGCAAAAGTGAAAGATATGAAATTAGTAGAAATCCCAGATTTCAGCCAAAAAGGAATATCTTTCGCTGGTGGAGAGTATCTATCAATCAGTAAAAAATCTGAGAATCAAGAGTTAGCATTGAAGTTAGTTAAGTTCCTAACGGATGGAAAAAACTCAGTCGAATTTTGCCGAAATATTCCAGAAGCAGGTTTTCCAGCAGACAAAGAATACTATTCTTCGGACTTTTACGACAGTGAGTACAAGGCAGTATTCGCAAAGCAGCTAGAAAGCTCAAAAATGACACCAATGCACCCGAAATGGCTGGAAGTAGAAGAGCTATTCGAAGGAGCTGTGGAGCAAGTGCTATACGATAGAATGACAAGCGAACAAGCTATGAATGACCTACAATCGAAAATGAAAGGATTATAAGAATGGGACACAACCACGATCAAGAACATTCACACGACCATTCGCATAGTCACTCGCACGGACATCACCATCATCATGGTGATCTGAGTGGGAAGCGACTTGGTTTCTCTGTAGTTCTGAATCTGACCATCACAGTAGTGCAAATAGTGGGTGGAATCCTCTCTAACTCGCTATCACTACTATCCGATGCAGTACATAACCTCAGCGATGGTGTGGCTCTATGGATAGCTTATATAGCCAACAAGGTAGCAAAGAAAGTAGCTAATAAGGAAATGACTTTCGGGTATAAGAGAGTAGAGATACTAGCTGCATTTGTTAATGCCTTAACCCTAGTTCTGATTTGTGGTTATTTGGTATATGAAGCAGTGTTCAAGTTTGCAAACCCTGAGACTATAGACGGCTCGCTAATGCTGATAATAGCAACAATCGGTCTTCTGGCAAATCTTATCTCGGTTGTTTTACTCCAAAAAGATAAAGACCACAATATCAACATAAAAGCAGCTTACGTTCATCTTATGGGTGATACGCTTTCTTCGGTAGCTGTTATCATAGGCGGTATTCTGATATGGCTGTATGATGTGTATTGGGTTGACCCAATTGTTACGTTACTAATATGCGCATATATATTCTACCACTCTATAGATATACTAAAGGAGAGCGGGCGAATACTAATGCAGAGCAAACCCCACGGTATGTCAGTAGAAGAAATCAGCAAATACATTTGCTCATTCGATGAAGTGGAAAATGTGCATCACATACACTTATGGTCACTCGGCGACAACGACACATATATGGAATGCCACGTAGATCTAAATCAAGACCTAAAGCTGAGTGAAGTTGACGAGGTTCGCCACAATATAGCTCATGGATTGGAAGACAAATTCCACATACACCACGCGACTATACAAACAGAATACAACTGCTGCGAAGAAAAGGACTTGATTAGTGGGCATTAGATTTTACATATTGATATTAATTTCTATATTTATTATGCTTCAAGCTAGAGCAAATGAAGATATTATTGAGTCTACAGTTTCAACTGAAGAATACAGACGAGATAGTCTTTATTTATATCATACTGGACAGGAATTCTTTAAATATAGTATTGATGGTTTTTATTTTAATTTAAAGAAAGAATATCTAAGATATAAAAAAGAAAATGATTCGAACTTAGTTTATAAGATTATTCCTCAAAAGATATTTTATAATAAAGATAGTACATTATTATATTCTTTTGTTATCTATGCGGTAGGATTGAGTGAAAAAGCTATTTGGCCAGAGGAGTATGACCACTTTTCAACAGTTAATATGGTCGGATTTAGAAACTCGAAATGTGAGCCCTGGAAAATCTATCCATTTGATGTAATAGGTCTTTATGGTGCACCCAATTTAGACACTCTAACCAAAGATTTATATAAATTCTACTTTAAAGACATTTCTGATAAATCATATTACTTAGATACTAATGGCAATGGTGAATTTGAATATGTTAAATCAAAGTATAATCTAGGAGATGTCCTCTTTTGGGAAAAATTCCCAGAATTTCAAAAAGGAAGAGAAGGTGTTGATTCTTTGTATAGCTTTCAGTATGAATATGATAACCCACATGTTGAAACATTTAAAATGGAAGGTTTTAGATATTTCTCAAAATTAGTAAATTCTGATTCAGTTGAAGTTATAAATAAGAATAATCCCTTTGATGAATTTACAGTTGAAAGGCAAACTTATTTATTAAATCAGGTTAAAGATTTAGGACTCAATCTTCAATATGTTTCTGATTCTAAAGATAGTTTATATTTATATTTAATTAATAGATTTTCAGATAAACTAGTAACTCTAAATGACGTTATAATAAAAGGAATTGATTATTATACTTATAAACCTGAAATAGATTCGGTAAGTTACCCTGACTCATTATTAAAAATGTATGAATGTAAGTAGAATGAAACCACTGTCCCACCCCAGAAAGTAAACATATACCTTTACTTTTTTATCTTTTTATCAACTTATAAGTTGACTTTTTGTACTTTTTGTAAAGCTATAAGTTTACTTTTTATTATATTTGTAAAGCTATAAGTTTACAAAAGTAAATATTTGGGTTAATACAATGAGAAATCAAAGAAAAATATTAATTGATCAGTTAGATCAAAAGCTAAAACACTTCCAAATGGCGAGTACTGTTATAGTACCAAGTGGTGGGTGGATAAAGACGATTCGTACTACGCTCAATATGACGTTGGAGCAACTTGGAAAAAAACTGAATATAACCAAGCAGGGTGTCAAGTCAATAGAAGATAGTGAAGTTAAAGGTACAATAACTATTAACTCCTTGAAAGAAGCTGGTGATGCTTTGGGTATGAAATTTGTTTATGGATTTGTGCCCAATGATGGATCAATTCAAGAATTAATAGACATTAAAACTGTAGAATTGGCACGTAAGATTGTGCTTAGGACTGACCAAAGCATGAAACTAGAAGACCAAGGAATTGGACAAGAAAAAATAAATGAATCAATCAAAAATTTGGCTGATGAGATAAAAAGAGAAATGCGAAAGTCATTATGGGATTAGATTTGCAATATCAAGTGGGACAAACTCCACTTAATAAAAACGAAATGAGCGGTTTGAAAATAAAGTCTATCACCACGCAAAGTGAATTAGATGAATTGGAACAACTGAATATAGAAAAAGCAATAGAATGGACCATAAATACTCGGCTGAAAACTGAGAGAATACTAACAGAGAAGTTTGTAAAAGACTTGCATAAAAGAATGTATGGTGACGTATGGAAGTGGGCTGGTGAATTTAGGAAATCTGATAAGAATATTGGAGTTCAGTGGACTCAAATTCGTTTGGAATTGAAGAATACCATAGATGATACTATATATTGGATTGAGAATAATACTTATTCATCAGAAGAAATTGCAATTAGATTTAAGCATAGAATCGTTTCAATACACTGCTTTCCTAATGGAAATGGCAGACATTCAAGATTGATGGCTGATATAATTATGGAGTTTGTCTTCAAAGACAAGATCTTTACTTGGCACAAATCAAATATGCTCAAAGCCGACGAAGTAAGGAAAAAGTATATTGAAGCATTAAGAAATGCCGACAATAGAGAAATACAACCATTGATTGATTTTGCGAAAAGTTAGGTGTCAAAAAAAACTTTCCCCCATAACTTCGCAACGTATTTACAACTTCCTTATCAACAAATCACTACTACTATGACATACAAATACATAACGACCCTGTTCCTAGTAATTGTGCTATCTACTCCGCTTTTATCGGAAGAGGTTAATAAGGAATATTACCTGCATTCTATAGTCCAACAAACGATAAGAGAGGACAAGCAAAAAGCTCTTGATTTGTGGATTGACTTCCTCTACGAGACTAATGATACGATTAGGAGAAGCAATTGGGTTGCGTCCGACATTGATAAATATGAAGATGATTATTGTCTATTTCAGAACTCATATTTTCAGTTTGATAGGGTTACACAGCTTTCCTATTTTGTGCCGTTTATACTATCTATTGAGAAGAATAATTCGGACTATACAATCCGTACAATGTTCATGCAAAAGGAAGTAAAACTCAGCGATATAGGTAAAGATAATCAGCAAATAACTTCCATAGTCAAGGTGAAAGTCGTAGAAGAAAACGGCAGATTATACCTTAAAAATGTGATTGATGATGAAGTCAAAAAATGGAATAAGTATAGTACCAAAAATATCAACTACATCGTAAATAATGATATTGCAATAGATACAGCCAAATGTAATGAAGCACAGAAGTTTCTAGATGAAACTAGTAAGATTTGGGAAAAACCACTGACCCAAAGCGTTGACTATTATGTGAGCAACTCACCAGAATCTATTAATCGGATTGTGGGCTTTGATTTCTCATTCTATGGTGGTTTTGGGAATGGTATGGCTGGTAGAAACGGTAGGTATCTATTCGTTGGGAATGGGGATTTCACATACTATCATGAATTAGTACATCTTGTCTTTAACGGTGCTGCTAACCGTTTACTTTCAGAAGGTATCGCTACATATTTGGGTGGTACTAATGAGAAAACTTACGCTGAGGTTAAATCAGATTTTCAGAAAGAACACTATCCATTAGATTCCGCAAAGATTACTGAAATTAGTATTTATCCAGGACAAAGAAGCTACTATGTACTAGGAAGTATTATCTGTGAGTTAGTAGTAAATGAAAAAGGTATAGCAGGTATAAAATCGATTTGGGACACTGCCGGCTATGACGATTTCAGTAACGGATTAGCAGACTATAATACTCTAAGAGAAAGAACTCAGCAGTTATTGGATATAGACGAAACTGAGTTATATAAGCGAGTTAATAATATTTTAAGTCAATGATATTAAATAGAATAAATTTATCTTAATTTTCATTTATAGTTATAATATTGAAGACTAATCTAGAAATTACTTCTTATCTTTTAACTTAGCTAGTTCTCTAGCTAATTCTGGTAGATTGTTTAGTACAGCTTCTATTTTGAATGCTTGCATTTGAGGTCTAGCAGGAGATCCAAAGTAAACACCGCCTTTTGATATTGATTTGTTTGTGCCTGATTGCGCGATTAGAGTTACATCGTCGCCAATTTTTAGGTGCCCAGCTATTCCTACTTGTCCACCTAAGCGTACTCTCTTGCCGAGGTTAGTTGAGCCAGCAAGTCCTGTTTGTGCAGCTATACCAGTATTCTCTTCTATTACACAGTTGTGCCCTATTTGACATAGATTGTCGATTTTGACACCATTGCCTATGATTGTACTGCCTACTACAGCTCTGTCGATTGTAGTGTTACAACCGATTTCCACATCGTCACCGATTATTACATTACCGATTTGAGGTATTTTAGTGTAAGAGCCGTCTTCTCTGTTCTCTGTGAAACCGAAACCATCACCACCGATGATAGCGCCAGCGTGAATAATACAGTTAGAGCCGATTATTACATCTTTGTAGCACACTACACTAGGGTATATGCGATTGTTTTTACCTATTTGTACATTATCTTGGAGTGTACAGTTTGCTTCTATTATCGTGCCTTCTTCTATACGGCAATTATTACCAATTACGCAATTTGGTCCTATAGATACAGATTCGTCAACGAAAGTATTCTCACCAACTACAGCAGATTTGTGTATCCCAGTTGATGCTTCTTGTGAGATAAAATCAACAAGTTTTATAATCTTGATAAATGCTGAATAAGGATCATCAACTTTGATATAAGTCTGTCCGGATTCTGGTTTTCTATCTAGATCTTTTGGTACTATGATACAAGTTGCATTTGATTGTTCTAATGCTTCTAAAAACTTAGGGTCAGAGTAGAACGTGAGTTCTCCTTGAGTCGCGAATTCGATTCTATTTAGATTGAATATAGAAACATCATCACCAACTATCTCGCCATTGACTGTCTCAGCTATTTCTGAACATTTGATTGATTTCATATTCTTTTCTATTTCTTTAGTTATTATCTAATTATTATTGACGACGTACTCTACGCGGATTTTTCTCTTGCTCTTGCTGATTACGAGGGTCTGTGTCGATTTTTTGTTTTAGTTCATCTTCCATTTTCTTAACGTCAACACCTAGCTCTTTTAGAACTTTAACCGTTAGGTCATACTTGAAATTGGCATAAGCTAATGGCTGAACACTTTGGTCTAAAACAATATCAAACCCCTCTTCCGCAGATACTTTCTGAACCGCAGCATATATTTTTGACTCTACCGGTACTTGGATTTGTTTTACCGTTTTGTCGAATTCGCCACCTGGTTGGAATTTATCAGTAGCATAATCGCTTTTCTTACTAGTTAGTTTTTGCAAATCTGATTCGTTCTTCTGTCTCTCTTCGTCTGACCAGATTAATCGATTTTTCTTTATCTCATATTCCAGCTTGTTAATCTGCTCTTGCATTGCTTTTATCTCACGCTTCCACTCATCTACTATTGTTTGGATGCGTTGTTCTGCTTGTGAAGCTTCTTCGAATTTCTGTCTTATAGTTTCCGAATTGAAAAACCCTACTCTTTGTGAAAAAAGAGATGGACTTGCCATTGCGAAAAGGCAGAGTATCAGCAATATTTTGTATCTATTCAAAAGCATATTAACTTGGGGATTATACGGTTAATTTATACCGTTATTATTTAGTTGTTGCCTCTAATAAGCATTTCAAATCTTTCTTATTCTGACATTTTTTCAAAAGAGTCATTTAATTTTACTTCTACAGGCTCTTGGATTTCCTTTACTATTTTATCGAATTCGCCTCCAGCTTGGAATTTCTCCTTCGCATAGTCGCTTTTCTTTTTAGTAATCATTTCCAATTCCGATACATTCTTTTGTCTTTCTTCGTCTGACCAGATTAATCGATTTTTCTGAATATCTGATTCTAATTTGTTAATCTGCTCTTGCATAGCTTTTATCTCAAGCTTCCATTCATCTACAATAGTTTGGATGCGTTGCTCTGCATGTTTGGCTTCTTCGAATTTCTGTCTAATAACTTCAGAATCAAGAACCCCTTCTTCTTGTGAAAAAAGAGATTGGCTTACCAAAGCGAAAAGACTGAGTATCAATAATATTTTAAATCTATTCAAGAGCATATTAACTTGAAATTGTTAGGTTATTTACCTTTATTATTTACTTGCCGCCTCTTTTAAGCATATCAAGTACTTTGAAAGTAATATCTAGTGCGTCGTCAGCAAAAAGAACTGATTCAGTACTACTATCAAGCACTAAGCTCAATTTTTCAGCAGCAGATACTTTGTCTATAGCTTCTTTTATCTTGTTTCTAAGTGGTTGCAATAGTTCTAATCTTTTCATTTGCAATTCACCTTGTTGACCGAATTTCGCTTGTTGAAATTGCAATACAGTTTGGTTTAATGCTTGTAATTCTTGTTCTGTAGCTAATTGTTGTTCTTGAGTCATCATACCTTTTTGCTTTTGGTAAGTTTGGAATTTTGATTCCAGATCACCTTGCATTTTCAACAATGAATCTTGATATTTCGTAGCCATTTCTTTTATTTCAGTATCTATTTTTTTAGCGTCTGGTAATTGCTCTACTACCATTTGTAAGTTAGCAACACCAATTTTAGATGATTGCGCGTTAGCAAATCCAAAAGTTCCAAATAACAATACGATCAAAAGTAATTTTAAGTTTTTCATTTATTCCTCGAAAAGTTCTAATATTTAGTTAAACATAAGTTTGCAAGTTAAAATTATTGCTTTGTATTTCAAAATTATTGCCCGATTTCAAATAAGAATTTCCAACCTGGTACATTGCCGAATTGTGTAGTTGGGTCAAACCCATATCCATAACTGAATCCAATTATACCAATTGGGTTTAGCAACATTTTCAGCCCTACACCTGCGGAACGTTTCAAATCAAATAAATCGGCACCACCGAAACCATCCCAAACATTACCTGCCATAGCAAAACTATAGAAATAAATTGGCATAGGGTTTAGTGTAATCGCAAATCTCATTTCAGCTGTGAATTTGGCGTGTAGCTTACCACCAATATTTTCCAAATCTCCATCACCATAACCTCTAAAAGGAATAGTACCGAAGTTAGAAAGACCAGCTCCACCCATTCTATATAGCTCGATTGGTGCTATAGTAGTATCATTTTTGATACCGTCTATATATCCCATCTGAGCACCTAAGTAAAGTACTACCCTATCTTGCTCTTCAAGTTTGTATAGAGTATTGTAAAAGTCAAAGTAAATTTCAGACTTGAAAAAGTCAGTCTGTCCTATACCTACGGCTCCAAGGGCCCAATTGTTCGTAAATCTGAATTTTGACCCTTGTGAAGGGAAGAAAAGTTCATTCGTATTATTACGAGAAATACTACCACCGACAGTTATTTCATTGTATTTACCCGGTCTATAGAACTGGCTATTAACACCAGATTGCTGACTTATATCATTAAGCTGGAATTGAAAACTACCATCTATTCTGAAATAATCATCAGGCCATTTCACACGTCGACCGATATTTATACGGAAACCTTGTCTTTGTAACTTTAGAGTAGAGAAATTATAATATATATCGAATACATTGAATCCGACAGTAGTTGGCTCATCAAAAAGCCATGGCTCAGTGAACCCAAGTGAGAAATTACGATATCTATTAGATTGACCAAATTCCCAATTGAAGTTAAACACTTGACCTGCACCACCATTAAGTGGTTCTAGTATTGAGAAATTATTAAATGTAAGTCCTACTGAGCCTGTAAGTCCAAAACTACCAGCAAATCCGATTGAAGCATTGAAAGTATCAGTAGAGCGTTCTTCTACATTATATATCAAATCAACTGAAGTATTATCATTGTCAACTTGTTTTACGTCAGGACGAAGTTTCTCTGGATTAAAATACCCCATAACTCCTAGCTCTTTCACTGAGCGGACAATAGCAGCACGGTTAAAATAATCACCAGGACGTGTGTAAAGAGTACGTCTTATCACCTTGTCTTTAGTCTTGGTATTACCAGATATTATTACTTTTCTAATCTTGTATCTATCACCTTCCAAAGTACTAATTACTATATCTACCGAATCGGCTGCTACTTTTACTTCTTGTGGTGCGAACCTAGTTTGCAAATATCCTGTATTATTATAGAGTGAAAGTGCATCTGAAAATTCTTGATTTCCATTCAAATTCATAATGAATTTTTCTTTATTATATACTTCACCTTTTGGGAAGTCTAGTCTAGCTACCAAAGCTTCGTCTGGGAATACAGTATTTCCTTCGAAAGTTATATTACGTACATAGTAACGTTTACCTTCTTTTATATTCACCGTAATATGTACAGCTTGATTATCTTCATCATATTCTACAGAATCAGATAAGAACTCATAGTCCATAAATCCTTCATTTGCATAGAATTTTGATATTAGTTCTTTATCTTTCTTATAATCTTTTTTATCAAATTTAGACGATGACCAGAATTCGTACCATGATTTTGTATGAGTTTCATCGAATACGGAAGCTAAATCACTATTACTATATTCAGAATTACCATTGAAATTAATAGATTCAACGTAAAATTCTGAACCTTCTTCCACATATATCTTCAAATCTATATATACATCAGAAGAATCGGACTGTAAAATCTCAGGAAAGACCTTAGCGAAAGTAAGTCCTTCTTTATCATATAAATCTTTAATATCCTTTTTAATAAGATATAAATCATATTCTGTGACTATATCACCTTTGTTCTTACCAACCGCTTTTTTGATTTCTTCTGAAGTGAGTTCGTTGTTATTGAATACTTTAATAGCTGATAAACGTTTGTTCTCTTCTACTACAATAGTTAGAAATACACCATCTCCAACTACTTTATCTACTAATACATCTACATTTGAAAATTGACGGCGATCCCAAAGTGCCTTAAGAGACACGTTTAGATTCTCGTCATACGGATAAGAGATAGTCTCTCCCTCTTTCAATCCAGTCAAAGCAATAATAGTAGAGGCATCTGCACTACGTGCTCCCTCTACCTCAATACCAAGAATCTTGTATTTGGTAGTACTTTCTTGAGAAAAAAGAGAAGTAGTGAATGTAAATATTAATATGAGAATGAGTTTACTTGCGTTTGATAACATCTATAACTTTTTTTAAATATGATTGTTCAGTTGATTCATTGATCTGGCTCGAAGTTTTGCCAAATCGACGCTCCCTATGAGCATAATCCATTAATGCAGAATACAATTCATCACGTCGAAATTCCGGCCAAAGCTTTTCGGTGAAGTAAATCTCCGAGTATGCCAACTCCCATAATAGGAAATTGCTAATACGGTATTCGCCACTAGTTCGGATAAGTAAGTCAGGGTCTGGTATATCAGCAGTTTGCAAATATCCTGAGAAAAGCTCTTCTGTAATATCTTCAGGAGATAGTTTACCTCCCCGAACATCAAGAGCAATCATCTGAATAGAACGCATTATGTCCCAACGTGAGCCATAGCTAATAGCCAAATTCAGATGCATCCCTGTATTATCTTTTGTCTTTTCATAAGATTCACGAAGAATTTTCTGTACACTTTTCGGTAAAGCATTGGTTTTACCTATAGTGTTGATAACTACTTGATTCTCATTAAGTTCTTTGAACTCTTTTTGCAAGAAAATCTCTAACAACTTCATCAAACCATTGACTTCCATGGGTGGTCTTTTCCAATTCTCTATACTAAAAGCATATAAAGTAATGTGTTTCACACCAATTAAAGAAGCGGCATTCACTATATCGCGAACGCTCTCTATCCCTTCTCTATGACCGAATAGACGTTGTTTGCCATGTTGGTTAGCCCATCTTCCATTGCCATCCATAATGATAGCAATATGCTGAGGAATCTTACCCGTAGCTTTTATTAATTCTTGCTTGTCTTTATCTTCAAGACTTTGTTCTTTTATCCAAGACATATTGTATTTGTACAATTAATGAGTTACAAAAATAGTTTTAATATATAGAAATAAAAATTATTACCATATAATTTATTAAATTTTAGATAGTTGCTTTGTTTTTTAATATTTGCGTTCGTATATTTGCTTCCCTTAACGGATTATTATTTAATATTGTTTCATAAACGGAAAAAACAAGTGAACAACAAAAATATAACGAAAGCAGATATCGTAGAAGTTATAGCTAGCAATACGGGTCTAACTAAAGTGGAAACCAAAGCAGTAGTAGAAGGTTTCATAGATACAATAATCTCAACTATCGCAGATGGAAAGCGTATAGAGCTAAGAGGTTTTGGTGTATTCAAACACAAAGCTAGAAAACCAAGAATGGCAAGAAACCCTAAAACTGGTGAAGAAGTTAAACTTGACAAACGATATGTACCTGTTTTCAAAGTTTCTCCTGACTTCTTTGACAGAGTAAATGTCGCAATTAAGAATGAAAAAGGCGAAAAGTAAATTTAATTAAACAAAGGGTGATATATGCCAAGTGGTAAAAAGAGAAAGGGCAAGAAAATGTCCACTCATAAGCGTAAGAAAAGATTACGTAAGAACAGACACAAGAAAAAGAAATAGACTAAACTAAAAGTCTAAAGTAATTATAAAAACTGCCGATATTAACTAGTATGACAAGTACAGTTTCAAATATCGGCAGTTTTAATTTTAACCCCAAATCTGAGGCAACTGCTTCGGAAGCACTGTCGCTAGCCAAAGACGACCTGAAAGACTTATCAAAAAGCTCATTCTCCAAAGTATTCAACCGAGTGGATAATTTCCTCGACTTCGGTACTACTAAGAACTTCGATTTCAGCAACTTCGACAAAGAAGAGATGAAGTCATTCCTAAAAGTAATGTCAACCCTAATGAAAAAAGGAATAGTCGGTTACGAATACTACGAGGTAAATGGCAAGACTGAAAAACACTTTATGACTACATCCCTGGGTAATCGTCGCTTATATAATGCCGAATGGAAGAAACGCGAAGACAGCCGTGGCGGCTGGTTGGTGTGATGTTTGAGTTGTTGCTACTTAACTTGAGTAAACTTTCAAGTTAGCCTAAACTCTTATCAATATATTTCATAAACTCAGCAATTGAAAGCCTATCCAAATCTTTGGGTTTAAATCCGTTATTTATTCTATCTTCATATAAATCAGCATGAAAAGTATTATAGTCATCCCATAGTGAACTTCCACTGGGAATCTCAATGTCTGTATTTTCTACGAACCATTCCCTAACTTCATCTACTAAATCTTCTTCTTCCCCATTATGACATTTACAATCGGCAAAAGAAAGATCAGATAATACTTTATGAATACTATATTTCTCTTCTTCTAAAATTAAAATTTTCTTTGATTTATAGTCTTTGTTAGAACTAAAATCTCTACAACCCAAATCCAAACCTAATTCAAAAGGCATATTCTGTCTTGAATATTCTCCAATTTCTTTTGACTTTATTCGACTTAAATCGTGGATAGAGTATTTAGAAGACTCTATTAATTCTTTTATTTTATCTAATCTTACTTCACCAGAATCACTGCGTTCGAGAGCGATTCGTGGATTATAACCTATTTTCTTAATTACATATAGGAGGGTTTTGAGCATTGGTAAATACTCTTTATCGAAGGGACAATTTATAAAGATATTCTTATCAAAACTCAATGTAGAAATCCCTATCTAATCCATTCTTGAATAGATCCGTCGGCTTTATGAACGACTAAGACAACACCTTTTTTGCGTGATTCTTTTGCAGCTTTTATTGCTTCAAGTTTGGACTTATAAAGTTTTGTAGCCCTTTTAGCTCCTTCTTTTTTTATAGCCCAACTTGATTCACGTTTGATAACGTGGGTTCTTTTTGAGTTTGTTGTTGCCTTTTCCATTTTATTCTCAATAAATAAATTTCATTACATGATTTGTTTTTATAATCTAAAATACTAATTTCTTATATATATAACAATTTTGTTGCGATTGTATTGCACAAAAAGGCAAAGGAATAAGTTATATCAATACTCCCCACCCATCCCATCTTCCAACAACTCAAGTATTATATCAAGATGATATTTATGTGTACGGAAAGAAAGAACGGCTATTCGCATCCAAAACTCTCCTCCTAGTGTGGTTGATGATATAAATACTCGTCCGTCATTATGTATTATACTTAGTAGCTTTTTATTCAGCTCATTGGCATCTCCCGATTTGGGTACGTAACGGAATGCAGCAACGGTTAATTCTGGCTCAGGTCCAACTTCAAATCCTAGCTCCTGTACCTTTTCATAGAAATAACGAGTAAGCCATATCTTTTCGCTGAGACACGCACGGAATGGTGCAATACCATGCAATTTCATCGGAACCCACATTCGTAAACCACGGAAATGACGACTCAATTCGGGTGACAAATCGGCGGGGGAATACTCTTGTTGATAGTCCTTGGTGTCTTGCATATAGTTAGCATCATAAGAGTTAGCATCAAGTAGATGCTTTACATCTTTAACCAGTACAATTCCAACTCCATAGGGCAAGAACATTCCTTTATGAGGGTCTAGTATTACGGAATCAGCCCTGTTTATACCTTTGAGCTTAACTTTCGTCTCATCACAAAGTAGGAAGAATCCACCATAAGCGCCATCTATGTGGTACCACAAATCATATTTCTCGGCTATATCTGCTAACTTATCAAGTGGGTCAATTGCTCCTACATCAGTTGAGCCAGCAGATGCTACTAACATAAATGGATTTAGGCCTTCAGCTTTGTCTTGTTCAATTTGCTCCGCAAGTAATTCGGGAATCATCCTATACTTACTATCCATCGGGATATATCGAAGCTGAATTTCATGTAGCCCAACTATTTTCAGAGCTTTAGTAACGCAGTGGTGAGCTTGCTTTGTTAGGTATATTGTACTGTTTTCTATATCCTTTGACGTGATATTCTTTGCAATTCGTGCCGTCGAAATAGCAATCAGATTTGCCATACTACCTCCAGAAGCTAGATTACCACCAAAGCCCTTTTCATAGCCTACTAACTCCCCCACCCATTCTATTATCTGATTCTCGATTCGGACTGCACCCGGTGTAGCATAAAATACTCCAGCGTATCGATTCATCACAGCAGCTAAGTAATCACCCAGAGCAGCACCATATATACCACCGCCCGGTATATACCCAATATGACCACCAGAGGCAGGGTTTATCCCAGCTCTATCTACGTTCTGTTTTAGGAAATCTATTACTTTGTCTGTATTAGTAGGTGCTTCTTCGAAAGGGAAATTGTCGAATGCTCCATCATTTGCGAAGTCATTTACAAATGCTTTTTTACTGTGGATATCATCTAAAAATTGCTCAGTATAATTAGAGACTTTGCTCATATACCCGTTTCTTTTTTCTCTATCTGGTTCTAATTCTAGTCCTTCTTTCTCGTATCGGCTAATTAACTGTTCTATTTCTTCTAATTTCATTTTTCACGTTTATGTTTTTTATTCTTTGACAACATAATATTTTATCATCTTATAATTTGTCAATTTCACACCATTACGCTCTACTTCTTGCTTTTCTAATTCTTCAAATCCTTTTGACAAGAAAAAAGGTACAGCCGTAATGCTAACATCAGCATCAATTTTTTCAAATTTATATATCTTGGCAGCTACTAACATTTGTTCTAGGAGTAGTGTACCTACCCCGTTTCGTTGGTGGGTAGTACTGGCATAAAGTAAATCCAAATAACCATCTTTAGTAATCGATGAAAAGCCGAGTAGCTCTTTTAATTCGTTCACACAAACATAGAAAAGCTGTTCATTAATCTTAGCCAGAAACCGCTCGGGTCTAGATTCATCATCTAACCATGCCTCGATTTGCTCGGGTGAGTAATGCTTTGAATTAATGATTTTGACTGTATCATAGTAAAGACTAAGTACAGCATCTAAATCATTTTCAATTGCTCTTCTTATAGAAATTTTCATACAAATAATTTATTTTTTTCGTAACTTTTAAAAATCTATAATTAAAATAAGGAAAAACAATGAGAAATAGTATACTTTTTTTAATAATCTGCTCATTTTTATTCGTGACGGAATCCTCAGCTCAGGTAGGTAAAGATCAGACACTATTCGTTGAGACGCAATACAATCAAGATGGCACACTAACACTAAGTTGGGAGAAAGATGAAGCTTTCGATGGTATATACTACATATATGAGAATAGAGCTAAGTTTAAACAGGACTATAAATATATAGCCAATGTCACAAAAGATGCAAATGAATGGACTGACCCAACTTACATCAATGGTCAAATCAAAGAATATAAAGTTGAAAAGAAAAACGCTAGCAATCAAATAGTTTCTTATGATTTTATAACTGCTGGTACTGACGTAAATAGATATGGCTTCTCTGGAAATATACTAATACTAGTTGACGATACTCATTTCCAAAACCTAACAACAGAACTAGATATATTAGTCAATGATTTGAAAGGAGAAAATTGGGAAGTGACAGTACAGCCAGTATCAAGGGATATGACTCCACCACAAATTAAAGAATTGATAAAAGTAACTAATGAATCTAGTAAATTCATGCTTACTACTTTGTATCTAATTGGTCATGTACCTGTTCCTTATAGCGGGCACTTCAGTACTACTGGAGCTGCGTATCCTCCTGACGGACACACAGAAGGCTCAGGCAATCACACTGGGGCTTGGCCTGCTGATTTGTACTATGGGGATTTGGATGGAGTATGGACAGATGCTACTGTCACTTACGAAGCAAGTGCTCAAGAAAGAAATAACAACAGACCTGGTGACGGCAAGTTCGATCAAACGAGATTGATTAGTAATGTTGAATTAGAAATAGGCCGGGTAGATTTCTACGATATGCCTGCTTTTGCGGATGATGAGCTAACATTGCTCAAAAATTATTTGAATAGAGCTCATTTATGGAAGACAGGTCAATTAGAATCAATAGACCGAGGTTTAATTGATGATAATTTCAAAGGTTATATAATCGGGAATACTGGTTACAAAGCGATGGGTGCACTCATTGGTACGGACTCACTATTCGAAGATAGAGATTATATGACTTCACTAAGAGAGGGTAAGTATATACTTAGCTTCGGTATGGGCGGAGGTTCATATAGTAGTTGTGGAGGAGTTGGGACTACTGCCGATTTCGCCGCGGAAAATATTAATGCAATCTTCACAGGAATAGCTGGTAGCTACTTCGGTGATTGGGATACAAAGAACAATCTACTTAGAGCTGCGTTAGCATCAGGTGCATTGTCTAGCTTTTGGGGCGGAATACCCAACTGGTACTTACATCCGATGTCAGTAGGTGAATCTATCGGCTATTGTGCTAGATACTCTATGAACGCTTCTTATGCCTCATTTAACAGTAGTCAGCAATTGATACACGTAGCACTAATGGGTGACCCAACACTTAGGTTCCGCCCAATTGCTCCATCTGGGGAATTACGACTAACTAATTCAGTTGACGGTATTTTATTAGAATGGGATAAAGTAAACAAGGACATAGATGGATATAATCTTTATAGAATAAACAACGAAACACTTGAAAGCGTAAAAATAAATGATGAGATACTAACAGAAACATCATATTTAGATTTGGGTTGCCCTACTGGTCAATACTACTATCAACTAAGAACAACTAAAAAAGTAATGACAGCATCAGCTAACTATTATGCTTTAGGTGTTGGTTCGGCTAGTGAACCTATAGACTATATTACTTCTGTTGCTTACAACTCTAACGACGGATTTGGTATTGCTCCTAACCCATCTTCGGGTCATTTCAGATTGCAGTTACCAAAAGATATAGTTAGTGTCGATAAATTAGTAATTCAAGATTTGACAGGTAGAAATGTGCTAGAATTAGATGGTAACTTCACTACACAAAGCACAATAAATACTGGCTTACCAATGGGAACTTACATGTTATTAGCTAATACTAACAAAGTTCAGTTCGTTGAGAAGATACAGGTTATTAGGTAGGTAAAAGGCATAAATAGAATTTGGTTTGCTACTGATTAAGGTGTAATTTTTACTAATGTGGGAATTGGTTTTACTGCTAGTATATATTTATGGTGAGTTATTAGAAGTGGTCAATTATGAGTGCTAAAAGTTTTATTTATTTACTTTCTATTATATTCGTATCTGGTTTATTCTTATTAATTGTTTATAATTTAGTAGGGTCTGGGACTGGAGTTGAGTTTGTTATTCATAAACTATAGCTTTTAACAATAACTCTGCAATATATGACCAAGTTGGTTCAATTTTAGATTCTTCTTCAGTTGTACTGTTATTACTACCACTTAAAGCTTCAAGATATGATTCTAATGTATCATTCTCCCAATACTCATGTTTATGTAAGAACTCATTGTATAATAGCTCAAGGAAAAAATCAAAATCCTTCTTATTCTCTATTGTTTTATAATAATCATGTATATTCATTTGTAGTTATTCCCCATATGATATTAATTTTTACCCCTTATTCTTATGCTAGTTCCATCTGTTTTTCCAGAATCATAATCTTTAAATTTATATAGCTCTACTTTAGGTACTCTATTAAGTCAAATAAAAAGAGACGCCCCCCCTAAAAATCATATCCTAAAGAGAATAGATACTGTGGAGTTGACCAATTATCATAAGACTTAGCCCATGCTATATCTACTTTAACAGGTAATCCTAGGAAATAACTTCTGATACCTACACCAGATGATATTAGCAAATCATCATATTCTTTTTGGAATGTTAGTGGGTTTACAATCCTAGTTGGATTGAATGTATCATCCCAAGCTGCACCGACATCTAAGAAAACAGAGCCCATAACCCCTTGTATTAATATAGGCAATGGGCCAGCTACTAGCGCAGTAAGCAGTGGAAAACGGAACTCAGCATTCGTAACGAAATATTTACTACCACCAATTTGAGCTATAGAATATCCACGTATAGGGTATTTGAAGTTCATGAATGCGAAGTCTTCTGGATTATTGAATGGCAAAGTATTATTAGTAAATGTTCTATTAAGCCAATTATCAGTACCACCTAAGTAGAATGATTGTGCATTAGTACCGAAACTAGCACCACCAGTGAATTTGAAGGCAAAACCCATATAATCACTTACGGGGTGATAAGTCCTAATATCCGTTTCAAAAGTATAGAAGTTCAGACCATCATCGAATAATTTCGGACTCATTAGAGCTCTGAAATTGTATCTAGTTCCTTCACTTGGTCCATAAAGTCCGAAAAGCACATCATCGTGTATATATTTGAATTCGGGAACAATAAGTGTACGTGTAACTTCGGGAATTCCCACTATTCCAATCTCTGCTTTAGAGAGGTTGTAGAATGTCATATTCAGCTCAGCCCTATTGAACAAATCAAAAGGATATTGCGATGAGATAGTCGCTCCGTAGCTTCGGAATCGTTCTAGCGACCCGAAAGAACGAGCAGCAAACCCGGCATATTGGAAAGCCGAGAACTGATAATCTATTATCCCAGTAAGGTAGCTATATGCCCCGAAGAAATTACTATTCCGCAAATCTATTAGGAAGTTCGCAGAGAAATAAAGCTGATGATTCCCCAGCTCATCACTGAAAAGCATCTGGGTGCTACCTTGCGGCCCAAAGAATGTGCTATAACCTGGGTTAGCTAATATCAAATCTGGTGTGAATTTGATAACATAATCCTTTATCTTGAAATCTCGGCTGATTGTAGTATCTTTTGTTTCAGCTATATTTTGTATTTTGTCGTTTGGCTTAACTAATTCTTGATTCTCGAAATCAATATTAAAATCACCGTAACTAATCAATTTATCATCTTCAGTTTCTACTAATGAGTCTTTTTCAATATTCGCAATTGCGTTTATTAGACTATCTTTCTTGAATATTGATTGCTTATATTGTGTAAGTGGCAATTCAGCCATCTCTAATTTTCTATCGAAGGGATAGTCAATCTCGAAAATATCGTAACCACCCTTTATCTGAGTACCGAATAGAACTTTACTATCATCTGGTGAAAGCGATATCTGAGTGATTTCTTGTAGAGAGTTCGTCAAAGGACGTGAGGATTTGGCAACCAAATTAAACTCATACAAGTTACCAATACCGTTTCTATCTGATACTATTAGTAGCTTTTTCTCATCTGAGGAAACCGCTATAGAAGTTTTATTGTTCTGAGGATCGTTTGTTATTCTCTCGGCTGTTTCTGAACCAATCTCTATTCTATATACATCATTTACTTTATAGTTGAAGTCCCACATATCTAGTTTATTAGAGCTAACTCTCGCATTAGTCTTATCTCCTCTATCAGATATGAAATAGATGCTTTTGGAGTCTGGAGACCACTTAGGAGCTTCATCGCTAAAAATATCATCAGTAATTTTTGTCAGAGTCTTTGATTCTAGTTCATACATAAACAAATCACTTTGTTCATTTTCAGAACCAACGAAAACAAGCTTTTTACCATCAGGTGACCACTGAACAGATTGAATAGATTTAATTCCCCAAGTTAGCTTATTGTAAGCGCCTGTCTCTACATCTGTTATAAATACTGCATCTTGGCCACCAGCTTTAGCTGATATAGCCAATTTAGTGCCATCGGGGTTCCAAGATATCCCAGGAGCTAACATATTCAAATCTTCAAAATCTTGCTTTCTGAAACTAGAAGTCAAAGTTCTAATCTCATTATTTTTTTTCAGATCATCCATTACAGCTATTACAAAGACCCCATCTTCCTCTGAAATAAATGCCATTTTCTTACCATCAGGTGAAATAGAAGGCCCAGAATTGTAGAAATTCTTTAACTTTTCTCTATCCGTAACTCGTCTAGATATCTCAGGCAGTGATTTGTATTTACTCAAATCTGGCCAATATATTCGTTTTATGTCCCGTTCCCACATCTCGTTGAATTCCTTCAAGTCCATATCGAAACTACTTTTGAATGCAATTTCTAGATTCTTATGTATATACAATCTATTTATAAAATCGGCAACTTTCTCTTCACCATATTTATCAGCTACATACCAATAGAAAGTCTGCCCCACTCTGTATTGTGCATACCCACTAATCCGCTGTAACTCTGGCAAATCCTCGCTCATAGTCACATCACGCATGAACATATCGGTCTTGGTATCCATACCCTTGTTACTCAAATACTCGCAAAGCCCTTCGTTTAGCCACCCCGGTATGAAATATCCACGGTTCTGAATAGATGATTGCAACGTACCGCCGTGAAAAAGATCATTCACTACACCGTGCACTAGCTCATGATGAATAACATGACGAAACTGTGTATAAGACCCTTGGAATGGAACTACAATTCTATTCTTGAAAAGTTGTGTAACCCCACCTATATTTTCAGAGAGAAACGAGTTTATAATATTATTTTGTTGGAATTGGTTGTGAGAGTTGAAAACAATGAATGTAATTCTTCTTTTCAGATCATATTTCAGATTTTCTTCTATTGAGATTAAAGCACGCTCTGCTTCGATAGCAGCGAATTTGGCTAAGTATTCGCCTCCTTGGTGGAAGTAAATATCAAAGTGTTTTGTCTCTATATACTTCCATTCAAACTCTTGATATTGGACTCTGTTTTTCCCAAACTGGGAGAAAAGAGAGCTAGTAGTAAAGATAAAAATAGCTATAAAAATAATACTTTTTAGGAATTTCATATTCAGTTTTTGTGTGTTCATTTATAAAGTTGACGAAAAATGTTCGTAAACCTTTTCTATATAAAACGAAATATACCTAAATGGTTACAATTTGATACAGTTCATTCATATATACTTTATTATTAAACACTTATTAAATTTATTAAAAATAGTTAGGACATTATTTAGGACATATTTAAATTATCTATATAATTCTAATTGCAAATTATCAGTTATTTTAATAATACAATTTGCCATATTAATAAGTACAATTCTAATTTTGTTTAGTTACAAATTAGTCATTTTTTTTCAACAACAACCCATAAAACCATACATAAAACAAACATAAAACAAACATGAATCAAATCATCGCTTGGATTGTATAATATCGAAGCCTATATTTGAACTGTAAATAAAAGTAAATACTAATAAAATAGAGTTTTATATGGAAAACACAAGTACCAATAAATATTCAAAAAGTGAACTATTCAATGAAATTGTGTTAGCAATCGAAAATGCGATGAAAAACGAATCAAGTAAATTTAAAACTGATAATTCAAATAATCACAATCCAGTTCTATACACAATTAAAGAAGTCTTGGTATTATTAAAAATATCGAAACCAACATTATATAGTTTATTTAAATCAAACAAATTAAAACCCAGCAAGATTGGTAGAAGATCATTTATTCATCATAAAGAACTTGATCGTTATTTAGAACAGTTGAATTCATAATAATTCAAAACATACTGCTTGAATCTTATTTAAATATTAATATTTACGGAAAACTGTTTCCACTTTGTTTATATAGTCAGATAAATAATACAAGATTAATCTCAGCATTACAGACCATCATAAAGACCCCCTAAGGGGTTTTTATACCGAAAGGCATAGTTTACCCTTCTGAACTTTCTAATCTCATGTTATATTTGCGTCTGCTTTCTAGTATTTTCTCTACAGCAAGTAAAAAATTAACTTTCGAAACGTAGTTAATTAGCTTATCAAAGTATCTCAAAGGTATTCTCTCTGAGTTCCCTAGTGTTTCTCTTATCCATGTATAAGAATGATCTGCCGTATAATTCGTAAATTCTTTCAAATTATAGCTACATATCTTTAATATTTACCTTAACTCATATCCAGAAAGGATTTTTTTTCTATATCTATTGGGTTTTGTCTCATTTTGACCTCGAAAATTATAAAATATTACCTTTATATTCTGCTCTTATACCGTTACTAACTGCTAAAATAATGGAATGTACTATAATACATAAACGATTAATAAACGAATAGATTTTTGTTGGTCTGACAGTAGTTCATTTTGGGGCTTTTTACAACGATTTACTGATTTTATTCCTAGCCCATAGTAATTCCAGCGAAAATATAAAAAAATCTCGTCCGTGCCTCATGTATAGAAAAGCCCCCAAAACAATTACGACAACCTATTTTTAACGGTCTAATTCCTAATTCTTCTATATCTTTATATATTACATTCATTTATCAATTAGGAATTAGTTAGGAATTAGTAGGAATTAAGCGGAATTAGTAGGGAATAGACTATTAAAAAAGTGATTATTAATATTATTTAACTTTACATAGGTTTATTAAAAAAAACGGCTTATTTATCTCCCTAACAATTCCCTAAAATGCCCGACAGTTAAGTCTATGATTTTAAATGAATAAAAAATTGTCGTAGGGATTACATTTCTAATTCCTAACAATTCCCTAAATGCTCCCTACCCTGATACTGTTAGTGTTGAGTACATTTATGAACGAGTTTATTAGATGAATAAAAATGGGGTGACTCCGTTTCGGTGGACTTCTAGAAATTGCAACCTTAATTCATTATTTCTTTATTGAGGTATGATCTTACTAGATGGATAGTTTGAATTTGCTTGAAGCCGTTATTGAGATTATTGGTATTTTTATTATATTGAAAATATGAAAAAAGAAAATAATAAATATTAAACTGAAATTATAAGAAACGGAAATTCGTATTTTTTACGCACTTGACTTTTCAGATTTCAAAAACAAATTATAATAGAATTTTAAATATATGAATATAGAATTCAAAATAAAGGACGAAAGCACCATACTTCTAAAGCCTGTCAAAAAGGAACTAGAAAACAATTTAGTTCATTTTGAATTAGTTGATAATGAAAAAAATGTTTGGCTTGAGTTGGAATTAATTGAACACGGGTTAAATATCATTTTTATATCTATTGAAATAATTGATGATAAAGAATTCATTGAATCGAAACTAGATGAATTGTATTCTCAAATTATTGAAGTTGAAAAATCAGGAGCTGATAGTTATTTTGAAAATGAAGAAATTGAGTTAAACCCGTATGACCCTGAAAAAATCAAAGTTCGCTCTGACAAAATCCCAATAACACTTATTGCTCAAATGATTGACAATGGCGATATAGATATGACGCCTGATTTTCAACGTCATCTAGTATGGAATAATTATCAAAAATCTTTACTCATAGAATCCATACTTTTACGAATCCCTTTACCAATGTTCTACTTTGCTGAAGATAAAGAAGGAAAGCTTTCAATAGTCGATGGTTTACAGAGAATCTCTACGATTAAAGAATACATGGATAATAAATTCCCATTAAAGAATTTACAATACCTAGAAGCAAATTGTGGTGGAAAATATTATAAATCAGAGGGGAATAAAAAAGGTCTTGATTCTAAATATTTAAGATGGTTTAACCTTACAAATCTATCTGCAAATATAATTGACCCAACCTCACCTTTCAAAGTTAAGTATGATATTTTCAGAAGAATCAACACTGGAGGAAAGCCTCTGAATAATCAAGAAATTAGAAACTGCTTAACTGGACAAGGTTTAAGAGATGTTTTAAAAGAGATGGTTAAACTACCTGAATTCTTATCTGCAACTGATAAAAGTATTAAAAGTACTAGAATGGATGATCAAGAAATTGCTTTACGGTTTCTAGTGTTCTATTCTATGTTTGAAAAGTATGGGAACATTGACAAATACACGGGATATATGGATTCGACACTTGATGAATTTACAGAACTAAATATCAAAAGTAAAAGTCAAGAGTTAGTAAAATTCATTCCTCACTTTTCTAACTCTATGAAAAATGCTGAATATTTACTGGGTAAAAAATGTGCATTTAGAAAGATATTACCGAAAGACACAAAGCCTGACTCTTACAAACAATTGATAAATAAAGCTCTGTTTGTTTGTATGTCAATACTTTTTGCAAAATATGATTACAGTAAACTTAAAAAATTGAATTTAGAATTGAAATTACAAGAACCAGTTGCAAACAAAATTAATGCTGATAAAGATTTATTTGCATATCTGTCTTATGGTACAAATGGTAAAGCTAATTTGACTTATACTTTCAAAGTATTGCAAGAACTATTCAACCAACATATAAATTATTAGAAAGATGATTCTAAACATTAAAAACTTTAAATGTTTTAAAGACATTGATATACGTATAAATCAACTTACTGTCTTTGCAGGTGCAAACGGAAATGGGAAAAGTACAGCAATTCAATCACTCTTATTTCTAAGGAGAACAATTGAACATTGTGCAATTTGGGAAAAGTCATATTTCAATTTGAGAATATTAAACGGTCGAAATGTAGAATTAAATGGTGTTTATTGCTTGAATCTTGGGAATAGTGCTTATGTGTTGCCCGTTGATTTCGATGAAACTGATATTAGAATTGGTTTAACAGATAAAAACGGCGAATTTAGTGTAACTTACAGCACAAATACTGGGAAAGAATTATGGCTTACACCTATTGAGCCACTAGTAAATAACCTTACTGATAACCCTCTCTATTTCCAACAGTTTTATTATTTGAATGCAGAGCGTATTGGTCCTAGACTTTCACAAGGTATAAAGTTCTATGATTACCCTAATGTTGGTTTCAAGGGAGAGTATACGGCACAAGTAATTTCTGATTTGAATTATAGCTATAAAGCTGAAGAAGAAAGAGTAAATTCAGATTTTTTAAAAGGTAATCGTTTTGAACATCATATTAATGCTTGGTTAGAATATATTATTGAAGGTGCATCCATTATACCACATTTTGATGATAAAACTCACACGGCAAGGCTTGAAGTTCAAAACATCTATTCCAAAGGAAACCCTATTGTACCAACAAACACAGGATTTGGTATAAGTTACGCCTTACCAATTATAGTTACTGGCCTTATCGCTTTAAAGAATAGGATCTTAATTGTAGAAAACCCCGAGGCACATTTACATCCCCAAGCACAATCCAGAATGGGGTACTTTCTTGGTGTTATTGCAAATGCAGGTGTAAGAGTTATCATTGAAACACACAGCGATCATATTATTAATGGCTTACAATTAGCCGTTGCGAAGCAAAAGATTAAGAACTCTGACGTTTCAATCAACTACTTTAATAAGTTATTGAACTCAAATGCTGAAAACCTTGAAAATAATAGTCAACCTAATGTTCTATCAATCGGCATGACGGCAAAAGGTGAACTTACAGAATGGCCTTCAGGTTTTTTTGACCAAAGTCAAATTGATTTTGCTGAATTATTTAAAATCAGGAAAGGATGAGTAAGTTCTTTTTAAATAATAACTCAATTAATAGTGTTACGAATTACAATGAATTTAAAGAGGGGTTGCTTGAACTCATTGCTGTAAATAAACAGCCGAGTCACATTTTCTATAAACATGAATCCATCTACGCTCTAAAAATATTAGTTGATGGCTTATATACGGTACAACAAGGCAAAGACGAGCAGGAAATTTATCGTTTCCTAGAGCATTTATCTCCATGTGACAAGCTAGTTGAGACAGAAGATGAAGCAAATACTTATTGCGCTTCAACTATTAATGGTTTCTTTGGCATTAACTTCAAAGATAGCAATATTATTCCTAGTAAACAATTAACTGATAATGATGATTATAAGAAATGGTGTTTTGCATTTTTAGACAATAATGACTTTTTCTTATCTAAAACAACTATTCCGATTATTGATAAGAACATACATTTGTCTGACCATCACGGCAAAAAAGAGTTAGATAATTTTTGTAATAAAATTAAAATCAGTCCATATGTAGAAGAAATGAAATCTACGGATTGGGGTGGTAAGAAATTCATTAGGAAAGTAGAGGCAAATGGTTGGATAGAACTTGTACTTTATAAAACAGACCGACAATATGCTTTAAAAGTTAAAACAACTGGAAAAGACCAATTAGAAACAGAAGCAATTTCTGAAATTTTAAGAAAAAAATATTATATTTAGCCTAACTACCCTGCTATTCCATTAATAAAAGTCTCAACGAAATCTATTATTTTACTTGTTATTCTGTCCCCTATTGTGGCACGATCATTCAATGATGGTCGTTTGTTTAGAACATCAATAATATCATTTCTTAGAGGTTTCTTTTCTGTAAACAAATAGTTACTGATTAGTTTTTCTAGTCCTTCTGAGTTAAGGTCTTCTTGTTCACTTATCTCTTCTAATGCTTTTTTTCGTTCTTTTACCCAGAATACCTCAAAAATCTCTGGTATATCGTCAGAATTTTCAATGTAAGGTAGATTTTCTTCTATAAATCTTTCTATTAATTCTCGTTTACTTCTTAGAAGTGAGTCTCCAGCGATTTTATCAAGAATTTCTTTTTTCTTTTCGTCTTGCTCTACACTTGTTTTAGAATCTTTCAACTTGGCTAATAGATTCAATATATAAGCTACATTGATTTCATCTTTGTGAATTAGTTCTAATTCGAAGTCAATATCATTAAGTATTGATACTTTTTCTTTACTGTTATTTGTTTTTACTTTATCCGAAAGATCAAGGTACTTGCTCTTGTAATCAACAAATGATTGCTCATTCATTGAAAGATCAGAAAATTCAAACTCTGTAAAAGTGGAAAGCGTATTTTTCAATCGCATTAATTCACGAAACGCTTTGATAAATTCAAACTCTTCGATTTCACTTGCTAGTTTATTTACACTGTCGTGAGTTGGAGCTATCATTAGTAAAGCTATAAACGCTTGATTGAATTTGGCAACATACTCTTCGTAAGGTTGCATTATTATTTCGTCTTTGGAACTCAGGTCTGAGAATAGCGTTATAGCGTCGTCAGTAGCTGATTTTAGATTTCTAAAGCATACTATATTTCCTTGCGATTTGACCTCGTTGAGGATTCTGTTAGTTCTAGAATATGCTTGTACTAGACCATGATGCTTTAAGTTCTTATCTACATATAGTGTATTTAGGTACTTACTGTCAAAACCAGTTAAAAACATATTAACTACTATTAAAACATCAATTTGCTGTTGTTTAACTCTAGTAGCTATGTCATTGTAGTAGTTGTAATAAGACTTACTATCCTTACTAGTAAAATTAGTGCTGAATTGCTCGTTGTAGAGTTGGATAAAATTCTCTAATTCGTCACGGGTGTGACTTGTAGCATATTCAGTTTTTGGTTCAGCAGCCAATCCAATACTATATTCATCAGTTTCTAGAAAATCATCATCGTCAACAAACCCGATTGCATCTTTATCTCCTTCATTTGCTTGGTATGAGAATATGGTAGCGATTCGTAAATTATGTAATCCTTGTTCTTTCTTCTTATGGAGTATTTTGAAATATTCAATTAGTATTGCTACTCTAGATACGCAGAAAATAGCTGTAAACTCACCACTATGGGTTTTTCTGTTATGATTGGTTATAATATAGTCAGCTATGTCATTTAATCGTTTAGGTGCTTCCATTACCTCAGTTTCATCTATAGCTTCTACGTTTATATCTACGATATTTTCTTTCTTTTTGAAAGTGCTTATATACTCAATTGAGAATTTGAGTACGTTACCATCTCGGATAGCATCAGTTATTACATATTTATGCAATTCTTCTTCGAAAAGCATATCAGTTGTACGCTTCCCGTACTCATTTGTACCTGCATTATCTTTGAATATTGGTGTACCTGTGAAACCAAACATCTGACAGTTAGTAAAGAATTTCTTGATGTCATTATGTGTTTTACCGAACTGACTTCTATGACATTCATCAAAAATGAAAACTACTTTTTCTTCTTTCAGAGCCTCCATTTTACTCAAATACCTTTTCTTGCTTATAGCTGTATTTAGTTTTTGGATTGTAGTTACTATTAGCTTATTGTCGCCTATCAACTGCTCTACTAATGTTTTAGTATCTGTTGTTCCGTCTATACTGCCTTTGCTGAATGAGTTGAACTCCTTAGTTGTTTGGATATCCAAATCTTTTCTATCTACTACAAATACTACCTTATGGACAGTTGGAAGATTAGTAAGTATCTGTGCAGTTTTGAATGAGGTTAGTGTTTTACCTGAGCCAGTTGTGTGCCATATATATCCATACTTCGGAGTTGTCATTACCCTTTCTACTATTGCCTCTACTGCATAGAACTGATAAGGTCGTAAAACCATTAGTTTTTTCTCTGTTTCGTTTAGGACTACATATTTCGTTATCATCTTAGTCAGATGACAAGGTTCTAGAAATATATCAGAGAATTTGACTAGTTGAGTAATCAACACGTTTTTCGAATCTGCCCAAAAGAAAGTTTGCTTGAATGAACGTCCCTTTATCGTACTATTAGCATAGTATTTAGTGTTGACTCCATTGCTTATCACAAATATCTGAATAAACTGGAATAACCCATGACCTGCCCAATAAGAATGCCTCTCATATCGGTTTATCTGGTTGAATGCTTCTTTTAGTTCCAAACCTCTTCTTTTCAATTCCACTTGTACTAGTGGTAAACCGTTGATTAGTATAGTAACATCGTAGCGATTCTTATAGCTACCTTCCATAGATACTTGCTGAGTTACCTGAAATTCATTCTTGCACCATTCTATCTGGTTGATTAGCTCAACTGTTCGCATCTCACCCTTAGAGTCGGTATATGGTACTCTATCACGTAGTATTTTAGCTCTTTCGAATACATTCCCTTTATTGATAAAGTTAAGTATTTGCTTGAACTCTGTATCTGTTAGCTTGGTTTTGTTGTGCTTTTCTAACTGAGATTTGAAATTGGAAAGTAAGTCATCTTCATCAGTTATAACTACTTTGCTATAGCCCAATTTTTCTAATTGGGCTACTAAGTTGTTTTCTAATATTTGTTCGGGTTGAGTTGTCATATTTACACAAACATTTTTTGGAGTAATCCTTTTTTGAATTCTTTCGATATATCTAACTCTGTTTCTAATGATTCTATAGCTTTTTCAATTGCACTTAAAAATGAACCAATTTTTTGTTGCTCTACAAAAGAAGGTAAACTTACTATTAAGTTCAAGATATCACGTTTTTGGATATTTGGTAAACCTGATCCTACTCTTAATCTCATCAACTCATTCTGATTGAATTTTAAAAAATGAAATAAGAATTTTTTTTCTGTAAAAGCTTTTATTTCTAACAGAGCATAGCAGTGACCACCACACCAAAACTTAGATTTAAGGAAATTCACATAACCGCAAGAATTACCACCTTCACTTATAGTTATAGTATTTTCGATTGTGTTAAAATTATTAGTAAAGCCTGAAGGTTCTATCCCACCATTTTGACAAGGATACTTACCAGATTCAGTAAGCTCTGTTTTATTTAGTTGCTGACCTTTCGATATATTACACACCTCCCCCAATCTCTTCTCTTCCCAATCAGGAAAATCATTCCCATTTTCAGGCTTAAATCTTATCTCTCGGGAAAATATTTTCTGCATCACGCCTTTTTTGTATTCCTCTAATGCTCCTTTTTTCTTTTGAAGTAGTTGTATTCGTTGGTCAACGGCCGTTAGGAATGAAGCGATTTTTTGTTGTTCTTGGGGTTCTGGTTGATTAATTTTTAAAGTTTTTAATTGACTAGAGTAAAGATGAACAACAGATATACCTTGTGATAATCTTGCAATCTCTAACTTTCTAGCATTATTTAAATAATATGATAGAAAAATACCATTTAATGAACTTCTAATGATATTCAAATCACCACTTAAAGCAATTCCATCCCTCAAGACACAAGATGCCGTAGCAATATCTATTTGTGTCTCACCTGATGCAGGAATTATCACATCATTTTCTTCACTCAAAACTAGTTCTTTAGGATCAATATTTGTTTTCGATACAGTTTCATCGATTATTTCGGAATAGACCGTGTACAGTTCGCCATAACGAATACAATCAAGCGTTCCATTTTCAACTATATCTGATTTGGAAATACTTTTACCCCTACTGAAAGTGGCAATTTCCCCTAGTCTTCCATTCTTCCATTCCCCTTCAAACTCAGGAAATCTCAACTCAGGTATGTTTTTTTCTTTTGTCATCGATTAGAATGGAGTTGGTATATTAAGTTCAGCACAAAATTCGGCAATAGTATTGTTCGCTTTTTCTAGCTCAGATTCGATTGATTTTAGTTCTTTCGAAACTTCAACTAAATCTATTGGTTCTTCTTCCTCGAAAGTATCTACATAGCGAGGTATATTCAGATTATAGTCATTTTCAGCAATTTCTGATAGTGGGACTGCATTACTATATTTGTCTATTGACTTACGGCTTTGGTATGTATTGACTATCATTTCTACGTCTTCATCACGCAATACATTCTGATTGCCTTCTTTTACAAAGTGGTCGTCGCCGCTAGCATCTATGAAAATTACATTATCATCAGCTTTACGGCATTTTTTCAAGACCAAAATACAAGTAGGAATAGAAGTACCATAGAATATATTGGCAGGTAAACCAATAACGGCATCTAACCAATTTTTCTCTTTTATTATATACTCACGTATGTGTCCTTCTGCCGCCCCTCTGAATAGTACCCCATGTGGGAATACACTAGCCATAGTCCCATTGTCTGCCAAATGGTAGAGCATGTGAGTCAGAAAAGCATAGTCAGCTTTAGTTTTGGGAGCTAATCGACCATACTGACTAAATCGCTCATCCGAATTGAACAAAGGGTTTTTATCACTTTTCCAATGTGCCGAAAACGGAGGATTAGCAACTATAGCTTCAAATCGTTTATCCAGATGTCGAGGGTTTTCTAGAGTGTCTTCCTGCTCTATATTAAATTCACGATAATGCACATCGTGCAATATCATATTCATTCTTGCTAAGTTATAAGTAGTTCTGTTCAGTTCTTGCCCATAGAACTCACTAACATCAGCCTCTCTAGCAACTCGCAAAAGAAGTGATCCAGAGCCACAGGTCGGGTCATACACTGACTTAATCTTTGTTTTGCCAGTAGTTACTAGTTTAGCAAGTATTTTAGAAACTTGCTGGGGAGTATAAAACTCACCCGCTGACTTACCTGCACCTGCTGCGAATTTCGCTATCAGATATTCGTAAGCATCGCCCAAAACATCAGATTCTAGCTCTTCTAATTTGAAATCAATCTTATCAAGCTGAGTAAGAATCTTTACTATTATTTCGTTTCTAGCACCTACAGTTCTTCCAATTTTGGTAGAACTCAAATCCAAATCTTCGAACAAAGCGTTGAAATCCTCTTCCGATTCAGTCCCCATAGTGCTTTGTTCTATGTGGTTAAGGACTTCTTTTAGGTCTTCTAGTATGTAGTTGCTTTCGCTCTCAGTATCTGCATTACCTTTCGCAGCCAATACCGAAAATAATTGCGATGGCTCTAGATAATAGCCCAATTTGAGTAGTGATTCTTCTTTGATAGCATTCAGATTGGCTTTGTCAGTTACTTTTTTGAAATCTTTTACTGACTCAGTTTCTAAAAGTTCGTTTGCGAATAAATATTGTTTTTCGGATAAGTACTTATAGAATATAAACCCTAGAATATAGTCCCTGTAATCATCAGCACTGATTTTGCCCCTTAGCAAATTAGCGATACCCCATAGCTGACCTTGTAGAATTTTCTTTTGTTCTTCAGACATATACTTATTTCGTTTTATTAGTTTCCTGTAGTGCTAATATAAGGAAACTTAGAGATATTGCTAGGGGGTTGTAGTTAACTAAAGTAAACATAGGTTAGTGGTGGTTAAGTTTGGGAGTGATTGGTTAAAATATATCTATTAATTTAATCTTTTTTCATTAGATCATTATAGAAATAGTTATTAATTGTATTACATAATGCAACTATTTGAAGTGATTCTTCAGTATCAAAAGTATCATGTCTATTAGGGTTACTTTTTAAATCAAGTAAATATTCTTTAGTTCCTTTGGTTAAAGTCAAAACTCGTTCTGGTAATTTATTCACAGATAAACTTATCAAATTATCTTTATCTTTTCTGTCTTTACAAATAAATTCTAGTCTCTTAAAATACCTATTTAACTCCCGAATGAAAGGGAATAAATCCTCTCTAATTTCATCAAACCTGTCTTTGAAATTTGCTACTGTATGTATTGAGTCATTTAATAAATTTTTATTTTCAATATCACTTGACATAGTCTCAATATATTTACTAAGTTCCTTTACATTTTTCTCATAATAGATTACGTGATTTATAATCGAATCCGTCTCACGATACAATAAGTCAAAAGTTCTAGCTGTCCTTATTTCTTCACTCTGTAGATTTATCAAATTCTTTTGCTCAACTAGTTCTTTCTTCTGAGTATAATAAGTCTGAGCTACTAGAATAACGGTAAATATTGAAACCAAAGTTCCAAGGTATCCCCCCAAAAAATCACCTAATTCTGAAGCAGTAAAGTCCCCACAAATTATTTGATTAATAATGTATACTACTGTAGTTAATACATATACTACAACTATCAGAACTAAAACAGGTTTGGTGTATCTAATTATCTTAGTGTCAAAATCAAATTTTAATCCATTGTCATTCTCACTCATTTTTTTTCCTTCTAAAATCATAAGGTCGCTGTTAATTAAGCTAATTTAGATAATATTTTGAACCAAAGTTCTAGTTCTTCTTTACCATTATTTTGTTCTAATCTTTCAATTGTCATTTTTTTAACGGCTTGAGTATTTAGAACTTTTTTAACTTTTGACTCTTTTCTCTTTTGTTCAGATTTTTCAAGTTCTTCCCAATCTTTTAATGAAACTAATTCATGTAAAGCTCTAGCTACAATTAGTGGTACATCATCATTATCACCAAAGTCAGGTATACTAACTAAAGTTCCATTTTCCTCATAAGCTTCTTGAATTGCATCTTTAGATAAATAGTTTTCTAACTCTCTTTTTGACGTGTTGAATGCTTTTTTTCTTGGATTATTTTCTAAGTTAATCTGCTCAACATAATTTTTATATTCATCGACATCATTATCATAAATATGTAATTCTGCTTTTCCTAAACCACTTAAATATTTATTTTGAATGTAGAATTTAAGATTTGATCCACCTGCAATTACATAAGCTATTTGTTCAGTTTTATTTAAATCAATTATTGAATTATCATTCTCATTGAGAATACGGCTATATTCAAATAGAGCACTAATATCATGATTACCTTCAACATAAAGTATTTTCTCAACAGAGTCTCGTGGATTAGGCAAAACACCAAGTGATTTAATAATTTTATCCAGTGTTTCTTCGTTTAAAATGTAATCATCTTCATAAGAACCATAGTTAATATTAAGCCTATCATCATCGTTGGAAATATAAATTAATGAGGAAATCGGTATTTCTTTAACAAGGTTTGAACTATGTGTAGTAAAAAGTACTTGAATATTATCTTGTTCACTTAAATCTTGTAATGATTTAATAAGGATTAACTGATGGTTGGGGTGTTGTGACGTTTCGGGTTCTTCAATTGCGTATATTATTGAAGGTGAATTGTTATCAGCTTTCTTTTTCTCTGCTTGTGCTTGAAAGAAGCTTAATAGTACAAGTCGCTTAACTCCACTTCCTCTTTTGTTTAGAGGGATATTTTTTTCATTTAGTAATGTTAAATCAAATATTTTATCCCAGCTAGGACTTTTACTAAAATCTGACTTTAGTTTCTCTGCTAGGCTTTCATCTAGGTCTTTTAGTTTTTCAATTGTTAATTCTGCAACTTCAGTTGACTTTTCTTTAACTTCTTTTTCAATTTCTTCTAATAATTCAACAATTCTAGGTAATGCTAATGACTCTTTAATAGCATGTTTCATGGGATCTTGAACATCTTTATCTTTGTCGTCTATATTCTTATCAACTTTAAAAATTGAAAATATTGGAAGATATGTTTTAAGTTTTGACCAAATAGTTTTTAAATTACTATCTGAATCAAGGCTCCCATCAACTTTAATTTCAATCTCTTCCTTCTCACTTTCGATTGAATCTCTAATTGCTTTTCTTAGTGGTGGATTTTTAGTCTTGTTAATACCATCTAAATCTACATCTAATTCCTTTGCTAAATTCTTTAATGAAGTATTCTTAAGGCTAAGTATTTCCACAAGTTTTTCATTAGTGGGGTGTAAGGCTATTATGAAAGTCGATTTGGAAATACTTTTTCCGATTTTAAATATTCTTTTTATTTCAAGATGTCCATTAGAGTTCAGAATGTGTTCTTCAGAAGGACTAGACTCTACTGATGAGTCTAAAACAAGACTTTTAGGTATTTCATCAAATACACAAGTAATCTCTATTGTACCAGTTTCAAGATCAGTATTTAAATCTCCTTTGTCAACATTATCGTTAAAGAAGCCATCTAACGCCTCAAGAATTGTCGACTTACCAACATCATTCTTGCCAAGTATACACGTTAAGTCATTTATACGAATAGAAGTTATATTCTTATAACATCTGAAATTTTTTAATTTTAGTTCAATTAGTCTCATATTTAATTCAATTATTGCAGTTTTATTAATTTTAACACTATTAGGCTGTCTTTTATTAGAGAATAGAGCTTTATTTAGAAATATGAATATCCAATATTGTTTTCAAAAACAATGCTCATCTTATTTATATTGTAATTAATCGTAATAGTTTAACAAGAACATTTTAAAGAATTTGTACTAAATTGTCCATTTCTCAATACTAGTTGCACTTTCTGCTTTTTGGTCTTATTCCTACAAACTGTACAATATTTAATATTTTGATCTATATAATCTTGACAAGGTCTTTTAACTTGAGATCTATCACTTCTTACGAAAGTCAAGTTAGAGCCACTTATTTTAGAGTATGCTAAAGAACTACTTTGTGCACCATGATGTGGTGCCGTTACAATTGAATTGTCATTTAATTCAATTGTATTCTTAACAAATGATAAATCAGAATCTGCCGTAAATAGAATTTCTGGTTTTTCAGGTTCCATGTACTTGAAGACAAGACTTCTTTCGTTAATTGTGGTTAAATATAAAGCCATATCTAAGTCATCAGCATTGTACTCTGTTAACCCTGTTTCGATGCAATTCAAAGCCCATAGATTGTGATTTACTTTTGTAGCATCCATATTATCAATAAAACTAAACCATCTAATATATGAACCTGATTCAAGACTTAACTTTAATAAGTTAGTTATTTTCCGTAAATTTAAATGGATTCCTTGTAAATCATCACTGTAATAATGAAAATGATGCTTCATTTCATTTTTTAAATGTTTATATGTGTTTCGCACTACATTGTAATTCAGTTTTTCTAGATCATTTTCAAAGTTTTCTTTTTTACGTTCTTGTTCTCTTCCCTTAAATCCCCTAATATTCATTTCAACCTCTTCATGGTTATTATACTTTCTTAGAATTTCAAGAATAGATAACTTCTTTTTAGAAATTGTATATCCTATAGAGCCTAGTATTTCAGGCATCCAAAGCTCTTTAAAAGTATACTTTTTAGACTTCAGTATTCCAATAATCCCATAAAGGTGATCCGCATCATAATGTGTACAGATTAATACATCGAAATGATTATCGGGAATTTTTTCATCATCTAATAATTGGATAATTTGTTTTCTGCTCAATCCACCATCAACTAGAATATTCTTTCCTTCATCCTCTAAATAAAACGAATCGCCCACGTTTACTGGCAATGCTGTGAATTTCATAATTCCTCCTCTTGAAATTTAAAATTTTATTTCATCTAATCAGGCAAACTCACAGTAAACTCAGCGCCTTTGCCTTCTCCTAAGCTCTCTGCTTCTATTGTACCTGAGTGCTTGTCTATAATCTTTCTGCTAAGGTAAAGTCCTAGTCCTGTTGTGCTTTCACCTGTTGTTCCTCTTCTTCTTACTTTCGTGAACCTATCGAATATCAGATCCTTGTTCTCTGTTGTAAACCCAACACCTTTGTCTATCACTTTTACAAGGGTGTTTGTACCCATTCTAGATGAGTTGACTACTATCTCACCACCCACATTTGAATATTTTATAGCGTTACTGATTAGGTTAGTAAACGCTTGTTTTAGTAGTGCTTCCTTACCACTGATAAGTCTAATATCTCCAATCATCTCAATCGATAATTTCTTCCTATGTATCTCATCGGCAAATTGCTCTTTGATACTGTTGAACATCGTTTCTAGTTCTATTTCTTGCTTCATAGATTTAGTAACAAAGACCTCTTCCATCTCTAGCATCCCTTTTACTGAGTCTATTAGTTCTATTTGTTCTAGAGAAGCAGCTGCAATCTTGGTCTTTAGGTTCTGCTTTTTCTCATCTGTGTCTGCTTGAGTTATCATCTCAGAGTAGTTATAAACCGCAGTGATTTTGTTTCTTAAATCAAGTGAGATTATATCTAGCATGTCTTTCTTTTCTTTATGTAGCTCATCAATAGACTTTACAGAGTACTGAACTTTACGCATTAGCCTACCTATATCATCATCGAGATTCGTTGGCAGGTTCGACATCCTTTTATTCACTATAAAATCATCTAGTGATGTTTCAGTGAGTAATAGAGGTTCTATCAAATTCCTTTGTATAAATAGTGTTAAAACAATACTACCCAATGTTACAACTAGGATTAGAGCAACTAAAACACTAGTATTACCTTCATTTACATCAAAGAACTTCCAAATTCCAATTGCAGTGATTATTGGAATCAATATTCCAAGTAAAGTGATTGCGTAGAACTTGTAAGCATAATTCTTAAAAAAACTAAACCGTGATAGAAATTGATATATTTTTAATTTGAATTTTGAACTATCTACTGTCATAATTCCTCCTCTTGAAAATTATTGATTTCTACCACTATTTAGAACTGATTTACCTTTTACTGTGAGTTTATATAAACCAACTTCATCGCCTCTGTGTGGAATAACTGTTTTGAATAATATTCCTTCATAGATTTTACAGAATTTAATCTCTGACTCTTCTTCTAATAGTAGAGTATTTGTTTCTTCTATCTTTTGTAATATATTATTTACTATCTCTCGATTCACTTCGAACCTCCGAGTTTATTTACCTTTCTAGCCAATATCTAATCAGTGAATTATCAAAATACTCACCCGTTTTACCTGCTATGTATAGCTTCTCTTTCTCTTCTTTAAAATATTTAACACCGACTATTAGCGTCAACAAGGAACGTGATCTTTCTGAATCGACGTTAAGCTCCTGCTGAATTTCTTCAAGCAGGTCATCTTTCATAACGAATCCACCGATACCATACTTCTGTATGGCATGTTGGTGGAAAACGTCTGTTTGAATTTTTGTTATCATAAAATCTGAAATTCTTTGTTATATCAAACATAAAAATATTATTTATAATTCTTCTGATGGCAAACCGAAAGTATAAAAAAAGTCTTTAAGGTATTGATATTAGCTATTGTAGTTAATATATGAAACCTATTTCCTATTCTATTATTAACTAAACATATGAATTGTGTCAAAATTTTCAATTGTTGAGTTGCGACGTAACCTTATGTTGTATAGGTACATAAATCAGATTATACTTAATAGTTATAGAACTATTTTCGTACTTACGGGCAGACCGTAAGATATTTATTTTAATTATTATTAGTTTAATAGCAATTGATTTATGTTAATCAGAAATAATAAGAAAATTGATTATGGGTAGATTAGAAGAATCGCTACGATTATACGAAATGATACTAGCAACTGGCTTGCGTAAAGCTAAATTTTCAAGTGTAATAGGAATGTCTCAGCAGTCTCTAAATGATTATTTAGACGGCACTTCTGATATTAAAATAATATCAAGGAAATTATTCAGAAAAGGATTTAGTATTGACTGGTTATATTCGGGTAGGGGAAATATGTACTTTTCACCAGATAGATTCGAAGAGCAATTCAGTTTACCGAGCATTCACGACATCAACAAACAAAAGGTGAGGATCAAAGAATGGATAATAATAAATTTCGAGAGCCTTGAAAACTTCCAAAACGAAAGGAATGTAGATGTTGAGTTATTGGATAGCTTATACAATGATGATGTTATTCAACATGACCTGCTAGTTAAATTAGAGAATGCAGGATGTAATTTAAAGTGGACTGTAACAGGAATCGAACCGATGTACATAGATAATTTTAACGGAAAGAAATTAATTAGAAAGGGTAATAAATGAAAAAGTATATTTTAATTCTGATAGCCGTTTGCTTGCTCCCGATGAACCTAATGTCACGTGATTGTTTAGATAAATCATGGAAACAATATAAAAATCACGAATATCAGCAAGCGATCGAAAGTATTAATTCTTGTTTAGATGATATAATATCAGACGGTAAACCTAAAGAAATGGATTATGCGTTCTTTGGATTAGCAAATAATTATATAAAGCTAGGAGATGTAGATTCAGCCTTGAAGTATATTCTCATAGCGTATGATTTAGAAAAGAAATATGAATTAGATCAATCAAAGACATTAAATGAATTAGGTCTAATTTATATCGAAAAAGGGATGAATCACCAAGCAATATATTATTTAAAGAAAGCAAAGGAATTAAATTTAAATTCTAATAATAAAATAGAATACAAAAGGAACTTATCCAACTTAGGTTTTGCTTATACAAACTTGGAAATGAAGGATTCTGCAACAGCTTATCTAAATTCTGCCCTTAAAATGTCTGATGATGAATTAAAAACAAATCCGATGCTTTTAAATTATTTAGCAGTTTCATTCTTTCAAAATAAGGATTATTCAAAATCATTATACTATTTGGAACAATCTTTCAAAAATTTGACTACTAAGAATAACCAATTAGAAATCTTTATTATTAGTACTAATCTTGAATTAGTAAAATTGTATAATAATATGGAAATTAATAGTTCTATTTTTAAAGAATACCTCACATTCACAAAAGCAAAACAAAACTCAAGATATTTTGCAGATGCTAATTATAAGATGTCTATTATAGTATCTAAAGAAAAGGATTTAAAAGAAGGTACACGTTATCTTAACGTAGCTAATTCGATATATGTAGAATTAGGGAATATTCTAAAGGCAAAGGAAATAACGAAAACATTTCTATTAGCAAACAAGATAAGTAAGGTTTCAAATTTGAAATATTCTGAGAATGAACTTACAGAGTTGTTAAATATAGAGTATTCGAAACAATTAGAAAAAGATTTAGAAGCTAGAATTTCTTCAGATTCATATATTGTAAATATGAAAGAAGAACTTTATTATTCTGAAATTTCATTTTACATGGTTTTGTCTATTTTGATCTCAGTATTATTTACAATAGGTATTGCAATTTATAGAATCCGAAAGAATAATTACATCAAGATGCTAATTGAAAGTTATAATAATTATTTGGAATTAATATATCAATTGGATTCAAATAGATTAAAGCTTAATCTTTCAAAAATAACAAACTATATGGCTCTTGATAATACTTTTAGAGAGAAACAAATATTCACGGAGTTAGTAGATGAAGTCGTGAAAGATACTAATATGATTCGTAAAACCGTAAAAAGCGGTATTGATTTTCAACAAAATAAGAGGTTAAATAATGTCTAATACTCCACCACCATCAAATTACCAATGGATAGGTAATACCTTAAGTTATACTTTAGCACCTGAAGTTGTAGGTCTAAAGTTAGAATATAAAAGAGAAGGTGAAACGATCACTCATTTAATATTTGATGATAAAACTTCAGCACCAACTAGTGTGGTTCTATCTTCCTCTCTGGGGCCCAAAGGAACCATTACAGGTATTACTGGAGAGGGTGACCATTCGGTGTGGGGTCCTCCAGGTACGGAAGAAATAACTAATCAAACAGTATAGATTAAATTTTATCTGCCCGTGATTACAACTTTTTTTGTACTTACGGGTAGACTTCAAGATATTTAAAATAATTTTTATTAAGTTTAACAAATCGAATTAATAAATATTCATATACAACTAATATAGGAGGAAAGTATGGGGAATAAAAAAAGGTCAGAAAAACCTTGAGAGTTAAATCTGACCTATAACGTCAATTAAAAATTCTGACATCCTTGATTGACAGTTACAAAAATAAAAAATAAAACTCTCATAATTAAATTTTAATAATTTTATTACGAGGTTTACGATGAAAGCGATGCTTTTATTATTTACAATTGTCTCTTTCCTAGCGATGAATAATAATTTAATGGCTGGTACTGAGACCAAAGACGCAGAATCATATCTAAAGAATTCTAAAACATTCTTTATAGAAAACAAAGGACAAATTAAAGACACAGAAGGTAATGTGAGAGAAGACATTAAATACTACATCAAAGGAAAAGGGATGGACATCTACTTTAGAGATGAAGGTATTAGTTATGTCATGTATAAATCAACACATCAGACAAATGGAGATATTAGTTCTCAAACGCAACGAGTTGATTTAGAATTTGGTGATGGTATTCATAAATTCAAAATCGTCCCTTATGATGAGAATCTTGCAAAACTAAGTGTTTTAAAAGGGGATTTGAATCTAAAAGATATAAGAACATACAGTAAGTTAGTTTATGAAAATGTTGCCGAAGGTATTGATTTGGTTTATTATCCTACTCCAAAAAGTATCAAATACGATTTTGTAGTTAAGCCAAATGCTGATTTAAGTAAGTTAAACATAAAGTATAATGGTGTTAATTCATTAGAAAAAGTAGATAATACTTCTTTCAAGATCAGTACTGATTTAGGTGATATTATTGAAGATGTACCATCCACCTACCAAATGATTGATAATAAGAAACGGGAATATACCGCTGACATATTAATCAAAGATAATAATCTACAATTCGATGTAGGTAACTATGACAAAAACTATGAACTAGTAATAGACCCAGAACTATACTGGTCGACTTACATTGGTGGTGGTTCAACTGAACTTGTTGGAAGATACCCTACAACTGAATACACACCTAATCTCTCTTCTGGAGTACCTAGTGGCTATGCTAGTGGAGGGATAGACGTTGATGATGAAGACAATGTTTACATAGTTGGTTCAACACTTTCGAATGATTTTCCAAAAGATCTAGGTCAAATTAATAGCTGGGGTAATTGGGATATTTTTATTCAGAAGTATGAAGAAGATGGAACACTTGTATATTCTCATATGATAGGTGGCGATGATCATGATTTTGGACTTGATTTAGAACTAGATGAAGATTTTGATCCAATTATTTGTGGGGCAACAAAAAGCTCCAACATATTCACAACTGGTCGAGCTTATACAGGTGGGTATGATTATTACATTTATGAGCATAGAACATTCCCTCAAGCGGCTTGTTATGGTGGTACTGATGATGACTTTGCTAGAGGTTTAACACTTACAAGAGACTTATCTGGTAACACTGGAATTATTGTCACCGTTGGCGAGACTATGAGTTCTGATGCATATATGTATAATTCATGGGATTTCACAATGAACGGAAATTCAGATGTTTACATAGTTGCACTTTATAGCACATTCGCTACTAAATGGACTAGATATCTTGGTGGAGATGGTGATGAGATTGGAATGGATGTAGCTTACAACCGTTTTAAATCGCCAGAGAACGAGAATATCAATGAATTAGTTATTATTGGTGCTACGGACAGTAAAACCAATTTCCCATTTACTGTGAGCATGCCTTATCAAAATGTCTTAAACAGGGATATTACAATTAGTAATGTTCAAGATGGATTCTTAATGGATGTGTTTGCAAGCAATGGTAGGGATAGAGCAGGGACTTTGTTTGGTGGCAAAGGGACAGATTTTCTTACCGATATTGAATACATCGATGATGATATATTATTTGTTTCTGGATATACTGAAAGTAATCAAACAACAGATTTATTTCCATGGATACCGATAGGTAATTCTAGAGTATATGATTATGGAGGTGTAAGTGATAAAGGTGATGGATTTATTGCAGCCTTTGGTTATAGTGGGAATTTTGCTTTGATACATAATGCCTATATTGGAGGAAAAGATCAAGATATTGTATCAGACATAAAATATGATGATGAAAATAATATGATTTATGCCACTGGTTATACTAAAAGTGATAATTTTGATTTACTACATGAATATACAAATGAAATGAATAGAGGTGCAATGACAGGTAGTATTGATGCGTTTCAATCACAATATGACTATAATCTTAACAATATTAACTCTACTTACTTTGGTGGAGGAGATGATGACTATGGTCTAGCTACAACAATCAATAGTCATAAAAGACCTATAATATATGGTGAGTCGTTTGGTACTACAAAAGCCTTTCCAGGTTCTAGCTTACCTGCTATCACTATCCCTGAACTAAATCATAATCAGCCTGCTTACGGGGGAGGCGACAATGATGCCTTCCTAACTACTTTCTATTCTGAAACAGATGTAGATAATATTCGTTGGGGAACTTTCTTTGGTGGAGATGATACTGATTCAATATATGCTATGTCTGTTGATAAATTTGATTATGTATATATAACTGGTAAAACATACTCTGATACTTATTCCGAATCGTTTCCTGCTACTTCAGGAGTTGTTAGTAGTACCGAAAGTGGAGACGGAGATATATTCGTAACTAAATTTAATAAGTATGGAAAAAGGATTTGGACAACTTACCTCGGTGGTTCAGGTGATGACGCAGCTTTAGATATGGATGTTTATAATGCTCTTCTACAAGAAGATGTAAAAATATATTTAACAGGTTACACTTCTTCCTCTGACTTTAAAACTCAAGCTACTAGTTTAGGTGAGCATACAGATTTATCTGGTGGGTACGATGCATTCGTTGCGAAACTTTCCGCTGATGGTTCTGACTTAGAAGCATTCTCTTATCTTGGAAGTGCATCTTTACATATTGATAATTCTGTAGTTTATAGAGATGAAGATGGTAGAACAATTGATGTAGATCAATCTACAGGTATAGTATATACAGGAGGTAGATTAAATGCTATTCATCATACTGGTTTAAATAATCCTTATGATACTTGGTTAGATACAACTGCAGCGATAGGTAATCCTAACTGGCGGTGGAATCCTATGAGTTTCTATAATACTTATCCAGTTGACTTTTTTGTTGGATATGTTGTTAAGTGGGATGAGGATTTATTCTTAGAATGGGGTCGTTGGATTGGTTCTTATGTTTCAGATTTAGATTATAACGAGACTAATGACAGATTGTTAATATGTGGAAATGGAAACGATAATATTTTGACCAGTTACTTAACAACGAATAGCTATTTTGACAAAGGTCCATCTTATACACCATCTCAAGACATACAAGCATGGCTAATGGTTCTTGAATCAGACACAATTCCTTATTATGGTACATATCTAACTGGATACGAAAGAGATTATCTAGACTCTAGTGGACATGTAGCATGGGATGATGCAAATAATAAATTCTATTATGTGGGAACAACCGAGAATTATAATTATATTGGAGGTGGGTGGCTCAATACTTTTCCTGATAAACCATATTCATGGAATAATTATGATTTAATTGCATTTAGTTTTGATAATAACATGACAACTAGATATACTAACGAAAAAGTCGCAGTCTATGGTGATGATTATCATATTAATGTTAATGATCTTAAATTACAAGAAGACTATTTATACATTGTTGGCTCGACTACAGAAGATTCAGATATTGGGTATAAACTAAACGGAATAGATCCTGTTTTTGCTGAAAACAAGTATAATAGTACTAGTTATGAAGAAGGGTTTGTACTTAGTATATTCAAAATTGGTCTTTCTAAATATTGGGGAAGTTATGTTTCTAATGATGTAGGCACAATAGGAAATCTAACCGTTTCTGATGTTGCCTTTCAAAAAGATGGAAGAATGCTAATTAGTAGCACAACTAACTATACTGAAATGAATGATTATAATCCTTCAAATGCATTTCAGCAGAATTTAGCTGGTACATCGGATGGATGGATTGGTAGATATGTTATTAGACCTACAATTGTAGAAAGGGGGAAGTATAGTTTTCCTAAAGTCGAAAATATTGTAAAAGTTGACCCTGTAACTTTATCACCTAACCCTGTTAAATCGGATTTGAATATAAATTTAGATTTTGATGTTAATAAAGTTAACAATGTTAGAATTGCAGATGTGACAGGCCGAGAAGTTTATAATAATAGTAGATTTGAATCCTCTATGAATTTGAACTACTTAATTACTGGTACATATTACTTACAAATACAGTTAGATGATAATACTGTAATAAATAGAGTATTCGTTAAGAATTAGAATTATTAATAAACGGGGGCTTTCATTGCCCCCTGTTTATTTAATCATAAATATTATGAAAACACTACTAAAAATATTACTCCTATTACTCCCGTCACTTTGTGTAGCACAATACCATGACGCACAATGGATATGGTCAGATTATAAAATGGATTTCAGAAGGAATAATGACTCTGTCGTTGTTTTTCACGGTAGAATGCACATGCTTGATACTGCGACTATTGGTGGTTATGATATGGTTAATTATAATTATAAAAATGGTGATTTATTTTTACATATTAATAGGGATTCAACTTGGATTAATGATTCTGTATTATCTAGTTTGGAACATACCGATTATTATAACTTTTATGACCCAAGAATAACTGATCCTAATGGTTTTGAGAGTGAAGAATACGGAGTTAGAATGTTCTCAGGTTTTCAATCCTTAGACTCTGTTTATATAGAATATTCTATGAACGATATAAATATGAAGGGTTTCATGGGATTTTAACCTATGATGATATAAAACTAGATAGGAATCAACAGAGAATTAGACATAAATTCAAATTTGGAATTGATTCAATAAGCGATTTTACAATTTTGTCTCATTCCGACCCTAGCAAACATTGGATAGTTGGACATAATGTTAGTAAGCATTTATTAAATACTTATTTAGCTGATAAAGACGGAATAGATACTATACCTAAAAGCAGTTTTAACTTAGAGGAAAATGGTTTAGATTTTGCACAAGGGCTTCAACCATATTATTTTGAATTCAAACCATCACCAGATGGGAAAAAATTATTAGCTTGCAATTGGGAAGCCGCTGGTCCAGAAGTTTATCTATTTGCTTTTGATAACAAGAATGGCAAATTAGATTATGTAACTAATTTCAAATATATTGATGATAGAATAATTGCCAATTATGACAAACTCTTTAATTTCTCTCCAAACTCAAGATATATTTATACCCAAGCAAATAAGAAATTATTTCAATATGATGTTTCAGATTTAGATTCTATAAAAGAATCTGAAACAATAGTTGCTGAATTAGATACAAATTTGAATATCTATAACCGAGGTAACCCTAGTTATATGGGAACTAATTTATTGATTGCACCAAATGGTAAAATGTATTACAGAAATCCTCAGTTCTCAATGACTCATCCCAATCCTGAGTACGCTTATCAATATTTTTCGATTATAAACAGACCAGATAAAAAAGGAAATAAAGCAGACTTTAAATTAAAGGAACTAAGGTTTGATTATGATAGAGCATTTCCTAATGCAAAGCCTACTCAACCTCGCATAGATGTAATTTGGAATCGATCACAGTACCCATCCCAAATGATAGGACGTACGGTCAGTTACTGCGAGGGTGAAGATGCATATCTAAATAATGTATGGGAAGACAGATTTGTTGGTACTAACTTCAAGTGGGAACTGCTTAATCTAGAAAGCAATGATACTTTATTAGCAGCGGAGATAAACAAATACTTCGAAGACAATCCAGATATCAAAGACCCATTCTTTTCTGATGCTAATCACAACTATGAAGGAAAGTATTATATTACTTGGACAGATACACTTGGCTATAATAGAGAAAGAATAGTAAATCTATACGTCGATACACTACCCAAGGTAGAGATAGTATCAACCAAATTGACGACAGAATGTGAAAGAGAAAGGTATAGATTAGAAGCTAGGAATATAATAGAAAGATACGAATACAAATGGAGCACAGGAGAAACCTCACCTATTATAGAAGTAGATAGAGCTGGAAATTATACGTTATACGTTACTTCATTCCAAGGCTGTGTTGATTCAAGTAGTATCAATATACAATTTGAAGATGAAGAGCTTTATTTAGAAATACTCGGTGGAAATAAACTATGTTATGGTGGAGAGCTTACTTTAAGTGCAAACCAAGATTACATTAGCTACCTCTGGAACACAGATGAAACGAGCAAGTCCATCGAAGTAAATGAAACTGGAAGATATATACTAACAGTAGAAACAAGTA
>PGYR01000072.1 GCA_002839765.1 Ignavibacteriae bacterium HGW-Ignavibacteriae-4
CTCCTTATATTATTAGTAAATTATTGTTATTTTTTTGTTCTGTTAATAGTAATAACAACAATTTAGTAAAAATGTTACATTTCTTATGTTATTTCATTCATTTTATACCATTTTATTTTACAAGCTGATGCACATCCGTCTATATCCCGTTTATTTTTTATTACTTATGATACGTTTTAATAAGTCTCTTTTCTGTTACTTATTGTCATTTCTTACCCATATATAATAAAAAAAACCCTGAGCTTTTAGGCTCAGGGTTCTGAATTTTAGTTCGTATTTTGTGTTAGTATTATCTAACTACGCTTAGTTGTCTAGTTTGAATACCAGATTCACTTCTTAATACTAATGTATAAGTACCAGAAACTAAGTTAGAAACATTCAATGAATGTCTAGAACTATTATTTAGTGTTTCTGTAATTAATACATTACCATTGATATCAACAACTTCTAAAGTCAAAGGAGATTTATTTCCATTTACAAACAATAAGTCAGTTGTAGTAGAAGCAGGATTCTGAGTGATTCCTGTAAAGTTGAAGTTACCTTCAGGTTTGATTTCTACTATTCTAACTTCATTGATTGCTTCAGAAGTACCATCAAAATCAGTAGTTCTTAATCTGTAAGCATAAGTGTTACCGTATTCAACTTTGTTATCTACTACAGGAGAGTAGTAATTCATTTCAGTAGATTTACCAACAGCAGTAACTTCGATACCAGTAGAGTTAAAGTTACCAGTTACAACATTACCTGTTGCGTTAGCTCTTTCAACGATGAATTTACTAGTACCATTTTCAGTTGCAGTTGCCCAATCTAATACTACAGATTTTTTGTTTTGTGTAGCATTGAAATCAGCCAATTCAACAGGAACGATAGAAGCATCATTTCTTTCTAAATGATCGATAGTACCTCTGATGATAGTTTCGATATCACCAAAGTGTCTCCAATCAACACCATTGTGGATGATATTATAAGTAACTGTAATAGTAGTGTTACCAAATATTTTACCATCTAGAGGAGTTGGTAAATTATATAAGTAAGATCTATAAGAAAGACCTTCTAATGGCTTACCATTACTACCGAAGTTACGAGGTTTAACTACAGCTGGATATGGACTAGGATCATTCGGATAGAATTGAGTTATATTATTGATGTCTTTGTATGTAGGTCTTGTTATAGGAATAACAAAATCTCTACTTATTGTATCACCAATAATAGAATTACCTTCATAACTAGCACCTGTTCCTAAAGGATTACTATTTACATAATCAGCTCTAAGTACCATATTTTGGAAATCTTCGTCAGTATTCAATTTGCTCCACTCTTCAGTAGAAACAACCATGTTATTTTTTAATCTTTCAGTACCAGCGTCTAGGTAAGAATAGATATCCAACTTCTCAAATCTAGTAGGAAGTACATTGTAAGCATCAGAGTAGAATAAGAAATTATACATTTTATAATTTACAGCTCTAGGCTCCCAACTTCCTCTGTCAAAGATATCATAATCATAAACAAGTTCATCATCAGTATCAGCAATAGATAATACTTTAAATCCAATAGAACTGAACCCTTTCAAAATTGCTTCATAGTTTAGTTTACCAGCTGTAGTACTTGCTACACCTGATAAAGGATCAGCAGTTGTATTAACAGAAGATACTAAAAGATGTCTGTTAGTTTTCTTCAAGTAGAATCTAACATTTTTAGAATATTTATTATTGATATTCTCTAGATCAGAACCAACAAGAATGTCTATCTTATATCTAGGAGTGACGTTCGCTGACATTTCTGAGAATTTAGCAGGTATGTTAACTGCAACATTGTCATTGATTAGATCATCATAAGACAATGGATTCCAATCATCACCATCTAAACCATCAGCAAGACCGAAGTTAAATACTACGTTATCAGTAGCAGGTATAGTAGTCAATACTTCTTTTTCTAGAACAGGTGCACCTGTAAACATTCCATTGACATCTTCTAAATATATTTTCACATATACTCTAGTACCTGCTTGTTGTATAGAACCATTGTTTCTAACATTTGCAGTTACTTCAACTGGAGCTTCTGTCATTATATATTCTGCATCAGAGAATTGAGTAGTGATATCTCTGTATGATCTTGGAGTTAATAATGTAACAGGAGCTACATCAAATACGTGTAATCTACCGATAAATTCATCAGCACCTATATCATATCTTTGACCTGCAGCACCACGAACATCACCCTCAAAGTCAGTTTTCAACCAAGCAATATTTTGACCACGGTTGTTCAATACTGAGTTCAATGGAGTAGGGTTAGCTTTCACTCTATATAATAATGGCTCTATCCCACTTCTTTGGTACAATTCGTGATCAGCTGGGAAGTTTCCATATAATGAGTTGTTTTGAGTATTAGTAGCTGCTTGAATTTGATTCAAGTTAGCATACTCTAAACGGTATCCCATAGATACGATTGCTTTATCTTCGTCTTGTTCTATATATCTAAGTAAATCTAAATTAGTAAAATCTAGATTAGCAACATCTTGACCAGTCCAATAAACGTTTCTATCAACATTTATCAAATCATCAGTAAAATTACCTTGTACTAACAAAGCAGCAGCTAATTGAGAAGTTGCACCCACATTTGGATCAACAATAGAAATAGCGTTATTAACTATATTAGTTGCTCGAGTGTTTTGAATACCAATACCAACAGTCATACCAGTATTAGTTACACCAGTAGCACCAATCATAATAGTATTATTAATTATATCATCTAATCTAGAAACATAAGATAATACATCTGGAGTTACAGCACTGCCATTTCTTTCAGTTAATAAATGGATACCAGCTCTAGAAGCACTACCACTTGTGATTTTTAGTCCCCAAATAAAGTTATTTGCTATACGAGTAGTTTCAGCCGTACGTGGGAATTTAATTGGATTTTCACCAGTTTCATATATTGTTCTGTCTTGCTCTACTCTAATACCTGTTACATTAGTATTAGAAGTTAGATTTGTTATTCTATTACCAAGGATGTTTAATCTTAGGTTATGATATCCTTTAGAATTAGAAGCAAAATTACCACCTGCTTCTATACCACTTGCCATTGTACCAGCCGGAGCAGATACATTCCAGATTAAGTTTCTTTCTAAATTGAAATCTTGAGTATAACCTACAAAGATACCAGTTCTAGAAGCGCCCCAAATTCTATTATCTGAGATTACATCATTATAATTGTAGAATGATTTTAATGTATCTAAAATATTTGGATCTGAACTGTAATCATGTCTAAGTACACCTAATCCGATATCAATAATACCAACACCGAAGTTAGAAATATCATTTCCAGTAAATGTATTGTTATGATTTTCAAGAGTATCTCTCAAATCACCAATAAATACAGTAGCTTCGATTAGAGTAGATCTAGAAATAATACCAGCTGAATAACTTATATCCTGACCAGCTTGATTTCTGAAAATATCTCTATCATATGTGAAACCATTATTCTCACCAAATTTTGCAGTTGGAATAGATACACTGTTTTTAATTTGAGTTGCATTATTTGTTATCAAACAGTTTTTTATAGCTATATTAGATGAGCCTCTTTGTAAATAAACTGCAGCACCAAATAAAGTGTTTGTTGTATTTAATTCGAATTCAAAACATTTTTGAGAACCACCATCAAAAGTTATATAACCAGCAGAACGAGCATATTCTCTTTCAGGGAAACTAATGATTACCGCATTTTGGTTAGATGGTTGTAGTTCGTGACCGAATCTAATACCAATACCAGAAGCTGCATTCATTATAAATTTAACGCCACCACGTACTGCTATTCTATTGTTAGCTGGTCGCATTGATATTCTGTAAATACCATCTGCATCTGTAGGGTCAGTTGTTGGACCAACACCTATTATTCTAGCAGACATATCCCATGCTGGAGCAAGAGCAGTTGGAGCGTTTAATACATATTCTGCGTCTGTGAATCTAAATTCAACGTCAGCAGATATACCTTCTCTGTACAATGAATTCATCAATGAATCTACTGTAGGGAAGTTACCAAAAGTTACTTGAGTTTTGTTATTTTTACCTTCAGCTTCTTCTGCTGAACCAACAACAAATGTTCCAGCTAAACCTTTTTCAACTTCAATAGTAGAAGTTGCTGTTTGGCTAGCCATTCTGTCATATTCAGATGTTTCTACCCAAGTAGAAGTCGTGTATTCACCTGAATTAGTGATAACTAGCTTAGGGAAAGTAACAACTTTAGTTGTATTACCTTCAATAAGGTCTAGAGTAGCAACGTTATTGTAAACTTCTACTCCTTTAGAATTCTTAACAACCATACGGAAGTTAATTTTTGATGCATCAGCTGCACCCGTATTTGTGAAGTTCACTTGCGGTGCATAAGGTCTATACACTTTCAGAGCTTCACCAGCCTTAGGTTGCAAATAATCACCAGCTGTTAGTTGACTATCATTTTTGGCTACTGCCTGACTACCAGACGGCAGAGCTATTAGCACTAGTACTAACGCTATGAAGCCGGTTGTCAATTTCTGTAGTAAGCTTTTACGCATTTTACCACCTATTAATATTAGTTTAACATATTATTATTTTTTTTCTATTCAGCGACTTACAAAGTAACAAATTTTAATTAGATTTGTTACGAATTATTACACACGAACCGCTTTTACATAATCTTTTTATGATATGTATTAAGCATCAGTATCCAACTTAAATAAAAATAATATAAAATGAAAATAATTAAAATTGGTGGCACTGCTTTATCTAATATTAGTAGTATAATCGGCTTTACTAACACCATAAATAACTCTAAACGCCCTATTTTGCTAGTAATATCAGCCTTTGGAAAACTTAGTTCTTCTCTAAAAAACTTTGATTTTAGCTCTAATTTTACTCAAAACAGCTCTCCTTTTTACTTTTTTAGAGAATTTTCTTCCGTTTTAACTAAGTCAGAATGTGTAGAATTTTTCACATATTTGGAAAAAGTGGAATTAATTCTTACAAAACGTACTCAAGGTGTAGCTATTAGTGGTGAATTTCCCCCCAAGGTTTTGGACGAAATTCTCAGTTTGGGTGAATTAGTCTCATCTTATTTTGTTCATTGCCTCTTAAATTCGCTACAAATCGACAATGAATTTATTGATGCTAGAGACCTAATAAAAACTGATTCAAACTACGGTAATGCAAAGTTAGAATTAGATAAAAGCATAGCAAATATCAAAAAGCAGACATTTTCTTCAGATGTAATAATAACTCAAGGATTCATAGCCTCAGATTCTTCTAACATTACGACTACTATGGGATTCGAGAGTTCTAATCTAAGCGCTACTATATTTGCTAACGCGCTTGATTCTAGCGATATAGAAATAGTTACTAAAGTTAATCAGATATTCAGCTCTGACCCTGAACATATTAAGAATGCCAGACCAATAAGTAAGATACCATACTCGAGTGCAGGTATGCTCGCTAACAATGGATTTAAGATGCTTTTCCCAGGTATGATAGATCTAGCTGAAAAAAATGATATAAATATAGTATATAGGGGGATAGAAAATACTGGGATTTCAATTATTTCTAAAGATTCGGAATTCGATTACCCTATTATACTAAAAACAAATTTTGGATTTCTTGTGTCCCCTATTAGTTCTGAGAATGCGATTAGAATAATAGAAAACTTTGATTCAAAAATAACTGAATATAGCTTTGTCCGATCTAATAATACTTTGACTATTAAATCTAGCGAATTAGATATGAACGAATTACACGATTTTGCTATTTCTCTTTTCTGAATAAGTTTCTGAATAGAAACATTTCATTGTTAATCCTCATCATAAGGACTACTCCCACTAAGAAAATAAGAATATCGGCAAAGAACATAGCTAATACTGGTGATATTATACCATTATCAGCTAATTTCTCACCTGCAATTAGACAGCCCCAATAAATAATATAGAACCCTAAACTTATAGCTGCACTAATACCAAAATTCCCGCCTTTGGTCCGAATACCCAAAGGTACACCGACAAAAACGAATACAAAACATGCCAAAGGTATTGAATACTTCTTCCATATTTCTACATCATACTTTCTTATATTGTTCTCACGATTCTCAATAGTATAAGCATGGGTTTTGAAATCTGACGAAAGGAAATTAACATTTTTTTGCACCCTAGAAAGTACACTCCGCGCATTAGTATCTATCTCGAAAGCCATTTTCTTTGTTGAGTCTTTGTTTTTGTCTCGGTACTCTAACCCTTTGAGTACATAGTCCAGATGTTGGTTGGAAATCGAATCTATCACTTTCTGAGCAAATGCAGCTTCTGATTTATTAGCATCTACTACATCCTGCATATCACTAATTCTCATCTCGCGGTCACCTTTCGAAATAAGATTCACATCCGTTCGATTAAAATCGAACCCAGATGCCTCCATTTTTATCTGATATTCTTTGAAATTGATTATTTTATAATCTTTCACATCATTATTATTACGTTGATGAATTTCACCAGCGAAAAGATTAATAATTAGATGTGAATAATCATTTGAGAAACCAATCTGACCACTATCTGCCGAGATTATATTTTGCTGAGTTGTACGAGAGTAATCATATATAGTCACATCATGCAATCTACCTGTGGCAGAGTCCACTGCTCTAGACAAGATAATATTCCCACCCATACTCGGTGAAAACTCCCCCGGTTGAATAGCGAATGTCGGTTTTTTCCTCTGAATATCGTTCATTAACACTTTCGCTTGGTGGTTTGATTCGGGCAATATCGTATCATTAAACCAAAAAAGTCCTAATGACAAAACAAATCCTAAACCAATAGCTGGTTTCATCATTGAATAAAGTGATGTACCAGAAGATTTGATAATTGCTACTTCATAGTTTGCTGACATAGAACCGAAAGCCATTAATGTAGCAAACAAAATACCCATAGGGGCTGCTAGTACAACCATCCAAGGGATATTTAGGGCTACGGCATGTACAATAACAGAAGTTTCTATTCCCTTACCCAAGAGCTTATCTAATGAATTTATAATAAATTGCATTAGGAAAATAAACACAACCGTCGAAAATCCGAAAAGGAATGGTCCGATATGTGATCTTAGAATATATAGGTTTATGATTTTCATAGAGTTCAAATATAAGAAATAGCAAGTATCAATTGACTATATTTTTGTTTAAAATATAAAATAATTCTTGATTGAAATTATAAATTTAATTAAGTTTGAAGTTCTGAATAAAAAATGGAATAGAAAACATGTTTACTTTTTTGATAATATTAGCGATATTCGTATCTGTATTACTAACATTTGTAGTATTATTGCAACCTGGTAAAGGCGATATGATCTCGGGTATGGCTGGTCTTGGTGGTCAATTCAACTCAGTTCTTGGTTCTAGAAGAGCTGCAGATTTCTTAACGAAATTGACTGTCGGTCTTGCTTTTGCGTTGATGGCATTGTCATTAATAACTAATTTATTCTTCGTTGGTGGCACTACTTCTATTGATGATGGTAAAGCAGCAACTGAAGGTATTAAAATAGAAAGACCTTTGACTCCTCCAAGCAATATGCCTCCTCCTCAATAGGAAGAAACATAGGTTTAAAAAATATTAAAGCTCATTAATCAAAAGATTAATGAGCTTTTTTTTTGTCTAAGAATTATATCGCGAAGTAGCAAATATCACCTTTTTGTTTGAATCACGGATTTATGGATTGCACGGATTGTAGAAACGTATTGTTTCCAATGATCGGCATCGAGGTGAATGCGTCTCAAATTCCTCCGAACCCCTTATAACCCCGTCACCCTGAGCGTAGCGAAGGGTCTCTTTCTTATGCAGTCTCTTCACTAACTACGTTAGCTCTGAGTGACGTATTTCATTCGTCCACCCATCAAGTTGGAAATTTCTTCCTACTCCACCACAACCACACTCTTCGTAATTGCATCATAAGGTGTAATCAAACGAACTTGATACAACCCACTAGGTATAGCAAGCATATTTATCTGCATCTGTTTAGTTTTTGTAGATTGCGTCCATTCATCTGAGTAGATAACCCTACCATCAGTAGCTACTAACTCAAGTTTCATAGTGCCTTGTACACCTGTGGAAATGTCTATGTTCAACAGCTCACTTGCTGGGTTGGGTGATATGTTTAATGTTGTTTTGTCGA
>PGYR01000073.1 GCA_002839765.1 Ignavibacteriae bacterium HGW-Ignavibacteriae-4
ATGGTCTATACCCAAACTATAGAATTGAGTTGTGAGGTAACCATTATTTAGAGAAATCCATTCAGTACTAGCAGCTTTATTATCTAATGTTTTGTGAATCCCACCATCCGAACCAGTAAACGCGATGTTTGGATTACTTGGTAAAAATATCATTGTATGTAAATCAGCATGGTGATTGTTATATCTATAAGTATAATCACAATCATTGTCCGGGCAAGTACCACCAATAACTTTGAAATCCTTAGTTTTCCATCCACTATCAGAACGATATAAGTTAACACCACCTATGTAAACAACATTAGAATCAATCGGATGAACCTTAATCAATAAATCATATCCCCCTTGCGAGTTCATCTGATGACGGACTAATTCGGGGTTAGGCAAGTTGTCTGTAAGCTCTGTCCATTTCCCGTTTTCGCCAGAACCATCACCAGACTTATATTCGTATTTGAATAAACTATGCCACAAATCCATTTTCTGTGAGTTTGTAGTTTTTAAGCCAAACTCAGGAGTTTCACCTAAAAAATACATACTATTTTCGTTCTGAGGGTCTATACCGATTACAACTCTATTATAATTTTTCGGGAAGTTAGTAGGTGTAATATCTGTCCAATCTTTACCGTTTGTTGAACGGAAAATACCTTTAACTAGTGATGTGTTTCTACCTGTTCCACTTGATGACATAGTTGCATAGAATACACCTTTGGAAGTTACTTCTAGGTCGGTATATAAACTCAAACTATTAGAAACTCCACCACCTAATACTGGTTCCCATACTTCGCCTCCATCTTCGGAGCGATAAATACCACCAATAGAAGTTGCAGCATAGACTTCATCTTTATCAATTGGGGCATTGGGATTAGTTCTTATTCTATAAACAAAATCAAAAGGGTTATCCCAAAGTCCAATACTACCTTTGACAGTTGATTGTAATCTGAACCAAGAGTTCCCATTATCTGTAGATTTGTAAATACCGTCACCATTAACACGAGAGCCAAGTCTTTCTCCAGTACCGTGGTACCATATATTATGTTTTCCTGGTCTCTTATCTTGGTCAATAGTAGTTACCGAAGGTAGCTGTGTAGCAGTTGTAGTCTTATTCCAATTTGCTCCACCATCTGTTGAAAGCCACATACCAGCATCTACACCACCTGCTAATATTCTATTCTCATCATCTATGTCCAAAGCTAAAGCTCTAGAGCGACCTCCCATATAATAGGGGCCACGACTAGTCCAAGTATTAAGACTTTGTATTCGATTATTCTTGACAAAATTAGGGTTATGATTCTTCATTTCACGAGCAAATTGCAACTCTAACTGCCTTACATTTTTCGGTATTTCACCAGTGGCAGGGTCTTTGTATCTATCATGTAACCATTGTTGGTACTTTTTTGAAAATTCTGGTTGATCATCAACTTTTCTTTCAGGACTTAAATCCATGAAATAATAAGCAGTAGCAACGGTACAAATAGCAAGTAATACAGTAGCAATTTTTCTCATAATCTATCTCCGGCCTTCGCGTTTTTTGAAGAATTGGCGTAGTGGGATTATATAAGAATCATCAGTTTTCAGATTTATAATATCTACTTTATTTTTCATAAGTAAACTTTCTAAATTAGAATTATAATCACTACGCTCTTTCTCAAATTTAGCGATTGTTTTCTTATCTGAAGTATCTACCCACATAGTTTTACCAGTTTCTGAATCTAATATATTCACAAGACCAATATTTGGTAAATGATTTTCTTTATCATCGAAAAGTTTGACAGCTATCAAATCGTGACGTTTTGCAACTATTCTCAGAGGGTTGTTGAACTCTGGACTTATAAAATCAGACATTAGGAATACAATAGCTCGCTTTTTCACTACACTAGTGAAAAATTCTAAAGCTGCACCTATATCTGTTTTCTTCGATTCCGGTTTGAATTCGATTAGTTCTCTAATGATTCTCAGTATATGTGATTTTCCTTTCTTTGGTGGTATGTATTTCTCAACTTTATCCGAAAAGAATATAATACCCACTTTATCATTATTCTGAATAGCAGAGAATGAAATAACAGCAGAAAGTTCAGTAATCAAATCTCTTTTCGATTGATCACCAGTTCCAAATACTTTAGAACCTGAGACATCTACTAATAGCATAGTAGTTAGTTCACGTTCTTCTTCAAATATCTTGATATAAGCATCACCCGAACGAGCAGTTACGTTCCAATCAATAAGTCGCACATCGTCGCCTGACTGATATTCTCGCACCTCACTGAATGCCATACCTCGCCCTTTGAACGCTGTGTGATACTCACCAGAGAATAATTGATTAGAAAGGCCACGAGTTTTTATCTCTATCTTTCTTACTTTTTTTATTAGCTCTTGAGTTTCCACGGTCTATGGCACTTCTATATTATCAATAATCTTGTTTACTATATCTTCCGAAGTTAGATTTTCTGCTTCCGCTTCGTAAGTGATACCAACTCTGTGACGGAGTACGTCGAGTGCAACGGCTCTGATATCCTCTGGTAACACATAGCCACGACGCTTGATAAAAGCGTAAGCTTTTGCTGCTTTTGCTAATGAGATAGTAGCACGAGGCGACCCACCGAAAGAAATCAAATCTTTTAATTCACCTAGTTTATATTCATCAGGATAACGAGTTGCGAAAACTATATCCATAATATACTTTTCTATTTTCTCGTCCATATATACATCTTTCACCACATTACGAGCCTTGATGATATCTTCAGGACTTAGAATTTTAGATACCTTAGGGAATACTTTTTCCAGATTCATTCTTAATATCTGACGTTCTTCCTCTTTAGTAGGGTAACCCACGACTAGCTTTAACATAAAACGGTCAACCTGAGCTTCTGGCAAAGGATATGTACCTTCTTGTTCTAGTGGATTTTGTGTTGCAAGTACTAGAAACGGTTCTTCTAATTGGAAAGTCGTATCACCAATCGTCACTTGACGTTCTTGCATCGCCTCTAGCAAAGCACTCTGTACTTTAGCAGGAGCACGGTTAATCTCATCAGCGAGAACGAAGTTAGCGAACACTGGCCCTTTACGAACGTGGAATTTTTGCTCACCTTGATTGTATATCATAGTACCAACTACGTCAGCAGGGAGTAAATCGGGGGTGAATTGGATACGTGAGAATTGCCCATCTACTGCATTTGCAAGTGTATTGATAGCAAGAGTCTTCGCCAATCCGGGTACACCCTCTAGTAATACGTGTCCGTTGGAAAGCAATCCAATGAGGAGACGCTCTACCATATATTTTTGTCCGACTATGACCTTACTCATTTCCATCATAAGTAAGTCTATGAATCCACTCTCTTGCTGGATTCTATCGTTTAGTTCTTGTATATCTGTCATTTTCCATCAATTTAAAAATTGAACATAATTATTGTTTTTTTTTACAGAACATAATACGAAAAGATTATGGAATTGTTTGTTTGTTAGAGAAGAAAATTGTCACCAAACTAATATCTTTGGCAAGTTTTGATTAATTAATTAAATTGAGATTTAAAAAAAGGAGGGATTTCCATTGAAACTAATATTTATTACACTGATTTCTGTATATCTTTTAACGTCTTGTGCTACGCCGAAACCTGCAGTAATGTTAGACGACAACACATTTCTATTGACAGAAAATGCCAAAAGTTTTGGGTATGGTTATAGTGAAGATAGCCCAATAGAAGTGGGTGGAGTCGAAAAAGGTGAAGGCCCTACAAATCAGGCAAGGTATCTCAATGCTTTAACTGGTCCAAATGGTGAATCAGTTTCATATTATAGAGAGGGTAGTTGTTGTTTTTCGGAAGGCTTTTCAGGCACCTATTTATTAGATATTTACAGAGTTACCTGGGAAGGATCTAAGGACACATTCTCTATATATATGGATTTGTACCATTACGATAATCTAAAAATTATAAAACGATTTAAAGCGAAGGGAAAGGAATATGGTAAACCAAAAGTTTAGTTTTTTATTCATGTTACTTCTCACTATTCTAATATCAAGTTCGATACAAAGCTTTGCAAATAGCAATAACCTCGGATTAGAAACCGATGAACTTAGAATAATTAAACTCGGTGATCATACTTATCAGCATATATCTTATCTGCAAACGGAGAGCTGGGGTAAAGTCCCTTGTAACGGAATGATTGTAATAGATAACGGCGAGGCATTAATATTCGACACACCAGCTGACAATAAAAGTTCAAGACTATTAATCGAGCATCTGATTAACAATGGAGTGAAAATAATAGGAATAGTTCCAACTCACTTTCACGAGGATTGTGTAGGTGGACTCAATGAGTTCAAAAAAGCAGAAATTCCTATCTATATCTCGAATAGAACACTAGCAATATTAGAAAAAGATAATCAGTATATAGGATATGAATTCCTGACTTTTGATAATGAATTGACACTTAATATTGCTGACAATGCAGTAAAACTAGAGTATCATGGTGCTGGACATACCATAGATAATGTAATAGCTTACTTTGAGAAAGATGAATCTATCTTCGGTGGTTGCCTAGTGAAAGAACTGAACGCTTCGAAAGGAAATCTAGCCGATGCAGATGTAAGCGAGTGGTCAAAGACGGTAACTAATGTAAAAGCGAATCATCCAAACGCTAAAGTAATTATCCCAGGGCACGGTAAAGCCGGCGGCATAGAATTGTTGGATTATACGATTGAGTTGTTTGAGGGTGGAGAATGAACCCATTCCAAGGCACATACGAACTAATAGAAAAATACAGCATCAAAGAAGATGGTACTAAGATACACCCGTGGGGTCAAGATGTAAAAGGTATGATAATATACACTGACACTCATGTCTCCGCTCAGTTAGGAGTTAGAGAAAGGGCTAACCTGTCAACCTTCAATTTCAGAGATGCAAATGCGGAAGAGTCCCAAGAAGCATTCACTACATATATCGCATACTTCGGGACTTACGAAGTGAAGAATGGATATGTAATACATGACGTACAGCAAAGCTTATTCCCCAATTGGATTGGACATAAAGTAAAGCGATACTATCGGTTCGAGAGAGATATGCTTTATCTGGAAGCTAAAGAAATAACTAAAACTACTGGCTTAGATAAAACGGTGTTAGTCTGGAGACGGTTGTCATAACAACTAAAATATCATTCATTAAGTATCGTCTTAGCAAAGACAAATTTTGTTAAACTGGAGTTAGTTATGGCAATAGAGAAATATAGCAAAGCAGAGCAAGGTTACGGCGAGTTCAACGGCGGAGCAATAGTCGAAAATAAGCCGATTGGCTTTCCACAAGATGGCAGTGGCGGTAGTCACCCATATTCTAACCTATTTTATTGGGCGAAAGCAGATACTGTGAACGGCAGCACTATAGGTGAGCATCCTCATCAAGCATTCGAGATATTATCATTCGTATTGGATGGAGATATAGAGCATTATGACAATCACAATAATAAGTGGTTTCCTCTTGCCAAAGGTGATGTACAGGTTATAAAATCTGGAAGTGGTATCTACCACGCTGAGAAGATGAATCCTGGGTCTAGTATATTCCAGATATGGTTTAACCCTAATATAGAAATTACATTGCAAAATAAAGCAGAATATGCTGACTACAAAGAAAGTGATTTCAAGGTAGTTGAGAATGACAACTATTCTACTAAGATTATGATTGGGAATAATTCACCAATAGAATTGGTAAGTGAAGGTGTAGAAATACAAGAAATAACTACAAAGTCAGATTTCGAATTAGAACTGAGCCCTGATAGATACCATTCTCTATACGTATTGTCTGGAGAAGGTGAATTGAATGGATTGAAAATACTACAAGACGATTTCATAAAAATTAGTGATGAAGTAAAAGCCAGTTTCACTAATCAAAGTGGATTGAAATTGTTTTATATATCAAATCCTAAAGAATTGACACATAGAACTTATTACCAAAGCAACAAGAGTAGATATCAGTAATTGTTAGCTTTTACAATTATTTTTTTATCCAGCCCTTCCGATTTAGTTCGGAAGGGCTTTTTGTTATTATGGTTGTTTGAATTCCCTTTTTTAAAAAGGGTTTGTCAAGAAGAAAGCATGCGAATTTGAAGATTGAAGAAATAAAGTTAGAATGTTAGGCCTAAGCAGACTTTAGTCCCATCTCCTCACTAATCAGATTATATAAATTTCAAAAATCCGTTCTTCCTACTATATCGTATATGTGGTGTAATGTTTCTAATCAATTAATGGAATTATAATGAAAAAGTTATTTGTCATAATAAGTGTTGCGTTGTTATCAATAAGCTATAACGCGAAAAGCGAAATGGATTTGGGTGGTATGTTGGGAGCAAATTTTGCAAGTGTAGATCTGGAATCATCTGAGAATATACAATCAGAGAACCGCTCTGCTATCGCAATTGGGCTCTTTACTAACTTTCACGCTAACGATTTCCTGAGTTTACAAATTACACCTATGTACATACAGAAAGGTGGACACGGAGACAATCTCAAATTTTCAGACTTTACTGCTGATTATTTCGAGATACCAGTTTTAGCTAGAGGAAATTTTGATCTTGGATTATTGAATCCTTATGTCTTGCTAGGTCCGAGTCTAGGCTTCCAGTTGAATTCTACTGTTACTTCAGATGGTGTAGAATTATCTGATAAACTAAGTAGTATGGATTTTTCACTTCAATTCGGAGCAGGTTTGGAGCTAGAACTTGAAGGGCTTTCTCTTTTCGGTCAGTTTACTTACGCTTATGGTATGACTGATTTGAATGGTGATGGCAATATAGAATTCATAGACAAATTATATACTCGTGGTATAGCGATATTCGCAGGTGTATCAGTACCATTAGGTAAAGACTAATAACTCACTTTTCAACTAAAAAATAAAGGTAAAATAATGAAAAAATCAGTAGTAGTTCTCTTAGTAGTTTTTCTTTTATTCGGCTACAAGGCATATAGTGAAGTGGATTTTGGTGTAATTGCTGGAGTTAATTCTTCTAGTTTACGAATTGAGCCAGCAGAAGATTTCGATGTAGAAGGTCGTACGACTTTCGGAGCTGGCTTATTTATGAATTTGCAAGCGAATGATTTTCTTAGTTTGCAAATTACACCTATGTACTTGCAGAAAGGAGGAAATGCTAAAGTAGATTACGATTTTCTGGACTATACAGAGTATAGAGCCGATTATCTGGAGATTCCAGTTTTAATTCGTTTGAATTTTGATGGTGGTATGATAAAGCCATATCTATTAGCTGGGCCAAGTCTTGGTTTTCAACTGAATTCGACTTATCTAGATGGTGATGGTAAAGAAGTTGATATTACAAATGATACTAAGAATTTAGATTTGTCTTTAGTCTTGGGTGCAGGATTGGAAATCGAGTTTGACAATTTATCTTTATTCGGTCAATTAACATATAATCATGGATTATCTAATCTGGATAATTCAGATGGAATTCTAGATTTCACTGATGAGATATACACACGTAGTATTGGTTTTTATGTAGGGCTTTCAGTTCCTTTGGGAAAGAAATAAAATGAATTGTTTTTATATTTACTAGCAATACCTCCAATATAGCTAGTAGAAAAAACGAAAGACTGTCTTTTTAATAAGACAGTCTTTTTTTTTGCCCTAAAGTGAACACGAAGGTTTGTAATTTTAATTTTCACACATTTGTTCTGAGAGAAGACGAAGTAAAGAGTCCAGGCAAAGTAAGAAGCTAAGGAGTCGAAATGCGAGCTACTCAAAAAAACTTCACCTTTCTTGAGACGTTTTTGCTGTTCATGTGTCTTTATAGTATATTCGAATGACAAAAACGAAAAA
>PGYR01000074.1 GCA_002839765.1 Ignavibacteriae bacterium HGW-Ignavibacteriae-4
CTGGTGGCGGCGGTAAAAGTGCCCACACTCGTAGAAAAAGATAATAACTTCACAAAACCCAATCATTCGATTGGGTTTTTCTTTTTTAAGTATTTAGTGTTTTCAATCCTTCAATTGAATATACTAATGGCAGCTTATCGTCAAAGTGATTAATCCTATATTTCTTAGGCTCAAATTCCACCATATTTTTGAAACAATTATAAGGCGAGTAGTCGAATTCATCTATTACAGATATTTGAATTCCATGCTTTATCAAACTATTAACAACTTCACTTATACTGTGATTCCAACCAACTGTAGTTAGAGTCAGCTCCGCATCTCGGTCAGCATAAGTGCCTGATTCAGTTTCTACTATTGCTTCTTTCTTGAAGTAGCTATACTCAAACTTGGTAAAATCATTATCGTACATCCATACAAATGGATGAAAATCAACGAATATGAATTGTCCATTTGGCTTCAAATACCTTGAGATCAATGATGCCCACATATCTAAGTCCGGAAACCAACCAATAGTACCGTAAGTAGTGAAAACTATATCAAATTTCTCATCGAGGTGATTAGGTAAATCGTATATATCACAACAAATAAACTTAGCATCTAAACCCAAATCTTGATTTAGTTGCTTAGCTTTCTCAATTGCAACATCTGACAAATCGACACCTGTTACCTCGGCACCCATTCTAGCAAGAGATAGAGTATCTTGTCCAAAGTGGCATTGCAGATGAAGCACAGATTTGTCTTTTAAATTTCCTAGCATTTCCAGTTCAATAGAATTGAGGGAGGTTTCTCCTGAGAGAAATCCTTTCATATTGTAAAAATCAGAATTTACATGCGATTCTACTTTGTTGTTCCAAGCATTGCGGTTTAGTTCTATGTAATCTTTATTTATATTCATGTTGTTTCCTAATCTATATGAACCCGTTCCTTTATCGCATCCTCGAAAAAGTGGTGGAGAGTAAACATTTGTTCGGCACCTATTTTCTGACCGAACTGAGCTATCATATATACTACAATCCCTGCACCCAGTAGCGACGGTACTCCCATAGTTAGCAGACTAGGGTCATCTTTCATCTGCCAGACTACTCCACCCCAAACCAATAAACCGGCGAGTAAAATAGCGATAGTACCATAAGCGAAAGCGAACATAGTCCAAACACTCGATTTGGGGCTATAGAGCCCACGTATGAGCGTACCTTTCTCATGCGGCTCCAACATCAAAGAAAGCTCTGGCGACCAGTAGTGGTTATCTTTTGGAGCTATACGCAGCTTTATAAAAGAGGTAGCAACCGAACCTGCTATATCACCTTCTTTTGCTAATAGCTCTTTGAAATGAGTGGTATGCTCTTCTATAGTGCCGACACACACTTTTTTGAATCTAGGTCTTAGCTTAAAACTGCTCATATTTTTAATATTTAATGATAATGAAGAATATAATATAACAAAAAATCCCCACACTATTCGTGCAGGGATTGTAAAATTCTAATATTGAAATTGATACTAAATCCCACCACCATCGGTGATAGTCCAGCCCAAAGTCTCTATATCAGCTCTAGCTGCAGCTGCAGGGTTTGGTGCTAAGTTATACTGCGAGCCCCCGAAGTCTATATCTGTGAAAGTAGGAGATGACTGCAGTTTATCCTTCCAATTTATTAATGTTTGGTTATATATTGGAGTTGTCATACTTGGACCAAATGACATGAAATTTCCAAAATAAGTCCCACTAGATACATCCCAACCACTTACATCTAAGCCAGTTAAGCTGCTACAATTAGCAAATTGAGCGAAAAAATAAGTCCCACTAGATACATCCCAACCACTTACATCTAAAGTTGTTAAGTTATTACAACTTTGAAATTGACTACTGAAATCTGTACCACTGCTCACATCCCATCCTGCAACGTTAAGTGATGTTAAGCTTTGGCAACCATAAAATTGATAGTCAAATTCAATTCCACTCGACATATCCCAATTACTTACATCTAAATTGGTTAAACTGGTACATAAAGCAAATTGATCACTAAAATCAGTTATGCCCTCAGTATTGAATATGTCAGTAGCACTTACTTGCAAGTTCCTACAATTATAAAAGGCAGCATTCCCAGCTCCCTTTAGGCAACCCCATTGACTTATGTCTGTTATCTTGTCTTTGTCACCACTGCCGTTGAACTTCCAGCCATTAATTAAACCAGAAATAGTTATTGTTTGAGTGCTTGCTGTTGCGTAATTATGAATAGCAGAGTTTGTGGTAATTGTCTCAATATTTCCGTCTCCCCAATCTACTACAAAGTCGTATTGACCACCACTCGAAAGTAAGGGTAAAGTTATAGACTCATTGGGTGCGCTTGTTACCCATGTCGAGATGAAGGGAAGAACTTTCTCTTTCCGGCCCATCATCATACCTATCTGGGCTTGCATCAGAGTAGTTACTGAAAACAGCAGTGCTATTACTATGATTATTATTTTTTTCATACTTTAGCTCCCGCTTATTGTTCTGTTGTGTGGTTAACACTAGTGTAGTGGTAGAATGTTACCATCTTTGAAGTTGTAACAGGTACAATACCTAAAGCAGTTCCATCTTCTTTAACAAAAGAAGCAGGGAAAGTTACGGCACCACCTGTAGCAGCACCCACAAAGTGGAAAGTATATACTCCACCATCTACAGCATTATTGAAATTAGCTATTGTGAATGTATTGTTTCCTGACATATCAAATCTGAATATACCCTCTGGGCTATTGTCAGCATCTACCGTTACATTAGCACTCATAGTTACAACTTGCAAATTGTTCATCTTGCTAATAACGTTAGTAGCAGAGATATCTATTAACTTACCTGCGCTTGCTGGTTCAGTTACTTCACCGCTACCTGATTGTGCTTGCACAATCATTAGCTGATCTACTCTGTATTGAGCATATAAAGTTCCACCAGTTTTTACGTTTAGCACTACACTACTATTGACAGACGAAGCAGGAACATTCGTCCAATTGGTGCCACTTATAATAAATGATATAATTCCAGAAGAATTAGCAGAAAGCGAACCCAATGATTCAATGTATAATGACGAACTAGTGCTATAATCATATAGCTCAACATCTACTGTCAAGTTAGCACTAGAAGTAACAATAGCCACACGAACTGGCTCAAGTGAATAAGCATTGCAAAAAGCAATTAGAGTAAGAGAAATTATTAAAATAAGTTTTTTCATAAGGTTTTAGCCCTTTTAAATTGATAGATTTAGATTTTTACTTTTTTGTAGCAACCAACTTACACTAAATAATTGCTAATAAACTATTTACAAGAAAATATTAAATGAATATTAATTTTAAGTTGATATTTAGTTTGACTTAACTACAAAAAAAAATCCCAACACTACTCGTGAAGGGATTATGTAAATTTAATAATGGAAAACATATTACAGTGCTAAATACGCACCAACTGTACCTAATGCTTGATTATAGTATAGATAATAATTGCCCGATACTAAAGTCATTAATCCAAAAGCAGTATCTGCTGCAGTTTTATCTGCATAAACTGTAAGAACAGACTGAGGAAGTATAGTCACATTCGATATAGTATTTCCATTCGCACCATCCCATCCAGCATTACTACCAAGAGCCAGCACATTATCTCCTGTATTTTTATAAGCAGAAAGAAACCCACTCGCGGTTACATTATCTCCTATGTTCTGATAAGCAGAATGATATCCAGTTGCGGTTACATTACCTCCTTGATTCTGATAAGCTGAAGAATAACCAGCGGCAGTTACAAAATTTCCTGTATTCAGATAAGCAGAATAATAACCAGTAGCTGTTACATAACCTCCTTGATTCTGATAAGCAGAAGAATATCCACTCGCAGTTACATAATCTCCTGTATTCCAACGAGCAGACCTATATCCACTGGCTGTTACATAGTCTCCCGTATTCTTATAAGCAGAAGAATATCCACTGGCTGTTACATAGTCTCCTGTATTCTGATAAGCGGCTTGAGATCCATTTGCTGTTACATAATTTCCCGTATTCTCACGAGCAGAATAATATCCGCTCGCGGTTACATTATTACCCGTATTATTTATCAATGCATCTAATCCAAAGGCAGTATTTTCATTACCTATGTCTTGACTGATAAGGGAATTAATTTTAATAGTATTACTAGTAGAGTTACCATTTAGCTCATCTACATTTACAATCTTATTATCTTCCATGTCCAAATCTTCTCCACTCGTTACGGCTGTGATAGTTCCTGTATTGCTTTCGAATGCACCTGCACCATTAGCCATAGCTGTACCGTCTCCTGTCTGTGCTTGCAGTATCATCAACTCATCTAAGCGATATTGGGCGAATAATGTTCCATCTACCTTTACATCAACAACGTAATAACTGTTAACATTAGCTGATGCAATTGCAGACCATGCTGCGCCTTCGATAATAAAGCTCATTATTCCAGATGAATTTGGTGTTAGATTTCCCATTGAAGTACTTGGAAATATATTGGACCCAGTTCCACCAGTGTAATCGTTTAATTCGACTATTACTGCAAATGGTGCGGTTCCATCTGTCTTGATTATAGCTACACGAACTGGCCCCAATGCTGTTGAAACACTGTAAGCCATTAATACAATAGAAATTATTAAAATAAGTTTTTTCATAAGGTTTTAGTCCTGTTAAATTGATAGATTTAGAATTTTACTTTTTTGTAGTAATCAACTTACGCTAAATAATTGCTAATAAACTATTTACAAAAAAATATTAAATGAAAATTAATTTTAAGTCGTGTGGGTGGGCTATGTTAGAGCCAAAAAAAATCCCAACACTACTCGTGCTGGGATTGAGAAAAAATTCTAATTCTAAAGTTATATTATAATCTTACGGCTTCAATTGATTTTGTTGTTGCATTATAGAACAAATAAGTATTACCAACAACAGCACCATTTGCTACTGTAATTGCTAACTCTGCCGTTGCCCTATCAGCATACGAGGGTAAAACAGAGTTTGAAAATATTGTTACATTTGACATCCCGTTACCGTTTGGGCTATTGTAACCAGCATTATATCCTATAGCGACTACATTGTTTCCTGTATTCTTACGTGCAGAATTATATCCATTCGCAGTTACATTAGCTCCTGTATTATCAAAAGCAGAATTATACCCACTCGCCGTTACATTAGCTCCTGTATTCTGAAAAGCAGAATAAGACCCACTCGCTGTTACATAATCTCCTTCGTTCTGATAAGCAGAAGATAATCCACTCGCTGTTACATAATCTCCTGTATTCAGATAAGCAGAAAAAGATCCACTCGCAGTTACATAATCTCCTTCGTTCTGATAAGCAGAGACATACCCACTCGCAGTTACACTATTTCCTGTATTCTCTCGAGCAGAATAATATCCACTCGCAGTTACACTATATCCTGTATTGTCTATCAAGGCATCTTTACCAAAGGCAGTATTACTATTTCCTATATCTTGGCTAACAAGGGAGTTGATCTTAATCGTATTAGTACCAGAATTGCCCATTAGCTCATCTACGTTTACTATTTTATTATCTTCCATATCCAAATCATCACCAGTAGTTACGGCTGTAATAGCACCAGCGTCACTTTTGAAAGCACCAGCCCCATTAACCATAGCAGAACCACTTCCTGTCTGCGCTTGTACTATCATCAACTCATCTAATCTATATTGAGCATATAGCGTTTGTCCTGCACCTGTTTTTACATTGAGTACGACATTGCTATTTACAGCAGAAGCTAAAATACCACTCCATAATGGTGTACCACCATCTACTATGAATGATATAATTCCAGAAGAATTAGCAGTTAGTGTTCCTAGTGATAAAGTATGCAGTGATGTACTAGTACTATAATCATATAGTTCTACATTGACTATTACATTAGCACCAGCTGTTGTTACAATTGCAGCTCTTACTGGCTCTAGAGAATAAGCACTGCTTAGAGTAAGAAAAGAAATAGAGATTAGTAAAATAAGTTTTTTCATAAAGGTATTTCCCCTGTTTAATATATAGATTATGTTTTTTTACATTCTTGTAGTTTAGTAAGATAAATTATATATCTGTATTATCATAATTTACAAGGGGTTATTAAAATAGAATTAATCTTAAATGGAACGTTAGGAGTAAGTTATGAGCCAAAAAAAATCCCAACACTACTCGTGCTGGGATTGTAATCAAATTCTATTTTGGATAAGCGATTATCCTTTTTGAGTTTTCTTTCTTTGGTTAGGGTCTAATACATCTTTTCTGATACGTATAGACTCTGGAGTGATTTCTAATAGCTCATCTTCCGAAAGGAATTCGATAGATGCATCTAGTGATAATTGTTTGTGAGGTCTGATAGATACAGTATTATCCGAGCCAGAAGCACGCATATTAGTTAACTGTTTCTCACGTACTATATTGATATTCAAATCGCCCGGCTTGTTTCTCTCACCTACGACCATACCCATATATACTTTAACACCGATACCGATTATTAGAATACCACGATCGTCCATACCTACACAAGCGTATTCAGTTGTTTTACCAGCTCTATCCGATACTAGTACACCAGTTGAACGCTGAGATATATCACCAGCCCAAGGTTGGTAATCATGGAATAGATTATTGATAATACCAGAACCTTTAGTGTCAGTCATAAACTGGCTACGATAACCGATTAGTCCACGAGATGGTACTAAAAACTCGATATCAGTTCTACCATGTCCGTGTGACATCATATTTACTAATTGACCTTTTCTAACTTGAAGTTTCTCAGTTACAACACCAACGAATTCGTCTGGAACATCGATGAATACTTCTTCAAATGGTTCGTGCTTTTTACCATCTATAGTCTTAGTGATTACAGTAGGTTTAGATACCATTAACTCGAATCCTTCTCTACGCATAGATTCGATTAGTACACCTAACTGCAACTCACCTCTACCACTAACTTCGAAAGCGTCTGTTCTTTCAGTGTCTTTCACTTTTAGTGATACGTTCAATTTCATTTCTTTTTCTAAACGAGCTTTCAAGTGACGTGAAGTAACAAATTTACCTTCAGTACCTGCAAAAGGTCCGTTATTCACGTAGAATATCATACTTACAGTTGGCTCATCTATCTTGATTCTATCCATTGGTTTTGGATTTTCATTGTCAGTTAGAGTATCACCAATTTTGATGTCTTCTATACCAGCTATTGCTACTATATCACCAGACTCTACTGAATCAACTGAAGTTTTACCTAATCCAGAAAATGAATACAGTGCATTCAATTTTAAATTCTTTTTGATACCATCTTCTGTTGAAAGAGAATATTGCTTATTCATCTCAATCAAACCATTCCAAACACGACCGATAGCTATTTGACCGACATAATTGTCATAATCAAGAGAAGCCGCTAAGAATTGAGTTTCGAGTGTATCGTCAGCCGTTGGACCAGGTATTCTACTAATAATAGTATCAAATAGTGGTTTCAAATCAGCTGATTCATCTTCCAAATTGTATTTAGCTACACCATCTTTACCAATAGTGTAAAGAATAGGGAAGTCGATTTGCTCATCAGTAGCATCTACATCTATGAATAGATCATAAACTTCTTCGATAACTTCTGCTATACGAGCATCTGGTCTATCAATCTTATTTATAACTAATATTATAGGTAAACCAAGAGCCAATGCTTTTTTCACAACGAATCTAGTCTGAGGTAAAGGACCTTCAGAAGCGTCAACAAGTAGTATTGCACCATCTACGATAGACAAACTACGCTCTACTTCACCACCGAAATCCGCGTGACCAGGAGTATCCATTATATCCATAGAGTCCATAACTCGTTCTTCAACGTGTTGGTTATCTCTGTAAGTACCTGATTGTTGAAGCATGGCATCTACTAAAGTAGTCTTCCCATGATCAACGTGTGCTATAATAGCTATGTTTCTGAATGTATCTTTTATCATTTTCGTGTTTTGTATTATAAAAAGAACGCAAGTTACGGAATAATTAAAGACTAGGTGTTTCTTATTGAAAATAAATTTATTATTTTTTTATAAATACTTTTTGACTTGGTTTCAAATCCTTGACATTGTTGAATAATTAGGTTTGACATTACCATTATAATTCAATAATTTGTTATTCTGATTGTCTATAAACTACATCTATGATAAGTAACACATTAAATAATTTGGATATAAACCTCAACGAAAGGGAGAGGGCAATACTCCGTTCCATAGTGAATCTGTACATAGCTAATGCGGCTCCTGTCGGCTCGCGTAAGCTATCGAAATTCTTGGAGCACAATCTCAGTATTAGCTCTGCAACTATCCGTAATGTGATGGGCGATCTGGAAGAAATGGAACTGGTTACTCATCCCCATACATCGGCAGGCAGAATACCAACGGACAAGGGTTACCGTTTCTATGTGGACTACCTTATGCAAATGGAACGAGTATCAGACCAAGAGCAACAGGTGATAAACGCAATCTCCGACGATGGCAAAGACTCAGATTCAATCCTAAAAGAAACATCGAAACTACTAGGAATACTCTCGAAGTACTTAGCAGTAGTACGTATCCCTACAGTAAAAGAAATCAAAGTAAAAAAGCTAGAGCTCATAAAGCTATCATCAACTCATATACTAGTTGTCCTTGCACTAGAATCAAACATAGTGAATACAGTAACGCTGGAAGCACGATTCGAGGTAGAGGATTCGCACCTAGAGCAAATATCACGAGCTATAAACGAACGAATAGCTGGTAGAGATTTGAATGAATTGAGAACCTCATTCCCCGATATGCTCGCAGATATAGAACTGACAGAAAAACCACTAATCCGACTATTCGTAGATTCGGTGGATAAGATATTCAACATGAAATCTGTGAATAACAAACTATTCACATCGGGAACACAAAACCTACTAGAACTACCCGAATTCGAAGATATAGCCCGAGTAAAAAGCATAATAGAACTAGTAGAAAACGAAGATATTATCATTCATTTGCTAGACAATATGCCCGAGCGAAATGATATGCAAGTTTACATAGGTGCAGAAATCGGCGACCAACAGCTAAGCGATTACAGTATGATAATCTCCAACTACAGCTTAGGTGATAGTGGCTCTGGCACCATAGGATTAATCGGCCCCAAGCGTATGCAATACAACAAAATGCTACCTTTAGTAAAAATCGTCTCTGAATTGCTTTCAGGTAAGCGGGAGTGATGTAGATGTGTATTCCCCTCTTTAAGCGTAGCAAAAGAGGGGTGGATCACGCCAAAGGCGTGAGACGGGGTGTTAAAAAGTCAATGCAATTATATTGAATCAGGGTTTAAAGATTACTTATATTAGCACTATTTGTAGAGACGTAATGTTTACACTGAGCGAAGTCGATGTGCATACGTCTCCAAATCCACCGAAGCATTGTAAACACGTCACTCAGAGCGTAGCGAAGAGTCCAGGAAGATGATAGTGCAGAAAATAAGGTATAAGAATGAAATTAAAGTTTAACTATATAACACTCCTTTTGCTGATGGCTACAATGTTCGTTAGTTGTAGCTCAATTAACAATCAAAATGTAGATAACAGCCTATTGATAGGAAATAGTAAAAGACCTAAATTTGACGATGTTTATCAAGAATTGAATAAATTTAATTCTAAAGATTCAAACTTTATACTTTATACCTTATTTTACTATAGTATTGCTTATCCAATAAATAAGATCCCTCAATCTATTACACAATACCTCTTTATTCCAAGAGAGAAGAAGTATGATAAGTTAATAGGCTCTGAGAAATATTTTGAAGTTTATAAATATACAAATTATCAAAAAGTTGTAAGGTTAAACGATGCTGAATACAAAGAGTATGATAACTTAATAGAAATGATAAAATCTATAATACTAAATGAGAAAATAGAATGTGATGGTTATAGTTCAAGTTCTCCAAGTATAGGGTATTATTTATATTTTAATATGTTTGATAGTGAAAAGCGTGTAAATAGTATAGATAATAACTTACTCAGTAAAAATAATCCTAACTCTTATTACTGTTTATCCTCATACTTGAGAACTATTCTTTTTGAGAAAGAGTATAATCTGGATAATTTTATAGAATAGCTATATTATCAATTAGTTAAGTTTTAACATATAAATAGAAATACAAAATGGAATTCACAATCGAAACAACTATTAATACTTCAGCTAAGAATATCTATGATACTTGGTTAAGTAGTGACGGCCACTCAAAAATGACTGGTGGTGAAGCGACAGCTTCCAAAAATATAGGTGATGATTTTACAGCTTGGGATGGCTATATCACTGGTAAGAATATAGCACTAGAAGAGAACAACAGAATTGTTCAATCTTGGCGAAGTTCCGAATTTGATGAAGACGATGAGGATTCTCAAATCGAAGTTATTTTAACTGAGAATAAAGGGATAACTGTACTAACGCTTCATCATACTAATCTTCCTGATGGTGAAGATCACTACAAAAGTGGTTGGGACGAACACTATTTCCAACCAATGAAAGATTATTTTGAAAAGAAATATTAATATACTTTTAAATAAACACACATGGAATTTTAAGTTATGGGTAAAATAGATTTACGAGAGTCGATAGAAATACAAACAAGTGCCGACAAAGCATGGGAAATTATAGGCCCAAATTTCTTGAATATAGCCGATTGGGGAAGAGGAATTAGTAAGTCATGGAAGAATGAGAATGCTCAAACTACTATAGAAGGTGCACCTGCAGGAGGTCGTTTTTGCGATCTTGGGAAATTTGGTATCGCTGAAGAACATATTTTGCATTATAGTGATTCACTAAGAGAAATCTCATGGTCAGCTGGAAGCGACAAATTACCAGGTTTTTTGAAGAACCTTCAAAACGATTTAAAAGTGGAAGCAATAGACGATAATTCGTGTAAAGTATCCACTAATATAACAGCTAATTTGACAGGAATTGGTGGTATCTTTCTGGGGAGTCCAATCAAGAAAAACTTTGGTAAGCTATTAAAAGGATTTGTTAAAGATTGGAAAAGCTATGCCGAAACAGGTCAACCCTCTGACACCAAGAAAAGGCAGCTATCTAAACTTAAATAATAGTAATAGCAACATATCAACTATGTAGTAAATAAAAGTCATGAGATACAAGCCTAACAGCTTGTGCTGTTCGAAGTGTTACGTCACTCAGAGCGGAACGAAGTGGAGTGAAGAGTCCAAAAAAGAAAACACAAAATCACTCTTTCAAAAATCCGTACTCATATATTTTAGGCTTGATTTTGTCGGCTAGAAAGTTCAGTTTATCACGCAACTCACCAATCAATTCCATATACTTTTCATCATCGCTTTTTGAGTTCATTCTGCCTTTGTCATTTCTTCCCTGGAAGTGTGCTCTAATATCATAGAAACTAGCATTTACATTTACATTCGGCTGGCTGTGGTAGTATTTCCAAAGTTCTCTGCCTGCATCAAATACGGCTGTGGCTTCTTCGGAAAACTCTCTTTTTTTACTCTGCTTAGTGTCTTTTCCAAACAAATCCGCTTCGTTTTCTATTTCTATTTTTCCGTTAATAAAATCGGTCATAAAATGACTTTCAAATCTACTTTGGGCGTTTGCTTCTTGCTCCGTGAATGGTATCCAGTGGTTGGTGTCAGTCCTTGATGATATACTATTACTATTATCGAACAAACAGAATGTTAGACAATCATTTTGAAATTCAGTATCAGTCTGCCATGCATCGTTTGGAAAAAGAAATTGGTCACGGTCATTGAGCCAAGATTCTTGAAAGATGTGTCGAACGGAATTATAAATGCTCATTTCAATTACATTTTTTGCTGTAATAATCGTAAATAGCCGTTTCTTTAAATCATTCTTAGTTAATTTATTTGTTATAAACACACCTCTATTATTTTGCATATCGGTGCCTATCATCCGAAGATATGCTATTCTTTCACCTTCTTTGTCATAATAGTTTCTCAACCATTCAATGATATATTTATCATCTTTATATGAATAGATGTATTTCGAGCCGAAAAAATCACCAAATTTATTATAAACATCTGCATTTATTTTGTCAAAAGTTTCAATTATCTCTGTTTCAAAAATGAAAAAACCAATCGGAAATTTCCCTTTTACATTATCAAAGGTATTGGCTGGTGTCAAAAAAATTCTCTCTAGTTTCGGTTTGAAGACTTTTCTGAAATCCCTGAAGTTTGAGGATTGTAAATTTTTTAACTTTGAAAAATTTGCAATTTTGCTTTTTGGAATTTCGTCATAAATTCTTATCAAAAATTGTGCAAATAGCTCTCGTGCAGCAGTGCCAATTTTACTCTGATATTTTTCATAAACTTTTGTGTTGTTTGAAATTCCTGTTCTATTTTCGCCTGACCCCATATTGGTTTTAGCATTTGAAGCCTCCGCATAAGGCGGATTGATATAAATAATAAGTTTCTTCCGTTTTTCTGGGTCGTTTATTATGTCTTGCAAGCTTTGAGGAAGCTTAGTAAAATCATCATTCAAGAAGTCAAATTGAAAAACGTGATTTTTCAGAAGGTTTGCACCGTGGTCTATTCGCTCGTGCATTACGTTTACGTCGGCTTGGTCTAGCGTACTAGCGTATATGTTATATTTATTTCTTAGACCTGCTAATAGATTACCTGTACCAGCAGCGCAATCCCATATATAATATTCGTCTTGCCAATCTTCTCCCAGATAATCAGTAATGTATTTTTGAGATAATTCCACCCAAATACGAGGAGTAAAAAACGCTCCTTTTCGTTCTCTTATATCCTGAGGTACAAGTAAATCTCTACGCTCAATAATGTAATCTTGGAACTCTTGTAAAGGAGGTCTTTTGTAGATTTTCCAGAATTGCATATAAGCATCTTTATTTCTGATGTTTATTGTAGCGTCGAACATTCCCTTTATGTCTTCTTTGTCTATCTTATAGCCCTGATTTTGGAACACTACAAATAAATTATCTCTGATTGTCAGGTCATCATCTATTTTTTGAGTGTCTTTATCATCTACAAATAGGTCAGCCAAGTAGAAATCATTATCAAAAATATTTGCTTTTTTTAACTCATCCCAATCAACATCAATTATTGGTTTGACAATCTCTATCCAACGTAAATAAATGGGAATGAAATTATTTTTATCAATTTTTATTTTACTTTTTGTTGTGGCTTTAGCAACATTATTTTTGATGAAATTATTGAGTAACTCAGCATCTTTTTCATAGTCAAAGACATACGTTTTAGCTTTTAAAATAGCTTCTATACGCTCTTTGATTAGCTGAAATTCTTTTGTTTCGTGATTACTAGGTGTTACGTTCCAATTAAAGTCGTTGAGATAAAAAATGTCTTGAATATTTACATAGTCAACGAATGCAATCTTTTTGAAGTCAAAAGCACCTAAAAAGGCAGGAGGCAAAGTCTTATCAAAAGTTCTAGCTTTACCAATAGTCAGTATAAGTTGAACAAACATAGTAGGAATGTCATAATTCCCTGTTTTTGCTTCTGCCCATAGTAGCGGCGTTCTGCCGAATACGCTGTCCTGTTTTGGAAATACAGTAAAGTCAATATTTCCAAGAATTTCGGTAGAGTCAAATTGCTTAAACCAATCATTACCAACTTTATTTTTTAGCTCTTCTTCACGTATGTTTTTATATTTCATTAGATATTTTCGCTGTTGTTTGTTTTTACAATGCCCTTCAACATTCTAAATTTACTTACATTCGTAATATGAATGTACTTCTAATCTAATAAATAAAATTAACTTCTACGCATATAAATCAAATGACTTTTCACAATCCTTCACCTATTTAGCGTGGTGTTTTTGTGGATGCTTCACTCTGTTCAGCATGACGTAGGTAGAAGAAACAACAAACCCCACACCGTGAATGGTGTGAGGTTTTGAACATTAATTTTCAAAATGAAAGTTTTTTTATCTTCTACCTACTGGTAACCACTTAGCTCCATTATAATATAAACTTAAATTAGTTCCAGCAGTGAAATCTGAAAAGGCAGAAGTGCCATAATCCGAACCGCCATCTCTAAAGACTTTTGATTGTGGGTTTAGAGTTGCAGTAGTACTTTCAGAGTAGATTTGGATTAATTGTCCTGTAGCAGGTGAAGCAGGTAAAGTAACTGTGTAAGCACCAGTTATATATACTACTCTATTGTCAGTATTAAGTG
>PGYR01000016.1 GCA_002839765.1 Ignavibacteriae bacterium HGW-Ignavibacteriae-4
TCTCTATTGGTATTTCTAGTGGTACACTTACGTTTCCAGTACCAATGACAAAATCACCAAATTCAGTTAGCATTGATTCCAGTTTTGACAATGATCCTATGCTGAAATAATTTTCTTCCATATTATGTTCTGCAAATTCACCAACTGAAACTACCTTCCAAGTCGCACCACCATCAGTAGTTCTGAAAACATTTAGGTCTTCTTCTTTTTGACCATTAAGCTGTGTCTCATCGTAGAAGAACTTGATTGTGTATTGTAAATCAATATATTTGTCAGGAGTTTGTATTCTCCACCATCTTTTGGCTGTACCTGATAACCCAGGATATGCTTGATTATTAACTGTTTTAACGTTTATGCTATTAATAATACCGTCATTAAGTGTCCCTTTCCAAGATCTTAATTCATAATCAACGGATGTTCCAATTTGATTAGTAAAATTACGGTTAAGCCAACTATTTTTAACATCATGTACTCTGTCTAGCACCCCGTTATTAATCAACTTGATATCCTTAGCGATATAGAATTGACTGACGTCAATTCCAGTTAATTCCAAATAACCGGTAGTATCTATTTCTAAATCAGCATATAATTCTAATCTTCCACCAATAATAAATTTATCTTCGATTAGTGCCTTACCACCAGGGGTAGCGGTTGTTTCTGATTGTAATATTTTAAAGTTATTATCTACAATCCCTTTAATTTTACGTGTACTACCTTCGGTGACAATAACGATATCAGTTGCACCTGTAATTGATGTATTACTAAAGTCGCCATACACGCTTACTGTCATATTTTTTGCCGCAAAAACTACTCCTGCCGTTCTAATAGTGTCATAGTTCATAATTCCATTATTGAAGAAATTACCATTAACCCTGATTTTTTTTAATCGCTCAGCAGTACTTACTTTTGTGTTCTCATTTATATAAAGATTACCATTAATAGTGAAAGCATTCAAAAAGGCATAATCTTTACTTTCTATAGTAGCATCGCCTGTTATCTCAGCTCCAAATATTGACTTATCAATATTAATTATTCCTGGCGTTTCAAATATGATTGGTACTGAGAAATTTGTTTTTGAAGTTACATAACCTGAGTAAGCAATAGTATCAGCTTCTAATGTTAGATTATAATTTTTTAAGTTAATATACCCATCACCAGATTTACTAACTCTACTGTTTTTAAACCAAAGGTCAGAATTAGCAGTAATACTAGCAACAGTATTATTAATCGTGAAGTTAGAACTTTCTATTGGTTTTGATGTCGATAAAAAGATGTCACTTCCATTCAAATAAATTGTTCTTGGTTTTAAAATACCATTATTTTCAAGACTGCCGTTTAACTTTACATCAAAATATGCCGCTAAATCAATTATTTCGCCGTTGTTAATTAGGTTACCGCCTACTTCTAAGATAACATAACCACCCGAACCAGCCCCTTCCCTAAGGATTGTACCACCTTTGTTCACGGTTAAGTTCTTCGTTAGATATGTTGTAGCAGAATAGGGCCCACCATTAGTTATAACGAGCGATGTAATAATTACATCGTCGTCTTTTGTAGGGGTTTCACCTCCAATCCATGTTGTTATCTCGCCCCATTTTCCACCTTGTGGTGTTGATGTTATTGTCTTTGCGACAATAGTGGATACTCCTAAAACCATTACTAAAAGTAATAGAAAAGGAATTTTAGTTATAGAATTTGTACTCATAAACCCACTTTTATATATTATTTATTAATTGTTATTATTCTTCAATTTTTTAGAAATTATTTTTGTTAATTCATTTCCGAAATTTAATATAAATCATTATTAATTCCAATAATAAAGACTCTTTTATCTCTTATTTATTTTCCAAAAATGCTCAAGCGAATTTTGTGTATATGCATCAGTAATTCTAACTATTTGGCACTAAATGAATAACAAGAATTGCTATTTTTCCTCTTCCATCTGAGATTTGATAAATGGGATTCGAGGTGCAAGAAAATAGCCAGTAAGACTAGCGAAAAGTATTGGAATAAAGTAAGTGAACCCAGTAAGAGTAGATATAAGTATAGTTGTGCTCATAGGTGTTCTGGTAACGCAAGAGTTGATAGCGGCCATACAGCTAACAATAGTCAATGATAGGCTAACAGACGGAAAGATTGAATGAATAATCAGGCCTAAAGTAGCGCCTGAGAAGAAAAGTGGAATAATAAATCCACCTCGCCAACCAGATGTAACCGTGATAGCAATTGCTAATATCTTGAACAGCAGAATTGCTCCCAATAGCTCCAATGTGAAGCTACCACTTACTAGCTCGTTTATCTGATGATGTCCGAAATAGCGAGTAATAGGATAGTAATATGAAATACAACCTAGCAGAATACCACCAATTAGAGTATTTATATAAATCGGCGTTTTTAACATAGAAAATGCTAGCTTGAATTGGCGAGCTAAAAGTATGAAAATCCATCCTAGTATAGTCGCTGCAATTGCGAATAAAACCGCATAGAGAAAGTCAAATTTATCAACTAGGTGGTAGCTTGGTATGTTCCAAGTTGGGCCAATACCAAGTTGAATTATAATAGCGAATATAACGTAGCTAAAACTACTAGCAACGAATGCTGGTATAATAGCTTTGTAATATTCTACTGCGTATCTGTGATGCAGAATTTCCAATGAAAAGAGACTACCACCAAGTGGTGCACCAAATAGAGCCGTAAACCCTGACGCCATCCCAGCTATGCTAAGTGAACGCATATCCTCACCTTTTAGGCGGAAGAGTTTGCCCATCCAAGAGCCGATAGAACCCGTAACTTGAACAAGCGGTGCCTCGGGGCCCAAACTACCACCAGAGCCTACGCATAGAAGCGAGGAGAGAATCATAGAAGTATTGTTGCGAGGATCTAGCTTACCATCTTTGAATCGGATATTGTTAACTATGAGCTGTATTTCCCCTGGGTCGCCTATCCAATGGATAATTAACCCTGCAAGAAGTCCAGAAAGTGCCATAACGGGAATCACTAACCATCCATCGAAAAAGCCAAGCCAGTGGGTTATGTATTCGAGAACGATCCAATATGCACCAGCCGTGATACCACCTGCAATTCCAAGCAGTGCCCACAAAAATACCATTCTATTGAATACAAACGGAGTAAAATTAATCGGTTGGTCTAATACGTTGAGGTACTTGAATATCTTTTTTCGTCGCTTTAACTTCATTTCAGTTTCGCTTATTCTAATATCTAAAATTCTAGCGTTTGCAAATTATGAAATAAATTAAAAAAATGGGCCAAGGTCTAACGTTTTTGTCAGAATCACTGATTAATGGATTACACGGATTGTAGAGACGTATTGCCCCATAACTATTTGTAAACCACGTCACTCTGATAACGCCGCAGGCGTTAGAAGAGTCCAGGAGAACACCGAAGGAGTTCAATATTTATGGGACTAAAGTCCGAGTTGTTTGGATTTTATTACTATCCGTTGTCTAAAGCCAACGGCAATACATTAATATTTCATACTTTTGACCGATAGTACAAAATCTCCCTACTTCTTTATTTCTACAAATAGGGTAGCTGAGTTTGCGCTAACTACTTTTACTTTTAGTATGTCGCCTTCTTTTTCACCGTTGTAAGGGAAGATACACATTTTGTTTGTGTCACTTCTTCCTTGCCACATTTCTTCTTTTTTCTTGCTAGGACCTTCGACTAATATTTCGTGGATTTTACCAATTTCGGCTTCATTTATCTCACCAGCTATTGCACGTTGTTGGAATATAATTTCTTCCAACCGTCTAGTCTTAACTTCTTCTGGTACATCATCCGGATACTTCTTCTCGGCAAGTGTATTGCCCCTTTCCGAATATTTGAACATGAAAGCACCGTCGTATCTGACTTCTTTCATCAGGTCTAGAGTCATTTGGTGATCTTCTTCGGTCTCTGTGCAATAGCCAGAGATTATGTCAGTAGAGAGTGAGACTCCCGGTATGTTCTTTCTAATCATAGCTATTCGTTCCATATACTCTTCAGCTGTATAATCACGACGCATTTTCTTTAGGATTTTGCTACTTCCGGATTGCACAGGCAAGTGAATGAAATTACAAATATTGTCATATTTCTCGTGTGCATAGATTAGCTCATCGCTCATATCGTGCGGATGACTAGTCGAATATCTAATTCTTAGATAAGGTAATGCTTGAGCAATTCCCTCTAATAATTTAGGAAAGTCTTTTTTTGCATTCAAATCATTATAACTATTTACGTTCTGACCAAGAAGAGTTACTTCTTTTACACCGCTCTCGTATAGTCCAATCGTTTGTTGTAATATCGAGTCATAGCTACTCGAACGCTCTCTACCTCTTGTATAAGGGACTACACAAAATGCACAGAAGTTATTGCAACCTCTCATTATAGATAACCACGCACTTACTCCTTCAGTTCTTAGTGGAGTTATGTCTTCATAAGTTTCAACTTTGCTTAGCTCTACCGCTACTCCTTGTTCACCCTTTATTGCTTGATTTATAAGAGAGGGTAATGAGCGATATTCATCGGGACCTACGACTATACTTACTAGGTCTCGTTCACCTATTAACTTAGTTTTTAATCTCTCAGCCATACAGCCTAGAATCCCAACTACTAGTTTGAATTTTTTCTTTTTGTATTGGCGAAGATGTGATAATCTGTGGAATATTTTTTGTTCAGCATTGTCACGTATAGAGCAAGTATTGAGCAAGATTACGTCCGCATTGTCAGCTGTATCAGTAATAGCAAAACCATCATTGGCCAAGATGGAAGCAACTACTTCGGAGTCTGCCTGATTCATCTGACAGCCGTAAGTTTCTATGTAAACTTTCTTCGCTTTTGGGTTCTTGTTATTAGTCTCTGCTTGCTTTTTTGGACTCATCAAATCTATATACATCTCAAATACCTTGTTTTGCTAATTTTCGTTTTTTAATTGACTTCTAAGATAAGAATAAATTGACACTAAAGTCAAGTTACTCCGATTAATAGTCTTTAGTAATTAATCAAATAGTCGAGTTTACTTTCCAATCGGGCATTAGGAAGGAAATTTGCTTCCAAATCATCTGCGAATGGAACTGGCGTATCCAGAGAACCAACTCTAACTACTGGTGCATCTAGATAATCGAATAGATTCTCCGTAATGTAAGCTGAAAGCTCTGCTATTACTCCACCAGTTATAGTGTCTTCTTGTAATAGAAGTACTCTATTCGTTTTCTTTATAGTTTCTTCTATTATTTCTTTGTCGAAAGGAAGTAGAGTTCTTAAATCAATGATTTCTACGTCCAATCCTTTTCGTTCTACTAGTTCTCTTGCCCAATGTACCCCATAACCATAGGTGATAATACTTGCTGTGTTACCACGAGTGACATAGCTACCTTTCCCAAGTTCAATGCTATATATGTCATCATATATTTCTTCTTTTATTTTTCTGTATAGTGCTTTATGCTCGAAGAATAGAACCGGATTCTCTTCGTTGATACTAGCCACTAATAGTCCTTTCGCATCTGTTGGGTTAGATGGGTAAACGAGCTTCAACCCAGGAGTTTGGAAGAACCAACCCTCAGTAGATTGCGAATGAAATGGACCTGCGCCTACTCCTGCACCTGTAGGCATTCTTATTAGCACGTCTGCGTTTTGTCCCCAGCGATAGTTGAGCTTAGCCAGATTGTTTACTATTTGGTTGAATCCGCAAGTAACGAAGTCTGAGAATTGCATTTCGACTATTGGCTTATATCCCTCTATTGCCATCCCAAGTGCTGCACCAATAGCTCCAGATTCTATTATCGGAGTATTCCGGACTCTATCACGACCAAACTTTTCTAGAAAACCTTGCGTTACTTTGAATGCACCACCATACTCGGCTATGTCTTGTCCCATCAGGATGACTTTATCGTTTCGCTCCATAGATTGGTATAGTCCGTCAGATATCGCCTCTATGAAGCGCTTCTCTGTCTTGTTTTCTGACTTTGGATTGATTTCTATATGTGGGTTTACCTTGTAAACATCGGCATACTCTGCCTCTGTATTAACAGTGATTTCTGGCTCTTCGAACGCACTTTCTATAGCTTCGTCTATATACTCTGCGAACTCTTTTCTGATATTTTCTACATCTTCATTTGTGATAATTTTTGTATCAAGTAAGTATCGCTCGTAGTTAAGGACTGGGTCTTTTTTCGCCCATTCTACAAATAATTCTTGAGGAATATACTTAGTTCCAGATGATTCTTCATGTCCTCTCATTCTGAAAGTAATACATTCCAATAATATTGGTTCTGGATTCTCTCTCATCGAGATCATAATATCTTTAATTGTCTCATATACTTCGAGTATATTATTACCATCTATTTTAATTGCTTTTATACCATACCCAGGCCCTTTCGAAACGAAGTCCTTCATTGCGAATTGCTCAGAGCTAGGCGTCGATAAGCCATAACCATTATTTTCTACTAGAAATAGTACAGGCAATTTCCATACAGCAGCTAAGTTGAGTGCTTCATGAAATTCACCTTCACTTGTGCCGCCATCACCAGTGAACACTAGTGTTCCTTTGTGTTCTGATTTAAGCTTTTTAGCTAGAGACAGGCCATTAGCAATGCTTAGTTGTGGTCCTAAGTGGGATATCATACCAATTATGTGGTCGTCTATACTTCCGAAGTGAAATGAACGGTCTCTACCTTTAGTATAGCCGTTTGCCTTTCCTTGGAATTGGGAGAATAGCTTTTTGAGTGGCATATTACGACTAGTAAATACCCCCAAATTACGATGCATTGGCAAAATGAACTCATCATCGAGCATAGCTAAAGTAGAACCAACAGAAATCGCCTCTTGACCAATGCCTGAAAACCATTTAGATATTCGGTTCTGACGTAGCAGTAATATCATCTTTTCCTCTATCATCCGAGGTAAGAGTATATTTCGATAGAGATTTATTTTTTCGTCTTTAGACGTTTTAAACTTATTATAATCAAACGGATTGGTTTTTGCAGACATAATTTTCAAAATATTACAAAAAATAAAATCTAATCTAAGCATAATCTTATTAATTCGAGCTTAGAATTATTCCTTGTTACTAATGGTGGCAAGAAATAAGGGTTACGAATTATGAGATTTTCTAATCTCAATTTCTTTTACTAGTCAACCTATATCTAATGGTGAGATGTTCAACGCTTTACTGTTTATCAATTTAATAGATAATAATGTAAAAATTGAAATACCAATAGCTGGGCCTAATATTAGTGTCAGGCCAAACCAGTCTATCTTAGTCCCAAATTTCAACTTATTCATCTTTATTTGACTATGGGTTAAGATGCTATGAGTTCAGATAGCTTCAATACAGCATCTACATAAGCATTGCTATGATTGTAGTGCCACACAGCTTTACGCTTTTTAGTATCTGTTTTGCCCCATCCATTTGAGTTAAGGTAGTTTCCAACACTATATATAGCATCTTCTTTATCAAATAGGTTTACTACTTTATCGTTGTTGCCGTCCACAGCCCAGCTAACATAGCTAGATGGAAGGAATTGGGACATACCAAATGCACCAGCCCAAGAACCATTGATTTCAGTGATAGGTACAGGAGATAACTTGTTTAGTTGCTCTAGTGCAACTAATTGTTCCATAGCCCATTTAGTTTTATATTTTGCTCTATCTTTTAATTTAGTAAGATATTTATCCAACTCTTCAGAATCATTATTATAAGTTTCTTTTAGTGTTCTCGAATTCATATCTATGAAAATACTTTGATCAGCAAGAGCAGTACTCAAGAATACACTTACTATATTATTATTACCCAAATACCCACCATGGCGAGTTTCCACATATAATATAGAAGTAATTACTTCTTTTGGAACACCGTACTTATCTTCGGCTGCTTGTAGTATAGCTAGGTTTTCTTCTAGGAAAGTCTTGGATTTACTCACAGCTCTAGTGTTATAGTGGCTACTGTAGTCAGCTGCTTTACCTGATCCAATTACATTAATTTTAACAAATCCTTCGTCGAATTTAACGTTCTTATCGTTAATCAAATTATATATAAAAGCTGAGTCAACGCCTTGTTTGACAAGCTTTTCTGCAACTGGTTTGAAAATCTCAGCACTCGACATTTCGCTATTCGCAGATGAATAAGAAATGTGAACGGAGCCGAGAATAAAAGCTGAGCAAAGAACTAGCCCAAACTTAAAACCAGAGATTGATTTATATGTAAGATTGAAATTCATATTTTTTCCTTTATGCTAAGGGAAACTTAAGAAATAAAATTGATTTATTGAAATTAAATTTCGCCCTTTATATATAAACAATTAAAAGGTCAATTTGTTACAAAAAAAAACGCCTCGAATATCGAGACGTTTAACTATTACAATTTAATTTTAGCTAATTAGTGTTTTTTTACTTCACTAACTATCTTGTCATAATCAGATTTTACTTTCTTATCTGTTTCTAGGTAATTGTCAATCGCACGGCAAGAGTGAAGTACTGTAGAGTGGTCACGACCACCGAAGTGAGCTCCAATACTCTTGAGTGAAAGATTAGTCAATTTCTTTGATATTTGCATACACATCTGACGAGAAAGTGCAATTTCGTGTTTTCTTGATTTAGATTCGATAGCGTCGATTGATATATTATAGTAATTAGAAACAGTTTTCTTGATATCATCCATTGTGATTTCTCTGTTCTCTAACTTAGCTACACCTGCTACCACTTCTTTTGCTAGCTCTAAACTAATGTCTTTTTTGTCCAATGTTACTTTTGCAATTAATCCTATTAGCGAACCTTCTAACTCACGAACACTTGAAGTGACATTTTCTGCCATATACTCTAATACATCGTGTGGTAATTCGATTCCTTCGTTCAGTGATTTCTTTTGCAGTATAGCCATTCTTGTTTCCAAATCTGGCTTTTGTATATCAACAGATAGTCCCCATTGGAAACGAGAGATTAGTCTTTCGTCCAATCCTACTAGTTCTTTTGGTGATTTATCTGAAGCCAAGATAATCTGTTTTCCGCTTTGGTGAAGTGCATTGAAAGTATGGAAGAAGTTATCTTGAGTTTTTTCTTTACTACTGAAAAACTGAATGTCATCAACTATCAGTACGTCCACTCCTCTGTAAAAACTTACAAAGTCATTTACGCTGTTGTTTTGGATAGAAGTGATGAACTCCATAGTGAATCTATCACTCGAAGTATATCTAACTTTCATCTTCGGGTTTTTCTTAATCACTTCATTACCAATAGCTTGTATAAGGTGAGTTTTACCCAATCCCGTTTTGCTATATATGAATAGAGGATTGAAGCTAGTACCACCCGGTTTTTTAGCTATTGCTTCAGCAGCAGAGTATGCTAGTTGATTATTGTCACCTACAACAAAATTTTCGAAATGATAACGTGGGTTTAGACCAGTTGCAAATTCTTCTTTCTTGTTTTGTTCTGCAAAATTAATCGCACCTTGTGAACCTGAGTGATTTCTGAAAGCTGGTACTCGGATAGTTCTACTTTCTAAAGTATCATCTGAGTCATTTTTAATAACAACTTCATATTGAAGATTGATTTTACTTCCCATTACCCTTGTCAGTGAATTTCTCAATAGATCATAGTAGTGTTCTTCGATCCACTCATAAAAAAACTGGCTAGGTGCCTGAACAATTAGGTTGTTATCTTCAATTCTCAATGGAATAATTGGTTCGAACCATGAGCTAAATGCTTGTTCATTCAGATTGTCTTTTATTATCTCTAAGCACTCATCCCATTTGATTTTCGCTTTCTCATCTCTATTCGTTGGAGACTTTCTATCTCGAGTTATGTCCTTCGCTGAATCCTTCTCAGGGAATAATGCAAATTTGTCTTTTGGATTTGCCACGTATATACCTGCTTCACTTTTTAGTTTGATTAATAATTATTTCGTATCTTTCCTGTTATTCAAAAACAGATATTTGGGGAAAAAATATTATCTGATTTGAATTATGACCACAGTTCCAATTTTGTGATTTTTTGTATCAAAGGCAAGTAATTTATTTTCGTTTTTTTTTTATTTTTATTTGCATTTTTCAAAGGTTAAAAGATTCAATAAGTTAAGAGCGTAAACACTACATTAGTTATTATATAATCATGAATGCACAGTAAGTATTAATAAATATATGGGTTAACTCATCGTGATCCAATCTGTAAAAAAAGTTAATATTCCCTAAGTGTGTTGATAATTAGGGGGAAGTAATTATCAACATCAAAGTTTTCCACAATCTAGAGACCGATTTAGTTTTCTAATTCTTTTGTAGATTGTGAAACTTTATTGTACTTAATTTGTCTATAACAAATCTATGAAAACTAAAATCCTATATATTATTCTATTTCTTATCCCTATTCTAGCCCAATCGCAGTGGTTGAATAAGTGGGAGAAAGTAAATATTGCTGGCAGATATTCTCAAGAGGCTTATCTTGATGTCTTCTTTCTACCTAGTGATAGGAACTTAGGCTGGATTTGTGGTTTTAATAGTCAAGTTTCATTTACCAAAGATGGTGGTGATAACTGGGAGACAGTGAATGTGGACATTAATAATTCGGTACAATTGGAAAGTATTCATTTCACTTCTCCTAATATAGGTTATACTTCAGGAGGGAAAGAGGACAAATCTACCGCAGGATCAATATATAAATCAATTGATGGTGGACGAACTTGGACGAATATTTCTCCTAGAATTGGCGAATTATACAGTATTTGGGGTTGCTATTTCTATGATGATAATAATGGAATTACAGTTGCATCAACTGGATTTAGTGGTTGCGAAATTCAATTATTCTTTAAGACTACAAATGGTGGGCAAAGCTGGACACAAAAGAGGTATGAAGTACGAGGGGGAACAAAACTTTCGGATGTTCATATAAACGGTACAACTGGCTATGGTCAAGCTATTTCTTCTGGATATGTTTGGGAAACAACAGATTACGGTAGTAATTGGGATATAGACTTCGAAACAGGTCCTATTGATTGGGCAGAGGAACTCTCATATCAAGACTCTTCATTTATTATACCTATTGCGGAAGGTTGTGAAGGAGCAGACGGTTACGGCGGAATGCTATTCACAACGGATAAAGGTAAAAAGATTAATCGTAAAATACTGGGTACAGCGAGAGATATGTTCGGCTCTTTTCTAATTAATAAAACTTCAGGATGGGTTTGTGGATTCCAAAAATCAGTGTTCTTCACTTGCGATGCTGGTAGTAATTGGGAAAATTTGAACTGCGGTATTGATGGTGATTTAGATGATTTGTTTTTTATAGATGATACAACTGGCTGGGTTGTGGGCGATGATGTATTCAGAACTCGTAATGTTACAGAAGTAAATAAAGTAATCTCAAGAGATACAGTATATATATGTCGTGGAGATATTGCTGAGCTTCACATTCAACCACCTGACATTTTGCCAAATACAGTTTGGACAAATTGCGGAAGAGGAAATTCGTTCTACTCAGGTGATGAAGGAAAGTATCGTGCATTTGCCTATGCTAGCCCCTGTGATACTGCATTTATTTATGATTTTCAAGTTATATATTATCCAGATTACATTCCAGAGATTCAGTCAGACAATTCCAATTATCCATGTGAAGGAGATACTGTAAGACTCTCTGTAGATACTATATACCAGAGCTACCTATGGAGTACCGGTGACACTACATCCTATTTAGATGTATATGAGAGCGGTAACTATATTGTTCAAACTACAAGTCCTGATGGTTGTATAAAGTACGATACTATGGATGTGTCTATCAAACCACTACCCGAACCCAATATAATACCAATTACTAAAAATAATTTCTGTATTGGTGATTCTATTCTATTGCAATCTGAGTTTGATCATCATATATACAGTTGGTACAATGAAACATCTGAATTAATATCAAATAATAAATCTGTATTTGTAAAGGAGGGTGGTAACTATAAATTAATAGTAGAATCAGAGTTTGGATGTATTGATTCATCTGCCTCTTTTTTCGTATCAGTGATTATAGATTCGAATAGACTTTCAATAGATTACTCGATAACAGAGCCATTCACAATTGATACTCTTACTTTGGGTAATAAAACCTGTCAAAAAGTTAAAATTACTAATACTTCGAATATTGAATATCAAGTGCAGCTAATAAAACTCAGAGATAAATATTACTTTGCAGCTCCACCTAGTGATTTGCCTAAGTTAGGACCTTTCGAATCAGCTGAATTTGAAATTTGTTTTGAAGGAGACTCTACTGGTAACTTCGAAGATATAGTAGAAATACCTGATATCTGCTCACCTCATTTTTTCAAAATAGAAGGAATCGTCGCTCCTTTTAGTTTTGAAGCAATTTCCAAATGTGATGTACCTTGGACTTTTACATCAATACGTATAGACAAAAATCATATATTCGAGAGCTCTTCTCCATATCCAAATCCGAGTAATGGTTCATTAGCGATTAGCTATATGGAGTTCACCCCTAAAGAAAATGTACAAATGAATGTCTATATATATGATAGCAAAGGTATAAGAGTAGGGGAGTTAGAACGCAGAACATCTGTAATTGAGAATTATCCGAACGGGAGATTGGAACGCGGTGAGTATATAACCGAAACTACTCTACCAACAGGCATTTACTTCATAGTGATAGAAGGAAACGATAATACTGAAGCGAAACCTATTGTTATAACTCGCTAAGTAGTTAAATTTGTGCGATGAATAATAACTATGATGTAATAATAATTTGTTTTGCTAATCCTACTTTCGATGCTAGGACAATAAACCTTGTCAAAACACTAATAAAATATAAAAGAAAAGTAGCTCTAGTAACTCCAGATTATGGAGTTATTCCTGATTATATATCAGAAAAAGATTATTATAATTGCAAGATTAATCTAAATCAGAAAGTCCGTCATTCCCAAAAAGAATTCACAAAAGCAATTAAGAATCTGAAATTATCAGGGAAATTCGCCCATGCTGGAGATTTCTATTCTTTGGCTGCTGCTAAGTCGATTAAGGTAAAAAGAAATGCTAAATTGATTTATGATTCGCGTGAGATATATTCGCAACTCAACTCACTCAAAGATAGACCATTTGCAAGGAAGTTACTCGAATTCCGCGAAAAATACTTGGTGACATACGTTGATAAAATAATGGTGTCAGCCGATGTAGATGCTGATTATTTAAGGAAGCTATTTATGCATACTATTCCATATTTTACAATCAAGAATCTTCCGCCTACCCAAGTTTTAGTCGAAAGTGAGTATCTCAGAAATAAATTTGATATAACTCCAGAAAAGCTAGTACTGCTTTACCAAGGTTGGGTATTAGAAGGACGTGGTTTGGATACTATGGTAATGGCTATGAATGGTATAGAAGATGCTGAATTAGTACTAATCGGAGGCGGTGGTTATTTAGATACTTTAAAAGAATTGGTCAAAAAAGAAGGGCTTGATTCAAAAGTTCATTTCACTGGACTTATTCCTTATGATGATTTGAGTAAGGCGACTATGTCTGCTGATGTAGGATTAGTTCTTTTCGAAGATACGAGCATTTCATACCAGAACGCGTTGCCGAATAAGTTATTCGAATTTATACAATCTGCAATTCCAGTAATTACTTCTAATCAGAAAACTATGCGAGAGATAGTATTAGCAGAGAAAATCGGGTTAGTTATCGACAAAGTAGAAATCACAGAACTACAATCTGCAATTCAGAAAATGACAGACAATGCCACAAGAAAAAGTTACAAGAATAATACCTTGAAAATAAGGGATAAATACAAATACGAAACGCAGGAAATTGAAATTTTGAAGGTCTATTGTTGATATATTTATTATTACTATTGCAACAATTGATAGCTTCTGGAACTCATATAGTTGCTAAAACATTAACTGCAGAAATCCCAGCACCTGTTGCATTATTCTATAGAGCATTATTAGTCTCGACTTTATACTCAATTGTACTCCTTTTCAAGCGAGATATTTTCAAGAAAGTAGAACCAAAAGATTGGTTGCGGTTTATTCTGATTGGTTTACTTAATATACCTATAAATCAATTCTTATTTCTTAGTTCGCTAGAGCTAACTGAAGCTCCTAATGTTGCATTCGCATATTCATTAGTACCAGCATTTGTTTTGATTATATCTGTTTCGTTTTTCAAAGAAAAGACTACTAAGCTAAAGTTATTAGGTATAGCGATTGCCGTTACGGGTACGGTCTTACTTCTTTTGAACAAAGGATTTGATATAAATAATCTCTCAACTAAAGGTGATATACTAGCTCTAATTGCCTCACTTTCATGGGCATTTTATACTATTCTAGGTAAACAGCTTGCTGAGAAATACGGTGCTATTTTTACCACTGGTATAGCTATGATATTTGGACTAATCTTATATTTACCGGTGTTTCATTTCCATCCAGTTGAGTATTCCCTATCTGATATTTCAGCGAAAAACTGGTGGCAAATATTCTATATTGGAGCTATTACATCTGGTGTAGGTTATACTCTTTGGTACTATGCTCTACAGAAAATAGAAGCATCTAAAGTATCTGTGTTCAATAATATACAACCTGTATTGACAACAATATTAGCTTATTTTATACTAGATAATGCAATTAATGCTAACTTTGTAGTTGCGGGTGTGTTAATAATTGCTGGAGTTGTAATCACTCAACGTGGTTAGTGTAACTTTTTAGCTATTTTATTGTAATTACAAATAGAAACTGACAAAAAACAATTTAATTATTTTATATTTAGAGGATTAGAATGAAATTATTCGCCAAATTATTACTTTTTGTAGCTTTGATTGCACAGATGAACGTAAGTGCCGAAGAGTTACCGAATGTAAAGTACAGCTCTTTGGACGAAGTATTCCCACTAAGGAATGACATCAGAACAGGTAAATTCGAGAATGGTTTGGAGTATTTTATATTAAAAAATAACAAACCAGAGAACAGAGTTTCATTAAGAATGCCAGTGAAAATTGGTTCGGTTGATGAGTCAGACATTCAGCAAGGTATGGCTCACTTTGTCGAGCACATGTGTTTCAACGGGACAGAAGATTTTCCAAAATCAGAATTGATTAACTATTTAGAAAAAAATGGTGTTAAGTTTGGTGCTCACTTGAATGCATATACAAGTTTCGACGAAACTGTATATATGTTAGAGTTACCAGCAGATGATGATAAAGTATTAGAAACTGGTATTCAAATACTTGAAAATTGGGCTCACAAAGTTACTTTTGCTGATAAAGATATAGATGATGAGAGAGGAGTAATAATAGAAGAAGCTCGCCTAAGAGGTGGAGTACAAACTAGAATGTTTGACGCTCATAAAGAAGTGTCATTCTACAACTCTAAATACAAAGACAGATTACCAATTGGTGATACTACATTATTAAGAAAATCTGGTCACGAAGAATTCAGAAATTTCTACAAAAAATGGTACAGACCTGACTTAATGGCTGTTATAATAGTCGGTGATATAGATGTAGATAAAATGGAAAAATTTGTTAAAAAGTACTTTGGCAGTATTCCAGTTGCAAAAGATGCACCTCAACCAGACAAGTATAGCTTACCTGAAAATAAAATGCCTTTGACTTCAATTGCTACGGACAAAGAATTGCCTTTTCCAACTATTTCTATTTCTTATAGAAGACCTGGAGTAGAAGCAAAAGGAACTTATGGCGAATATAGAACTACTATAATCGACCAAATAGCTGCTGGTGCATTGAACGAAAGATTAACTGAGCAAAGTTTGTCAGCTGATCCTGCATACCAATTCTCTAGAGCTGGTTATAGCCGTTCTATGGGTGCTGAAGATTTCGATTTGATAGTAGTGGCCAAAGGAAATGAATATAAGAAAGCTACAGATGTATTGCTAACAGAGACAATGAGAGCTACTAAATATGGTATCACAGATTCTGAATTAGCTAGAATGAAAGAAAATATAATCTCAAATTACAAACAAATGTATTCTGAGAAAAATAATGTAGAGTCTAGTGATATAGGTGGTGAGTTAGTAAGACACTTTTTAGCTAATGAAGCAGTACCAGGTATCGAGTATGAGTATGCCTTCGTAAATAAGATACTACCTACTATAACTAAGGAAGAAGTAAATGCTAGATTAGGAACTTATATAGATGACAATAACTATATAGCTACTATCTCATTACCCGCGGCGGCTACTAGTGTTCCTACTAAAGAAGACTTCGCTGCTACATATAAAGAGATTACTTCAAAAAGTATTACGGCATACACAGAAGAAGTAAACGACAAACCTTTTTTCGATAAGGAATTAACTCCTGGTAAAGTTGTAAGTAAAAAAGATCTTCCACAAGATGTGAAGATGATTAAATTATCTAACGGAGCTAATGTTTATTTCAAGAATACTAATTTCAAGGATGACGAAATCACATTCAGAGCATATAGTAAAGGTGGTTCATCTTTGATGTCTGATAAAGACTTTGTTTCGGGTAGATTTGCAGATGAACTAGTTAATAGCTCTGGTATAGCAAATTTTGATATAGTAACACTTATGAAAATGATGTCGAGCAAAAACTTCAATGTTAGCCCGAATATTGGTAATTTAACTGAAGGTTTTAATGGATCTTCTAATACAGAAGAATTTGAAGAAATGCTTCAATTATTACACCTATATTTCACTAGTCCAAGAATTGACGATCAATCGTTCCAATCTTGGAAAGCTAAGAGAACAGATGCTTTGATTAACTCAAAGAGAAATCCACAATCAGTTCTTGGTGATTCTGTTGGTTATATCCTTTCAGGATATCACCCTCGTTCAAAGCCGTTAACAGAAAATGACTTAGCTAAAGTGAATAAAGATGATGCAATGAGAGTTTACAAAGCAAGATTTGCTAATGCAGGTGATTTCAATTTTATATTCACTGGTAATTTGGACAAAGTTAATTTTGAAGAATTAGTTGCTAAATATATTGGCTCACTTAATGGAACAGACAAAGCTGAGAATTGGAAAGATTTGGGTGCCAAAATGCCAAAAGGTTCTTTCAATAAAGAATTCAAAAAAGGTTTAGACCAAAATAGTCGTGTGATTATGGCATTTACTACCGATAAATTTGATTACAACCAAAGAAATAGACAAGTATTACAATCTCTAGACAAAGTATTAGGAATAAGACTTAGAGAACAACTACGTGAAGAGAAAGGTGGTGTTTACAACGTAAGTGCATATTCTAGTTACGATAAATACCCTCATTCTGAATGTTATATTGTAGTTACATTTGGTTGTGACCCTAATAGAGTGGAAGAACTAAAAGAAGATACTAAGATGATAGTTGAAGAGCTACAAAGAGAATTGATTTCTGATGAGAATATGCAGAAAATCAAAGAAACTCAAAGGAGAGAATTTGAGTTAGCTCTTAAAGACAACAAAACATGGAGTTCTTGGATTTATAATTCTTTATGGTATGGTGAAAATCTTTCTGGTATTGACAGTTACTTAAAAGTTGTAGAAAGACTAACTAAAGAAGACGTAAGAGATGCAGCAAGAAAATATCTGAATTACAAAAGTCTAAAATCATTTGTACTTGCACCAGAAGAAACAAAGTAATCACAAATTACTTTTTCAAAGTTAGATTTAAAGCCCTTGAACATTTTTAGTTCGAGGGCTTTTTATTTTTTGTATTCTAACTTTTCAATTCTTATCTTGTAAAATATCACTCTTAATAAACAAATCAAATTATTATGAAATACATAGTACTAATCTTCTTTTTGATAGGATTTAACTTATCTTTCTCTCTCGAATACACCGAAAGTCATCTCAAATTGGCAGATGAGTTAATAGAAATAAGTGAGATGAAAGACGTAGATTTAGCCGCTATTGCAGCAGAAGTACTTGATTATTTCCAGATTACTCCAGAAGTAGAGAATTATCAGGAAATCAAAGAAACTTATATCGATTCTTTCAAAAATGACTATATGATTCAGGTACGAGAGCTATATGTGTCATATTATTCTGAAGATGATATAAAAGCAATACTACAGTTTTATAAATCTGATATTGGTAAGAAAATGCTTAAGAACTCCGAACTATTGAGTAATGATATTTTACTCTCGGCAGAACTTTGGACTGAGAAAATGTATTCAAAATTGGAAAGCATGGTAGATGAAGAAAGCAAATGAAATACTTAGTAGTATAAATCCACTCAAATTAACGAAAAAAATAAGTCGCCAGAAAGAGTTGGTAGGTAAAGCCCCTGGGTCACTTATCTATACTGGTGAAGTCGTAGATGTACCTGTTGAGTTATCTGTAATTAGATATAGTGAAACCCATTATGATAGTTTTATCCTAAAGAATGCTACAGATGCTCATGAAGAAAAAGGTGTTGATCATATATCTTGGATAAATGTAGATGGGATACACGATGTAGATATTATAAAAACTATCGGTAAGGATTTTGATTTACACTCTCTACTTCTCGAAGATATTTTAAATATAGAGCAAAGACCAAAAATAGAAGTATATGGAGATAATCTCGTAGTCTTTTTCAAAATGATGTATCTTAGAGACAATAAACTAGATATTGAACCTATAAGTTTAGTACTTGGTCCTAATTATCTGATATCATTTCAAGAGAAAAAGGGTGACATTTTTGATAATGTAAGAGCAAGAATAAAAAATACAAATGGCAGAATTAGAAAAAGAGGTTCTGACTATCTCCTTTTTGCTCTAATGGATGCCGTCGTTGATAATTACTTTGTTGTTATGGAAGACATAGCTGATAAACTAGAATTATTGGAGGATAAATTATTTGAGGATACTGATAATAAATTGCTCTATGAATTACAGCAGTACAGAAAGCAAATAGTAAACATGAGACGTTCGGTTTATCCACTTCGAGAAGTAGTAAACAAACTAAACAGAGCAGAATTCGGTGTTATTTCAGAAGATACTGAGAGATTTTTCAGAGATTTATATGACCATACAATTCAAATTATAGAGACTATCGAGACTTTCAAAGAGACTGTGTCCTCGCTCAAAGATGTATTTATGACTGGTGTCAGTAATAAGATGAACGAGATAATGAAAGTACTGACTCTAATCGCTACTATATTTATACCCGTTACTTTCGTAGCAGGAGTTTATGGTATGAACTTCGAGGATATGCCCGAACTTAGTTGGGAATATGGCTATGAAGCAACTTGGGGACTAATGCTACTTATGGGTGGGGCAATGTTGGTTTATTTCAAAAAGAAGAAATGGCTGTAAAATATCAATTCTTAGAAGAATACTTAGAAACATTACCTATTAATCAACGCGAAATAGTAGAAGAACTTGATAGATATGTATTGAATTCATCTGACAAAATATCATTCAAATTTAGCTATGGCCTCCCCTTTTATGAGTATATAAAGAATGTTTGCTACATCAACTGCAAAAAGAATGGAGTGGTGAATTTAGGTTTCTGGAACGGTAAATTCCTCAAAGATATACCAGGCCTTGAATTTGAAGGTAGAGTAATGATCAAAGCATTCACATATAGAATATTAGAAGATATTAACGAAGAAGTATTAGTTTACAGTCTCCATGAAGCGCTCAGATTACAAGACGAAATGTACTAATATCTGTAACCAGTTTTCTTGGTAGCCGTCTAAGTATCAAAATTAATCATCAACTCATAGGTATAAATTATGGTACATTTCTTTGAAGCTCTTATTCCAATAACAATGTTTCTAATGGTATTTGGAATTGCATTCATTTTTCTAAAATCAAGATCGAAGGAACGGTTAGCACTAATTGAAAGAAATATAGATGCTAGTTTATTCTTTGGTAAAAAGAAAGACAATCTTACCTATTGGACTCTCCGAATTGGCTCATTATTATTTGGTTTTGGTGTTGGTTTACTAGTAGGATTTATCATGGCTGATGCTTACAATGACGATATGTTTATTGCTCCACCATTATTCATTTTCTCTGGACTATTCTGGATTATAGAATTCATAGTAGAAAGAAAGATAATACAAAAAGACAATAAATAGGATTTTTCAATTGGAGGAAAAAGACCTAATAGAACGAATAAACTCTGGTGAAAAGGAGCTATTCAGACATATAATAAACGAACATAGTAACTTTGTTTACTCTATATGTGTGAATATACTTCGCAATCCTGAGGACGCTCGGGATGTTTCACAAGAGACTTTTTATAAAGCTTATAAAGCAATTAAAAAGTATGATGGTACGAAAAGCAAACTATCAACTTGGCTCTATAAGATTGCTTATAATAAATGTATTGACTTTATTAGAAAGAAAAATAATTTTCTGAATTTAAAATCGTATTTAAAACAAAAAGATAGTAATTTTGATTATCAAAAGCATCAATTTGAAAATGAAATTGTTAGGGATTTGATAAGTGAACTGTCTGAAAGTGATTCGGCGCTTATTACATTTTATTATCTTAATGAGCTCTCTATAAAAGAAATATCTTATATAACTGATGATTCGGAAACTAATATAAAAGTAAAATTACATCGGCTGAGAAAACAACTTAAATCTATAGCTAATAAAAAATATAATAATGAACTTCAGAAGTGAGTGATATGGAAAACATAGAAGAAGTGTTAAAAGATAATCTTAAAAGTAAAGTTGATAATAGCTTTACTATGGATACTATGGCCTTAATTAAAAGGAAAGAGCGGACAAAGAGAATAGTTCTTGGGGTTCTTTTACTGATTTTTTCTGTTATTTCATTACCATTTATTCCTTTCGAAACTTTTAAAATTCAGAATATACCTTACCTTGATTTGTCGATTGTAATAAATAGGAATTATGTATTTATAGCATTTACATTTACTATAGTATTATTTTTTGACACATTATTCAGAAGCTTCCTTGGAACTAATCAAACTAACATTACAACAAAATAGCTCCATTATCCGTTTTGTATTGTATGATAAAAAGAATAATAATTATATTTGCAATATTAATAAGTGCTACAGCATGTACTAATGCTGATGATAAAACTAAATACGTAGATAAGGAAATAATGAGTAATACAATTGATACAGCTATTTTTGCTTCTGGATGTTTTTGGTGTACAGAAGCTATTTTTCAAGAATTGGAAGGAGTTGAAAAAGTAGAATCTGGATACATAGGCGGAGAAAAGGCAGACCCTACTTACGAAGAAGTTTGTACTGGTAATACTGGTCATGCCGAAGCTACAAGAATTTATTATAATCCTGAATTAATTACATTCAAAGAGCTGCTAGAAGTATTTTGGAAAACACATGACCCTACTACTCTCAACCGTCAAGGCAATGATGTTGGTACTCAGTACCGATCTGGTATATTCTATCTAAATGATAACCAAAAGAACCTTGCAGAAGAGTACAAGAAGAAACTGAACGATGCTGGAATATATGAGGACCCAATTATAACAGAAATTACTCATGCTAGTGAGTTTTTCGTAGCAGAAGACTACCACCAGAACTATTATAATCAAAATGGTAATCAACCTTATTGTAGCTTTGTCATAACCCCAAAAATAGAGAAATTCAAAAAAGTATTCGGCGACAAGTTGAAAAAATAATTTTTGATTATATTGAACTTTTTTTATAATTTTTCCTCGTCTTATTCACAATATTTTGAGGTATTTATGAAAAAGTTCTTACTTGTTCTCGTTTCCGTAATTGTACTAGCCATTGTTGCTGTAATCACTTATGTAACAACTGCATTGCCAAATGTCGGTGAACCTGAAAACATCACAATAGATGTCACTCCGCAAATGCTAGAGAGAGGAAAATATTTAGTTGAAACCGTTTCTGGTTGTATTGACTGTCACTCAGTTAGAGATTATACTAAGTGGGCAGGTCCTATAAAAGAAGAGACAAGGGGTGGTGGCGGTGAGAAATGGACTGAAGAAATGGGTTTACCAGGGAATGTGATTTCAAGAAATATTACTCCTTTTGCAATAGGCGATTGGACGGATGGTGAGCTATTTAGAGCAATTACTTCTGGAGTTAGCAAAGACGGTAGTGCTCTTTTCCCGATTATGCCTTACCATAGCTTTGGGAAAGCCGACAAAGAAGATATTTATTCTATAATAGCATATTTGAGGACTATAGAACCAAACAAATCAGTACCACAAAAAACTGAACTAAATTTCCCAATGAGTCTAATAGTAAATCTAATTCCACAAAAAGCTGAATTTGGTAAAAAACCTAGTGAAAGTAATAAAGTAGAGCATGGGAAGTATATAGCTACTTTAGCGGCTTGTGCTGATTGCCATACACCAATGGAGAAAGGTGAATATATAGAAGGTATGGAGTTCGCTGGAGGAATGGAGTTCCCATATCCAAATGGAGATATAAATAGATCTGCTAACCTCACTCCCGATAAAAAAACAGGAATTGGTAACTTTTCGGAAGAACAGTTTGTCTCTAAATTCAAGTCTTATGCAGACAGCAATTATGTTATTCGTAATTTGGATGCAGGTGAAGTAAATACTATGATGCCTTGGTTAGTATATAGAAATATGAAAGAAGATGATTTGAAAGCAATTTATTCTTATCTTATGACATTGAAACCTGTCAAAAACGAAATTAAATTATTTGAGAAGAAAAAGGAAAGTTAGAAAATGTATAAATTGTTAGTTTTATTAGTGATGTCAGCTTTTGTTTCCTTAACGGCACAAGAGGATTTGACCGAAAAAGATTTCCCGAAAATTGGTGTGAATGGTAACTATAGAAGCTCTACTCCCCAGGCACTTAGAATCTTAGATAACTTAGGTGGAAAAGATCAGGTTTGGGACTATTCTACTCTTACCAATACTCAGGATTTGGAACAAGTTTTCTGGAAACCAATATCTGAAGCGTCTCAAGAAGCTCAGAGTACGTTCCCTAATGCTACTCAATATCAAACACCATCTTTTATAAATTCGGTTACAAACTATATTCAAGTTGATCAGAATTCACATAAACTATTGGGCTACAAGATTAATACTGACTTTTTAAAGTTTGATAAACCTATAGATTACTATCCGTATCCAATGAAATTCGGACAAAAGTACGAATCCGAATTTTCTTATGATTATAGTGGAAAGGCTCAAGGTAAATATACCGTAGTTTATGATGGTGATGGTAAATTACAATTACCTGATATTACAATTGATAACGTATTTAGAATAAAGTTGAATTATAGTACTGTCTTCGAAGAAGAACCAAATGACACTATCAAATCAACTGAATTTCAATTTATACAGCGCGAATCAGGTAGATTAATATTTACTGTTGTAGAAGTATCCCCATCTCAAAACCCCGAACAGAAAATTTATAATTATCAATATCTAGTATCGCCAATTATCACTTCTGTGAATGAGGAGTTGAGCGCTAATAGCGAAATATATCCTAATCCATCAACAAACTTTATAAGAGTTGATGTACCTAACCGTATTATTAGAGATTATGAAATAGTAGATATTAATGGAAATAAGATAAGTAGCTCTATTTATACTAACTTGATTGATATTTCTCGATTAGCAGCAGGCACTTATTTTGTGAAAGCTAATTTGGTTACTAATGAAGTTGTGTTGAAGAAGTTTATAAAGCAATAAGCTAATGAAGATCGGAAGAAAAGATAAAGCCGTTTTAGAAATATCTAAAACGGCTTTTCAATGAATATTATTTTTTACTATTGATTATTCTTGGCTGACTTTACAAGTCTTGATACCAAAGATAGTATAGAGTGGACAGAAACCAACTAAAGAAGTTAGCACGAAAACAACTGCTAATACAAGTAGTATTGTACCAAGTAAACCAGATATTACACCTGTGAAAAACAGTACCGCTACTACTACTGCAATTATTATACGTAGTATTTTGTCGACAGAACCCATATTCTTTTTCATAAAGACACCTTTTAATTTTGAAAGTTAATTAACATTTAAGACTATTAACTCTTTAATTTAAGATTTATTGTTTTAAAACACAAGAAAATATTGTAAAAAAGACGGCTAAACGACATGGAAACAAATACGATATTAGAGATAGTAGGCACAATCCTCAATTTGGCATTTCTGATCTTAGTAATAAGAGAGAATATATGGTGCTGGCTATTCGGTATTTTGGGCTCATTGGTTAGTATTTATCTTTTCATAGAGACAAAATTATATTCGGAGTCTATACTCTATAGCTACTATGTAATAATGGGAGTATATGGATGGCGTAAATGGTCTGCGAATAGTGGTAAAAGACCTCTCCAAGTTTCGGAAACTTCACTATACGTACACAGTGGTTGGATTGTTTTTTCAATTGCTGTATCTATATCTTTGGGCTGGCTATTCAGTAATTACACTGATGCTAATAATCCTTATTTCGATGCTTTTACAACTGTTTTTGCATTTCTAGCTACTTACTTCGAAGCGATAAAACTTAGGTCTGCATGGCTCTATTGGATAGCAATAAACGGATTATCCGTATGGCTATATATGCAGCGGGGATTAGAAATTTATTCAGTACTTATGTTAATTTATTTTATTTTGTCATTCGTAGGTTTACTAAAATGGCAAAAGAGTTACGCCAAATCTAAAATGGAATTATTATGATTAAAAGACTACTACTATTTATAACAGCTGGCTTGATACTTACCTCTTGCATAGAGATTAACGTCCACTATATTATAAATCCAGATAAATCGGGTAAAGTAGAGACTAGTTACCTAATGCCTGTTGACCCTATGGGATTTGGAGTAACTCTCGAAAACCCAGAAGCAAAAGCAATGGAAGAAATGTACAAAATGTTTGATGAATACCCAGGTGTTAGCACTTGGAACAACATAAAATATGAGTATATCAATGATTCGGCTGATTTGGTAGTCAGTGCTACGGGTTATTTCGATAATTTCAATCGTTTGAAAGAAAAAGGAATCCTACCTTATGAAATACAGAAAGAAGGAAAAGACACATACTTCACTTTTAAGACATATTTGGATTCAGTTCACACAGAAGAGGGTAAATCTGAATTAAAATCATTAGATGAGCTAGGAATAACTGAGAAAGACCTACAAGATTCAATTCGTAAGCTAAAAAGAAATTATAAGAAGGGTTTGGGTATGTTCGCTATGATGATGAGCAATATCGAATTCAATACTACTTATGAATTTTCTGGTAATATATCTGCACCAAATGGTAGTAAAATAGGTGATGGAACAAAATTCAAAGTTGGATTAGATGGATTGAAATTCCAAAATTATATGATGGAAGAGATGGACAATGATGAATATTACGAGAGTATAATAAGAGGTGCTTCACCATTCGACGTAGATACTGAGCCAACTGAGAACCAAGAAATGAAGAAAATGGTACTTGAGTTTCTTTCAGGAGAAAAAGAAGATATTAGTAAAATAAAAGTAGATTTCGGTAAACCAAAGTTCGACTATAAGAAAGAGCTAAAAAAAGCTAAAAAAGATTGGGATAGCTGGAATAAAAAGAACGCTAAGTACAAAGAAGAAGACAAAATGAAGAAGTCTTAGAATATATTTTTATAGCCCTAAAACTTAGTCTGGTTTATGGGCTTAGATATTTATTCTTTGTAGTACTTACTTCTATATTCTATTGGAGTCATACCTGTTATCTTCTTGAATACTGAGCGAAATGCCTTATTATCAGAGTATCCAACATCATACATAACTTCAGTTATATTTTTATTACTTCCCTCAAAGCTACGTTTAGCAGCTTCTATTTTGATTCTTTGTATATATTCCAGTACAGTATTATTGGTTGCTTTCTTGAATCTTCTCTCCAAACTCCTTCTACCTATCGAAGTTCTATCTGCCAAATCAGAAACAGTAATTTTGTCTTTTAAATTAGATTCAATAATGTTTTGAACTTCCAGAACTTCATTGTCTTCGTGTGTTTTTTGTCCTTCAAACATAATAAATCCAGATTGACTTTCTCTATCTATGTCTATTGCAAAGAATTTGGCAGCTAGAATAGCAGTATCACGGTCAGTATATTTTTCGACTAAGTAAAGTAGCAAAGCCCAATATGAATTGGCTCCTCCACTCGAATAAATACCGTTTTCCTCTGTTATTATAGTATTGTCAACTAAATCTACGTCAGGGAATATCCGTCTGAAATGATCTGCACTTACCCAATGCGAGGAACACTTTTTCCCGCTCAATAAACCTGTAGAAGCGAGTAGAAACGACCCAACGCATAGTGATGCTAGCTCTGCCCCATTTTCATAGTGCCTAATCAGCCAGGGAATATACTCTAAGTTCTTTTCAATTGCATCTTCGAAATCACCACTTATTGCAGGAATAATAATCAGATCTGTTTTGTCAACTTCATTGATAGTCTTATTGACATTGACGGTATATAGATTGTTTTCGAGTTCGATATGTTTTTTTAGTCCTACTACCTCTACATCGAATAATTTGTTCTCTCCTTTCTGCTTTAAGAATTGATTAACAGCTCGGAACATATAGTGAGGGTCTGCAACTGCTTCTATTACTGCAGTTTCGGGGACTATTATTGTTACTTTTTTCATAATTGATCAGTTATATTTTAATTGTCGTATAATGCCCTTAGTAATGTCGCATTTACACTGTTACAAATTAAATAAAATTGTTGATTTTTGTAAAGTCTTATTTTTAATTAATGTAATAATGGAGTGTAAAATGCAAAATTCAAAAAAAGAGCTAGTAACTATAGAAGCAAAAGTAAATGCACCTATAGAAAAAGTTTGGGAGCTATGGACTGGACCAGAACATATTATAAAATGGAATACTGCTTCTGAGGATTGGCACACTACCAGTGCTGAGAATGACCTAAGAATAGGTGGAAAATTTAGTTCAAGAATGGAAGCGAAGGATGGCTCTTTCGGATTTGATTTCGGGGGAATCTATAGTGAAGTTGATGAACATGAGCGTATTGTTTATACATTAGATGATGATAGAAAAGTATGGACTACATTCACAAAAATAGATGGTGGAACGGAAGTAATAAGTACTTTTGAAGCAGAAAGTGAGAATCCAGTGGATATGCAAAAAGGTGGTTGGCAGAGCATACTAGATAATTTTAAGAAATATAGTGAGAATTCAAAATGAGTATTTGTATACACCCTTGTTTGTGGTTTGATGGTAACGCAAGAGAAGCAGCCGAGCTTTATTGTTCAGTATTTGAAAATTCATCAATAAAGTCTGAGAATCCATTTGTTGTAATGTTCGATATTTTAGGACAAACTTTCATGGGTCTGAATGGTGGGCCTACTCATAAGATAAACCCTTCTATTTCATTTATGGTAACTTATCATAATGAAGCCGAAATAAAAAAAGCTTGGGAAATATTATCCAAGAATGGTAGCATACTTATGCCGCTCGATAAATACGATTGGAGCGAATGTTATGGATGGGTACAAGATAAATTCGGAGTGAATTGGCAATTTTATCTAGGAGAAAAACAAGACTCTGAACAAAGTATTTCACCAACACTAATGTTCGTTGGCGAGCAAAACGGTAAAACAGAAAAAGCAATCAACTATTACACATCTTTATTTGAAAATTCTAATATACAAGGTATACTGAAATATTCAGCTGAAGATGATGATACTGAGGGTAATGTAAAACATGGTCAATTCTCACTCAATGGCTATACAATGATGGCTATGGATAGCTCAGCTGACCATAAATTCCAATTCAACGAAGGTGTCTCTATAGTAGTGACTTGCGACACACAAAAAGAGATTGATCACTATTGGGATAAGCTCATAGTTGGTGGTCGTGAAGGTAGGTGTGGCTGGCTCAAAGATCAGTTTGGAGTATCGTGGCAAATAGTACCAAGAATATTAGGCGAATTAATGTCAGACCCAGAAAAATCAGCAGGAGTTGTCGATGCCTTTATGAAAATGAGTAAATTTGATATTGAAAAATTGAGAAACGCATAAATGAATATAGAAAATCAGATTGAGGAAGCTCTCCCCCCTTTGGCAAAGAAATCTTTCTGGGAAAACCTAAAAGATGCAATCAAGGGTACAGAAGCTGATTACACAACTATAAGTATTAGAAAAGCTATATTCCTATTAGCAATTCCAATGATTTTGGAATTGGTTATGGAATCTACTTTTGCAGTAGTGGATATATATTTCGTAGGGAAATTAGGCGCATCAGCTATCTCAACTGTTGGTCTTACAGAAACATACCTATTTATACTTTACTCAGTCGCTATGGGACTTTCTATGGCTGTCACCGCTATTATAGCAAGGCGGACAGGAGAAAAGAACACTAGCGAATCTGGGAATGCGGCCGTCCAATCCATTATTCTTGGGCTAATAGCAGCACTCCCACTTACAATCGCTGGTATATTCTTTGCTAAAGATTTACTAGCACTAATGGGTGCAGACGCTTGGAGTATAAATGAGGGGTACAAATACACTCAGTATATGCTCGGTGGTAATGCCGTTATTGTGCTTCTGTTTGTTATCAACGCAATATTCCGTGGTGCTGGTGATGCAGCAATTGCGATGAGAGTGCTTTGGATTGCAAATATTATAAATATGGCGCTAGATCCACTCCTTATATTCGGTTGGGGGATTATACCTGCTTTCGGGATAGAAGGTGCAGCTATGGCAACAAATATAGGTCGTGGTATTGGTGTAGCGGTACAAGTCTGGGTGCTATTCAAAGGTGGGAAGCATCTGAAAGTTACCTTCTCTCAAATCTATATTGACAGTAAAATAATGCTGAATATTGTCAAAACCTCACTCGGAGGTATAGGACAGATGATAATTGCAATGACATCGTGGATATTCCTAATTAGAATACTTGCAGAGTTAGGTGCAGAAACAGTCGCAGGCTCTACTATAGCAATCAGGATAATGATGTTCACTATGATGCCAGCTTGGGGATTATCAAATGCTGCGGCTACACTCGTAGGGCAGAATCTAGGAGCTGGTAAACCCGACAGAGCAGAAAAATCCGTCTGGAAAATTGGTTTCTATAATATGATTTTCCTTGTATTAGTTTCAGTGGTTTATTTCTTCTACAATGAAGAGCTGATGAGACTATTCACCGATGACGCGCGAGTAATAGCAGTAGGAGCCGAATGGATACAGATAGTGTCTTATGGCTATTTCATCTATGGCTGGTGGATGGTGTCGGTACAGGCATTCAATGGTGCTGGTGACACGACAACCCCGACAAAGATAAATGTAGTCTTCTTCTGGCTATTCCAAATTCCATTAGCTTATAGTTTAGCCATTACTTTTGGTTGGCAAGAATCTGGAGTGTTCTGGGGAATGTTCATCTCAGAAATAGGCGTTGGTCTATTCACACTCTGGCTCTTCACGAAGGGTAAATGGAAAGAAACGAAGGTGTAATCTTAATTTAGGAATACAACTCTTAACAACTTAGTCACAATTCTAAATATGTCACAGCGAGAACTGTAAGGGCGTGCAAGCCAAGCCAAAGGAATGGGCTATCTCTTTTGTCAAAATCAGAATTCACAGAATTTATGAATTTTCAGGATTGTAGAGACGTATTGCATACGTCTCATACCCCATAACTATTTGTAAACCACCTCACTCTGATAACGTCATAGGCGTTAGAAGAGTCCAGGAGAACTCCGGAGGAGTTAAATATTAGTAGCATCTATTGACCGACTTAACATAACAACTCCATTAGGAGTTGAATATTTATGGGACTAAAGTCAGTAGGGTATGGGTATGATTATCTATCCGTTGGCTGAAGCCAACGGCAATACACGGAAAACTATACTCCTCAATAGAAGCTAACAGAACTATTCATTTCGAATATCTTTTTCCCAAATTGAGATATATTCATCAGTTTCAACTTGTTTTATGTATTTTTTTAAGATACTATTTAATTTGATTGGGTCAATTTCTAACTTTTCCGTTTCAAAACATTCTAGAAAACCATTAGTCCCATTAAAGGTTAAATGTGAAGATAAAGTAGTATTTGTTGGTAAAATAGAGTGTTTTGTTATGTCGAAACCTAGAAGTCTATTTATTTCCTTTACATCGGATGCTTTTATATAATTTAAAGTTACCCCAAACATAATATTCTTATTTACGAGGGATTCTAATGAGTTTGTAATATCTTCATTTATAAAGCTAAAAGAAAATCCGCGTAGTCGTTCCTTAATTTTATACTTTTTGTTTGATTGGAATTTAATAAGAAAAGGATAATATTCAATTGTAGAATCAACATACTCAATATTAACTTGTTTACTTTTTATTGTTGAATCATATAATACTATTTGATTTGTTATTATTTGATTTTTTAATAAAGTGTCTTTTAAGCTACTAAACATGTTATAAATTGTAAAATTATTCCATAGCACATAAATATCTTCATCAGAATCATTAATTATAGCAATTGCAGGAATTTCAAAAAGATTATATTCGAGAATAATATTTCCAGATGCGTACAACCTAATTTCTGGCATTTCATTATTTTTAAATTGGAATTCATCTTTAGGATGAAAGCCAAAAAGAAATGATATTGGCCCTAAAAGTATTATTATGATACTTATTATTAATTTCATTATTATTCTGGATTTCTCTCAAATATATCTGGTCGAATCTTTACAGTTAACACTTTAATTAGACTTCTAATCATAGTATCAAATTCTTTTTGTTCTTTATCAATTTTTGTTGAGTTAAAGCAATCTATATAACCGTTACTTTCTTCTAACCGACTATAAGTAGATATCCTTGTATCAAGTGGTATAATGGCCCTTTCAAAAAAATCTACACCAAATCTATCTTTTAATAAATATAAATCTTCAGAATTCAGATAATTAATTGTTAATTTTAATTCAATCGAATTTCTTTCATCATAGCTTATAGAATTATTCAAATTATTAACAAAAACTTTGATTGACTGTCCCTTATTCTGAGGTCTTTTTTTAAACTCAGAATATTTTGGGAATTTAATAAATATTGGATTGTAGGTACTACTGGAATCTAAGTATTGAGGTATTACTGGGTTGTCCCTTTTATAAATAGTTAATTCGTTCATAAACGAATTTTTTTTAAGTGGAGTACTGTCCATCTTAACTATGTTCTGAAAAACAAAACTATTCCAAAAGATATAAATATCCTTATCCGTATTGTTAACAATTATTATTTTATCCAAATTTAAAGTATTATTGTTTAGATATACATCAGCATTTACATGTAGTTCAATACTATCTTTTTCAAAAATACTTTCTTCAATATCATCAATATTTATAGAATATAATTTTAATCCAAATACATTAAATATTGGGATTAACAACATCATTATTATTGTTTTTTTTAAAATATACATTTGTTTTCTACCTAATTGGTAATCAAAATATTATAAATTACATTCCTTCTATTTTCATTGATTTATCAACTTATTTCTGAGTATCACATTTCATTTAGAAATTCTATTCCTAAATTATCACAAAATCAATAATAAAACAAAAAAAGGAGCTAGTGGCTCCTTTTCTAATCTTAATATATTTTTAACTTTACTAGCTATCTTTCTTCTTCGCAGCCGGCTTTTTAGCAGCAGTTTTTTTGGCTGCTGGCTTTTTCTTAGCCGCTGGTTTCTTAGCTGCGGTTTTCTTTGCCGTTGTTTTTTTAGCAGCGGCAGCTTTAGTAGTACGGCCACCTCTACCTTTTTTGGCAGGAGCTTCGGCTATTAGCACTTTGCATTCCTCGTGTGTCAAATCCTCAGGAGTTTTATCCTTAGGTATCTTCGCATTCACTTTTCCATCTGTTACATAAGGGCCAAAGCGTCCGTTCAGTACTTTTATACCATCGTCGAATTCTTGTATAGTATTCTTACTTTTTTGCTCTATCTTGTCTATTACTTTCTGTTTCGCTTCTTCTAGTGTGATAGTGAATATCTCTTCGTGAGTGATAGAAGCATAAGTTTTATCTATTTGTATGTATGGTCCGAATCGACCTATATTAACTTTTACATCTTTGCCATCTTCGTTCTGCCCAACTACTCTCGGTAGCTTGAACATTTCTAATGCTTCTTCTAGCGAGATAGTCTCTATACTTTGGTTCGGCATTAGCGATGCAAAACGTGGCTTTTCTTCATCCTCGTTTTCTCCCATTTGGAGCATTGCACCATATCTACCAATACGTGCGTAAACTGGACGACCAGATTTGGGGTCATCACCTAATAGGCGAGCATTTATTGCATCTTTCTTACTTATATCTTCTGATTTTTCTACAGTTTCGTGGAACCCAGCATAGAACTTTGAAATCATCTCGTTCCACTGCTTCTTACCATCTGCAATCATATCAAACTCTTCTTCCACATTTTTAGTGAAATCAAAATCGACAATTTCAGTGAAGTGCTTAACTAGGAAGTCAGTTACTACTTTCCCTACATCTGTTGGGAATAGCTTGTTTCTTTCTTGACCAGTAGTTTCAGTTAGCTTCTCTTCTGTAACTTGACCGTTGACTAATTGAACTTGAGTATAATCTCTATCTACACCATCTTTGTCTGTTTTCTCAACGTATTCTCTATTCTGAATAGTAGAAATAGTAGGTGCATAAGTAGAAGGACGGCCGATACCCATTTCCTCAAGTGTACGAACAAGAGTTGCTTCTGTGTATCTTGCTGGTGGGCGACTGAATGTCTCACGACCAACTATTTCGTTTACGTCCAGCTTTTGTCCTTTAGCCATTGCAGGTAATATTTTACCGTCTTTTCTAACTTCAGGATAAACTTTTAGGAAACCATCAAACTTGATTACTTCGCCTTTTGCAACGAAATCAGTATCATTATTTTCAAATCCAATATCAGCTGTAGTTCTTTCTAATATCGCATCCGCCATTTGAGATGACATTGTGCGTTTCCATATTAGCTCATATAGCTTGTCTTGACCGTTATTACCCGAGTTGATTGTGGGTTGAGTCATATCCGTAGGTCTAATCGCCTCGTGAGCTTCTTGTGCGCCTTTTGACTTAGTTTTGAATGTTCTTCTCTCGTGATACTTAGCACCAAAGCTAGAGTTGATATAACTACCAGCAGCATTGAGTGCATCATCCGAAAGATTAGTCGAATCTGTTCTCATATATGTAATCTTACCGGCTTCGTACAGCTTCTGAGCTACAACCATCGTTTGCTTTACTGAAAAACCCAATTTAGCTGAAGCTTCTTGTTGCAATTTGGAAGTAGTAAACGGTGCTTGCGGTGATCTCTTACCCGGCTTTACTTTTAAATCTTTTATGTAGAATTGTTTGCCAACTGCAGAATTTAGATAATCCAGAGCTTCTTGTTTAGAGTCAAATTTCTCTTTCAATTCCGCTTTGAACTCATCACCATTCTCAGTTATAAAATCACCAATCAACTTGTAAATAACTTCAGGTACATGATTTTCTATTTCGCGTTCTCTTTCTACTATTATACGAACGGCAACCGATTGTACTCTACCAGCACTTAGTCCGTACTTCACTTTCTTCCATAATACTGGCGAAAGTTCATACCCAACTAATCGGTCAAGTATTCTTCGGGCTTGTTGCGCGTTAACTAGTTCTATATTTACTTTACGTGGATTTTCAATTGCTTTTTGAATAGCTTTTTTCGTAATCTCGTTGAATACTATTCTTTTAGTTTTCGATTCGTCCAAATCCAGTGCCTCAAGCAAGTGCCATGCAATTGCCTCTCCCTCTCTATCCTCATCCGTCGCTAACCACACTGTGTCGCTTTGCTTGGATAGTTTTTTTAGTTCAGCAACAGTTTTCTTTTTATCTGGACTAATCTCGTATCTTGGTTCGAAACCATTTTCTATGTCTATAGACATATCTTTTTTTGCCAAATCTCTTATATGACCAATCGATGATTTTACTATAAACTTTCCTTTATCTATCTCGTCGAGGTACTTCTCTATCGTTTTTGCTTTTGCAGGTGACTCGACTATTACTAATGATTTGGGCATTTAAAACCTTATTATTTTTATTTTTCTAACTTTCGTGGGTGCAAATATACAAATTCAAAATTTATAATAACAGACACTATTAGTTTATAAGTTTCGTTTTAAGGGAAAATATATTTGAAATTTTCTCAATTTAATAAAACAAAAAGGTTATAATATGTCTCTATTAGTAGGAAAAAAAGCCCCAATTTTCAAAGGTCAAGCAGTTGTTGGTGGTCCTTCTTCAAATTTAAATCCAGAAAATGCTTATAAAGAAATTTCATTAGAAGATTATAAAGGTAAATGGGTTGTGTTTTTTTTCTATCCATTTGATTTTACTTTTGTTTGTCCGACTGAAATAGCTTCTTTTGGACATTACTACGATAAATTCAAAGAATTGAACGCAGAAGTAATTGGATGCTCTACGGATTCAAGAAACTCGCATTTAGCATGGAGAACACACGAAGAAGATTTGAAAGATTTGCCTTATCCTTTGTTAGCAGACTTCACTGGCGAAAATGCTCGTAACTATGAAGTATATAACGAGGAAGTCGGATGTGCATTGAGAGGGCTTTATATAATAGATCCAGACGGCGTTATGCAATATGCACTAGTTCACCCTATGGATGTTGGTAGAAGTGCCGAAGAAACAATCAGAGTACTACAAGCTCTTCAAACTGGCGGTTTAACTGCTTGCGGTTGGAAGCCCGGTGATAAAACTTTATAATTATATAAATTACTGATAATTTAGTATATTATATAAGAATAGATTAATTTTGCGTGCTGCTTTGATACAAAAAGCAGCACTTTTTATTTTTGAACAAAAATCGCAATAAAGGTAAAGTCTTGGAAAAAGAGATAAAACAATTAGATGAGTGTACTAGAGAATTAACTATCACTCTGACTACAGATGAGCTACAGCCACACTACGAGAAAGCATACAAAGCTATGCAACCAAAAGTGAAACAAACAGGTTTCCGTAATGGTAGAGTTCCTATAGCAATGATAAAGAAAATGTACGGCCCAGGAATAGAAGCTGATGCTGATCAAGATTTAGTAAATGATGTATTTAGAAACTACACACAAGAAGAGAATATCCAAGTACTTGGTACTCCTACATTGAAAGATATTGCCAAAGATGAGAATGGTATCAAATACGTAATAGAGTTCGAAACACTACCGAAAATCACTCTGAAAGATTACAAAGGTGTAACTATAGATGAGCCAATTCACGCAGTTACTGACCAAGAAGTACAAGAAGAATTAGAATATATACTAGCACAGAATGGCGAATTGGACGAAGCTGAGCAAGTAACAGATGAACACCACGTTATAAAAGTGGAAATGTCTGAGATATTAGAAGATGGTGAGTTAAGCGAACCAAACGAAACAGACGTTTACTTAGCAGATAAAAACATATTACCAGAGTTGAAAGATAATATATTGAACACCAAAGTTGGTGATTCATTCGACTATACTCCAACTGCAGCAGATGCTAACCCAACTATCAAAGATAAGAACTTCAAAGTTACTATCACTAAAATCCAGAAACTTACTCCTGCTGAACTTACTGATGAGTTCGTAGAGAGAGTAACTGGCGGTAGAATAACTAAAGCAGATGAACTAAAAGACGAAGTAAACTTCAATTTGCAAGACGAGTGGGACAGAAAGAGCCGCGAGTTAGTAGAAAACCAAATAGTAGCTAGTCTAGTAGATTCAAACCAAATACCTGCTCCAGAGCAATTGGTGAATCAAGTGCTAACACAAATGGTACAAGACGTAAAACAAAGATACGAGAAGAGCCCAGAGCAGCTAAACATGGCTGACGATGAGCTAGAAACTCAACTAAGACCGAATGCAGAAAGATCAGTGAAATGGGAACTAGTTCGTAACCAAATCATAGAGAATGAAAGTATAGAGTTAGAAGATTACGATATAGACCCAATAGTAGAAAAAGAAGCTAAGAGATATGGTCAGGACGTAGAACAAATGAAGAAAATACTTGTTCAGAACCCGAATTTCTTAACTAAAATACTATCTAAGAAAGTAATAGATTTCGTATTAGATTTCGCTATTATCAACGAAGTGGACTTCGAGACACACGAGAGAATAGAAGACTAATCTTTAGCGAATATTAGAAAGACTAAAAGAAGCGATAGCATTAATTTGTTATCGCTTTTTTTTGTTTCTCTGCGATATTCTTTAATTTAAGATTATTAGTAATCAAATATATTAAAAGGCTATTCATGCGATCTCTACTAACTATAATATTAATTCTTTTCTCTATCCATAATCTAAAGTCATTAGAGCCAGAATTATTCAGCAATTCAGAATTTATATTGAATAAAAAAACTGACAATTTCTTTGAATTCAATGGAGAGGTTTATGTAGTTGGTGACGATGGAACACATGGCGTTGAACTAATGAAAATTGACAGATTAGCAGACAATCTTAGTTTAGTTTTAGATATAAACGAGGATGGAGATTCCAATCCTTTTATCCTTACTAAGTTAGGGGACAAATTCATATTTATTACTCGCAATGAAGACTTTGCACCAACTAAATTCTGGAGTTCAGACGGAACTGAGTCTGGTACCAATCTTTTGTTTGAAGTGCCACGCAGTTATGGTGGAGAAAATTTATCTTCAAACCTAATTGTTAGAAACAATGTGTTATATATTAAGCAACTTGGTGAAATCTGGGATGAACTTTGGATTACAGATGGCACTGCAGAAGGCACAAAGAATCTAAGTAAAGAAAATGATAATTTTCAATTCCAGAATATGGAGTTAGTTGGTAATAATATATTATTTCGAGCAGAAAGCAATGAATCATTCGAGCTTGATGTCTTATGGTCATTAAATGAACAATATGATTTAGTTGAACTTGGCAGTTATCGGTTTAAGTCAGGTATCTTTGGTAGTAATGAATGGTACGTAAAAACAGATAACCTTCTATACTACTCCACCTATAATGAAGAAAATGAAGGTTCAACTGATTTAAGGGTAACTGATGGTACAGAAAATGGTACAGAGAAAATAGTGACATTTGATTCCGAACACGAGATTGATATATCATCTAACTGGAGTACTTTTGCACTGAACAATAAGTTAATTTTTAAAACTTTCGATAGTGATGGATGGGAAAATGGACTTTGGATTTCTGACGGTACTGAATCAGGAACTTTTGATGTTAAAGAATTAGGAATAGATTCTGATAATATTCATGTAATTGAGTTTGAAGGTTCAGTTAATAATAGAGTACTTATTTCGATAATTGATAATTTAAACTTTAAGGAAACATTATGGTCAACTGATGGCGCGGCAAATGGTACTTACAAGTTATCAAATATCTTTGCTAGTGGTATCAATCCTAATGCAGTTAATGGTTATATTTATTATGCTTATGGATTACCTAGTAATTACCAAATTTGGAAAACAGATGGAACACCAGGAACTGCAACTGAAATAATTGACATACCAAAAACCCAATATTCTGACAGCTATCGGACTATAATGTATGGATACAACTCTGGGAACAAAATTCATTTAGCTTCAACTTTTGAAAACAATGTCGATCTTTACTCTTTGAATGTTGAAACTGAAGAATTAGAATTGCTCCATTCATCACAAGAGGGTGGAGTTAGTAGAATGAATTTTATCGATGAAGTTACATATATGCTTTACTCAACGAAAGAGAAAAGTACATTGCTTTATTCTTTAGCAGGTAAGACAGAAGAAATTATACCTGAAAACATATCGAATACTAAACCTTCTTACTACGACTTAGAGTTACAAAAAACAGGTGATTATATTTACTTCTATGTTGATTATGAAGGTGACGAGACTTTTAAGATGTACAGAATTAAAAACCCTGCATCTGGAATTACTTCTGTTGAAGATAAAGAGACAAATGAAATTAGCTTTTATCCAAACCCTACAACTAACAATTTGACCTTAGAGTTAAAAGAAATAACTGATATAAATATTGTTGATATAAATGGGAATCAGGTTTTGAAAATACGTGATTTCAAAGGTGGAATAATAGATGTTAGCACTCTAACTTCTGGATTCTATTCTATTACCAATAGCACTGGTAAACTAATGGGTAAGTTTATAAAAGCTGATTAGGGGCTATACAGAAGTATATAAAATTTATAAGAAGCGGTAGCATTAATTTGTTATCGCTTTTTTTGTGAGGAGTGTAGGAAGTAATACTAACAAGTTGTTATTAACCATGTCACTCTTAGAGAGTGAAGCGAATGAAGTGACTGAGGAAAAACCTAATTCGTCTCTTCTTCGATTTCATTTTCAAGATCTTTAATAAAATTTAACAGATACTTTCTACTTGTATCAAGAGCGTAAGCCTTCTTATCATATTCTAATGCTTTTATTTTATTATCAAGACTGTGATTCAAATGATATGCTATAACACCATAGTAGTGGCTCGACTTATGATAATACAAAGCAGAATCAAAATTATTAAATCCTTCTACAATATTGTCTGAGTAAACATATTCTTTACCTAAATCAAAGAAATAAGTGGAAATTAAAGAATCTTTACCTCCAAGAACTTTCAAACTATCTATAGATTTATAATAGTCCAATTCTTTTTGTTTAATCACTAATAAATGCTTTTCACCAAGTTTATCGTAATAAGAGTCGATTCTTATTTCTGCAAATACAAAACTTCCAATTACAATTAAAAGTACTGAAAGAAATGAGAACTTTATATTTCTAGCTGATTCTTTATATGCCATTCTATCTTCTTTCGTCTCTTTTATCAATACAGAAACCCCATAAACAACGAAAAATAACATCCAAAAAAGAGTTACAAATATACTTACTAAGTCAACATAAAAGTTTGGCGCATGCATTTCACCTAAAGTATAAGTTATAATCGGTAGTACTGTAATAATCGCTAATATGGAAATTAGAATTGGGACAAGGTTTTCAAGCATTTTTTCTTTTATTTTCATATCTTTATCTCCGTTCTTCGTTTAAACGAAATTAAGAATATTAATTCGATAGCACCAACTAACCAATATATTGGCCATTTGAGCCAAAGATATAGGAGGTTAAAACCATCTACCACTTCATTTCTAGAATGGACTAAATGCGATTCTAATTCGGTTGATAAATATGGTAATATGAAAAGAAAGAAAATAGCAAATAGCATAATAGTAAGATTTGAGAGTTTGACTTTACGTTTCTTTGATAAAATGCTAATATCTAAACTTATGATCAGTAATAGAATACTTAAATCGAAATATGTAAATAAGTCAGTTATCATTTAGATACATCTTCATTACCTACACCTCGTGTATAATATGCTTTACCACGCCTTGAATTTCGAATTTGCAATAACCAGTTATTTCTATTGGTAAGTATTTTTGGTTGGCAGAGACTAGGTATATCTTGCCATCTTTGCGGCGGAATTTTTTGACTGTCATCTCACCATCGAGTGAAGCGACAACTATTTGACCTTCTTTGGGCTCAGTTTTGGCATCTACTATTAGTATATCGCCAGTGAATATGTTCTCGTCTATCATACTGTCGCCCGTCACACGAGCCATATACACATCTTTGCTACCGGTGAGCAATAGGTTACCTAAGTCGATAGATGTCTCAATCGATTGTAACATACCCGAACCGCGCTGTATGCTTGCTGGCAATAGCGGTGCTTCGAATGTGAACCCTTGCTTAGGGTTACCATATTTGTCTGCTCTTAATCTATACATATTCTTTTTCTATTTCGTTGGACTTACTGTTTGATTATGTCCAACAATTGCTGTGCCGTTTTAGAGAGAGTGAATCACTTTGGTAACTGTACCGAGTATCTGAAAATCTATCAATGACTTATTCTCGTCCAAAGGCAAAAACTGTCCTAGATGAGACTCTAAGAATCTACTTCCATCTATCTCACGGTAGAATCTAACAGCCAAATCATCATTAACCGAAGCTATGACAAACTTGCCATCTGTTGGGTCAATAGACGTATCAATTATAAGAATATCGTTGTCTGATATTCCAACAGATTTGAGCATATCACCTTTTACTTTCACGAAGAAAGTTGCTGCTGGATGTTCTACTAAAAATTCGTTCAAATCTACTTCTCTGTCAACATCCCCCTCGACAGGAATAGGAATACCAGCCGCTACGGACATAGTAAAGAACGGAATCTTTCTATCGGATTTTGGTAAAAACCCAATTACTTCGAATTGTTGCATTGTAAAACCTAAGAATTGTGGAAAACTTCCTTTATGCTATCTCAAATATATGATAATTATGAATATAATGCAAGTGAAAATGTTAACAAAGTTTATTTACCTTTTTCTATTTATAGATAAAGTATGTCTTCATTTTACCTTTACCTTTTATTTCTATTTCACCTCTCTCTACAAATTGAAATTCATGGTATTGCGATACGGTTTTCTTGAAACGTTCAGTGACTTGTACTTCACCTGCTACACTCGATGATTCCATACGCGAAGCAGTGTTAACAGCATCCGACCACATATCGTATATAAACTTTTTCTCCCCTATTACCCCAGCTACTACAGGTCCACAATCTAAACCTATTCGAACTTCAATTTTTGTATGATCTTCAGTGTAATATTCTTTCATTAATTCATTAACTTCAATTGCCATGTTAGCAGCCCTAAGTGTATTATCTTTCTGAACTACTGGGATGCCTGCAGCAGCCATATAACTATCACCAATAGTTTTAATCTTTTCTAAGCCATATTTCTCAGCTATTGTATCATAACTAGTAAATATTTTATTTAGTGCTTCTACTATTCTTCTAGGGTTTGCATCTCGAGCTAATTCTGTAAAGTTAACTATATCAATAAATACGATTGAAGCTTCTGAGAAGTAATCAGATATAGGATGTTCTTTTTTCTTTAATCTTTTTGCAATAGAAATTGGCAATACGTTGAAGAGTAGTTTATCAGATTTCCTTCTCTGTATTACAATTACAATTATTATTATTATCATCAATAAAACAATAGCGAGTGAGAAATAAAGAATCAGTAGTTCCCTTTTTTCTTGTTCTATTATACTTGTTTTCTGTTTCTCTATTTCTTTTTGTTTTAGATCTTCTTCTCTTGATTTCTCTAGTATAGCAATTTTTTCATTATTCTTCTGAGAAAAGACTGAGTCTTCAAGTTTTTTAAAGCTTTCAAGAGCAAAATACGCTTTTTCGAATTTTTTTCGTTCTTTATAAATTTTATGAAGGTTTCTATATATTTGACTCAGTTCATCGAGGTTATTAAATTTTTCGAAAAGTTCTTTTGCTTTTAGCAAATTCTCTTCGGCCTTGTCTAAACATTTATCTTTAGTCAAATTAATTTTCTTTGATTCGTTTGCTTTTTTTAATGCTATAGAATCTTTTGCAAGAGTTAAAAATAATACTCCCAGATTAGTAAGTTTATACGCCTGCCCCTTTATATCACCAATTTCTTCATTTATCTTCAAAGATTGGTGAAAGTAATCTAATGCTTCCGAATAATTCCCTTGATTCAAATAAACACCACCAATGTTACCAATAATGACCGTTTTACCTGACTCTGAGCCTATCTCTTCGTATATATCTAGTGCTCTATGAAAATACTCCAATGATTTATCATAATCTGATAAATTAGAATATATATTTCCAATATTTCCTAGGTTTATGGCTATTCCATTCTTTCTTCCAGTTTTCTCATTTATTTTTAATGCTTTATTATGATATTCTAAGGCTTTTGTATAATTGGATTGACTATTATATATATTTCCAATGTTCCCTAGGTTAAAGGCCATCCCTTTCTTGTCGCCCATTTTTTCATTTATTTCAAGAGAATTTTGATAATACTCTAAGGCTTTAGGATAATTTGACTTGGCCTTGTAGTTCACACCTAATGAATTATAACATATCGCCAGTCCCTTTTTCCATTTTAATTTTTCGGCAAGTTTTAACCCTTCTAAACCGTATTGAATACCTTTATCAGGATTAATACTAGAATTATTAAATGACAATTGTGCTCTTAATCTTACTTCACTTGTGTCTTTTTTAGCATTAGACAACTCATTGAGAAGTGAATCTATTTTTTTTTGGCCTTTAAGAGAGCCTGTCTCTGTCATAACTTGACTAGAACTAATAAGGAGGGATATTACAATAATGTATAGAATTAACCTCATATAGTGCCTATAATTGTAGAAATTGAGAATTACAATATAGGAAATTAATTGGAAAACAAAGATTATTATTAAAATTAATTCATCTATAATAATTATAAGAAAATAGACTATTCTGAGAATAGTCTATTTTCTTATTTCTTTGGAACTTTGTTTACCAATTAGCTCATACCCTACAAACACCCCAATCTACCACCATCAACGGGGAGATTAACACCATTGATATAAGCAGCGGCAGGAGTAGCTAAGAATGCTACGGCATTAGCAACTTCCTCAGGATCGGCGAACCGAGCAGCGGGGATAGTTGCTAGCATTTCCGTTTCTACTTCGCCCTCCCCTATTTCACGATTTTCGGCTTTCTTTGCTATTAAGCTCTCTAGCCGTCCAGTCATAGTGAATCCAGGTAATACATTATTAACTGTTATACCATACATTGCTATTTCATTTGCAAGAGTTTTTGACCAACTCGCCATAGCACCACGAACAGTATTGGATACACCGAGACCTGATATTGGGACTTTAACTGAAGTTGATATGATATTTACTATTCTACCATAGCGGCTATCTTTCATACCTTCGAACAATGTTTGAACAAGGTAATGGCTGCATTTGAGATGCATATCGAAACCTCTATAGAATGCATCTACATCTGCATTTAGTAAGGCACCAGCTGGTGGACCACCAGTGTTATTAACTAGAATCTGAATATTTCCATTATCTTTAATAAAAGTAGCTGCTGAGTCCCTAACCTCTTCAGGTTTAGAAAAATCCGCAACAATATAGTCATGTTTCTGCCAATGATGGAGTGGTAAATCGCTTACTACTTTCTTAAGCTTTTCCTCGGAACGAGCCATGAGTACAATGTTTGCTCCTAATGTAGCCAATTCGAATGCAGTTGCTTTGCCTATACCATCGGTACCACCACAAACCAGTGCAGTTTTACCTTTGAGTTCTATGTTCATTTTTTTCTCTATTTATAATACTAAAAAGTCAATATAAGAATTATACTTGTATTTGGCGGACAAAAGGAGAAGAAATTTTAAATTATTGCTAATTATTTCTTATTATGTATATTGTGCATACACCAATTACTGAAAAAAAACTTATGTCTTATTCGTTCAGTATGATACTAGATAAGAGGGTACTTTGAGATATTCACTTCTCATAGTATTCTTTATAGCTATTGCTATATTCACACCCCCTCTCCAATCACAAAATAGAGAGCAGGCAAAGCTAGAATTATTGAACGAAAAACTAAAAACGGCAGTAGAAGACACAAACAAAGTGACACTCCTCCAATTGATGTCGTTCCAATATAACTCTCTAGACCCAGAGTTAGGTATAAAATACGGAAATCAGTCCCTCACATTAGCAAAAAAACTTGGTTGGCAAAAAGGAATTGCTAAATCCTATAATTCAATAGGTGGTAATTTATTTGCTTTAGGAGATTTTGATGAGGCTCTGGATTATTTCCAAAAATCACTGAAGCTAAATGAGGAGAGCAAAGACTCTTCAGAAATAGCTAAAAATCTAACTAACATTGGTAATATATATTATAATTTATCCAACTTTTCAATAGCATTGAACTACTATCAGAAAGCTCTCAAAATAGATATTGAAATTGATGATAAGGAAGGAGAAGCTGATAATAATGGTAATATCGGAAATATATATAGTGATCTAACTAATTACAAAAGTGCACTAAAATACTATAGCAAAGCATTAAAAATACACGAAAAGATTAATAATCGACGTGGCATAGCAACTATACTCGGTAATATGGGTACTGCGTATCTAGACTCAAAACAGTATGACAAAGCTTTGACGAATTTCAGCAAAGCATTAGAACTATGGGAACTATTTGGTAATAAATTCGGAATAGCTACTAATCTAGGTAATATAGCTAATACATATAATTACCTTTCTGATTATCAGTTAGCGATAACTAATTATGAGAAAGCACTTGCAATTAATGAGGAAATAGGTAACAAGTTCGGAAGCGCTGCTATAATGGGTAATATGGGTGGACTATATTACAACCTAACACGGGATACAGTAATATCTAGGTTGAAGGAAAAGAATAGCATAATTCATTTGGACAAAGAATACAATATAGAACGATCAATCAAATACAGCGAAAAAGCTACAGAACTAGCCGAATCAATTGGGTCTAGGGATATGCTCAGTGAGTTCTATGGTTATTTGGAAAAGGCATACGCACTTAAAGGAGATTTCAAAAGGGCGTACTCATATCAAAGAGAATGGATAGAACTAAGAGATTCTATTTTCAGTGTACAGAAGACAAAAGAAATTGCTAAACTCGAAGCGACAAAGCAAGGTGAGTTAAATGAGAAAGAAATAAAACTCAGAGATTTGGAACTTACCCGTAAGAATAATGAGCAATATGTACTATTTCTTGGATTTGGTGGTGCTGCTATTATGCTATTGTTAGTGTTCTTCGAAAGAAGAAAATCAGAGAAATTACTTTTGAATATCCTACCTGCTAAAATCGCAAAACGATTAAAAAATAACGAAAAAAGAATAGCCGACAGATTTGAGAATACAGCGATTATTTTCCTTGATATAGTTGGTTTTACAAGTTTTTCGAAAGATACTGACCCTGTGAAAGTTGTCTCTGTTCTGAACGAAATATTCACACATTTTGATAGTTTGACAAAGGAACATGGCTTAGAAAAAATAAAAACTATTGGTGATTGCTATATGGCAGCAGCTGGTTTACCTGAGCCACATCCTCAGCCAATATTGTCAACGGCAGAGTTTGCACTTGATGCTCAAAGGTTAATGCAAGATTACACTACAAAAGATGGTCATAAACTTCATTTCAGAATCGGAATAGATGCTGGACCAGTCGTGGCAGGAGTCATTGGTGAACGTAAATTTAGTTATGATTTGTGGGGAGATGCTGTAAACACGGCATCCCGAATGGAAAGCACAGGGCTACCTAATGAGATACAAGTAACTGAGAATTTTGCAAAAAGTCTAGCAGGTTATAATATAACTTGTGAAGAACGTGGCGAAATAAATATAAAAGGTAAAGGTATAATAAAGACTTATTTACTTAAAGATCATCCCAATAGAATTAAAAGGTCGGGTAAATAAAGTAATGAATAAAATGTACATATTCCTTATCTTAATCTTATACTTTTTGATTATAACCCCTTTAGTGCCTTCTAATAAAAGTGAGATTTCAATTGACTCACTAATGTCTGTATTACCAAAAGCAAAGGATGATACAAACAAAGTTAACTTGCTTTGTTCATTATCAACAAATTTTTATACAATTAATCCAGACTCAGGAATAAAATATGCTCATTTAGCTATTAGTTTATCAGACCAAATCGGCTGGAACAGAGGTAAAGCAAAGGCATATAACAGCCTAGGTGTTAACAGTTCGATTAAAAGTCATAATGATGAGGCTGTTGTTTACTTTAAAAAATCACTTGATATTTATAAGCAACTAGATTTTGTAGAAGGTGTATCTCAACAATTAGGTAATTTAGGCATTGTAAGCATGAACCTATCAAACTTTACAGCAGCTCTAGATTACTATCAACAAGCTCTAAAAATAGCCGAAAAAGATGGAATACAATCTAGCATAGCAAGACAAAATGGGAATATAGGTATAGTATATACATATCTGAAAGATTATAATAAAGCATTAAAATATTATAGAAAATCTTTAGAATTGACTGAAAAGGAAATTGAAAAAGATAAAATTTCAAAATTATTTGGAAACATTGCTTGGAATTACACTTTCCTAAAAGATTATGATAAAGCGTTGGATTATTACCAACGAGCTTTAAAACTAGATGAAGAATTAGGCAATGCCAAAAGTATAGCTATACGTTTAGGTAATATTGGCATCCTATATTGGGAAATGCTTGATTATGCTAAAGCTTATGATTATTATAATCGTGCTTTAAAAATGAACGAAGAGATAGGAAGTAAAAGTGGTATTGCTGTAAATCTAGGTAATCTAGCAGCAGTGCACTATATATTATCACAAGACAGTGTGATTCGAGAATTAAAGCCGACGAACACTATCTTTAATTTAGATAAAGGATATAATCTAAAGAAATCTATCGAATATGCTCAAAAGTCAAAAGAAATTTCTCTAGAGATAGGTGATAAAAGGCAATTGATGGAAGTTTATAGCACTTTGGATAAAGCCTATGAATCTATAGGTAACTACGAAAATGCTTACAAATACCAAACAGATTGGGCTAAGCTAAAAGACTCTATCTTCAGTGTAGAGAAGACCACCGAAATTGCTAACCTAGAAGCTAAGAAAGAGAATGAAATTAAAGAAAAAGAGTTAAAACTAAAAGATTTGGAATTACTTAGAAAAGTAAATGAACAAACAGCTCTTTTTGTTGGGTTAGCTACAGTAGTGGTCTTACTACTTGTTATTTTTATGCAACGACGTAAATCTGAGAAATTGCTCCTGAATATTATGCCTGAAAAGATTGCAAAAAGATTAAAAAGAAATGAGAAAAATATTGCCGATAGATTTGAGGAAGTTTCAATTATATTTGTGGATATCGTTGGCTTTACTTCCTATTCTAGAGGTACTGAACCTGAGGAAATTGTATCAGCTTTGAATGACATATTCACTAGGTTTGATATTCTATCGATAAAACATGGATTAGAAAAAATAAAAACAATTGGTGATTGTTATATGGCAGTAGCTGGATTACCAGAGCCACACGATAATCATGCTTTGGCAACTGCTAGGTTCGCACTAGAAGCTAAGGACTTGATGCATAACTATGTAACCCCTGACGGACATAAGCTGCTATTCAGAATTGGTATAGACGCAGGCCCAGTAGTAGCCGGTGTGATAGGTGAATCAAAGTTCAGTTATGATTTATGGGGTGATGCTGTTAATATGGCATCTAGAATGGAAAGTACAGGGTTGCCAAATGAAATACAAGTTACTGAGAACTTCGTTAATGAAGTTAAAGACTTCGGTATAAAGTACAAAGAACGCGGTGAAGTTGAAATCAAAGGAAAAGGTAAGGTAATAACTTATCTACTTAAATAAGGAATAGAATGAAAATAAGAGTTTTGCTTTTTATATTTACTTTAATCATATCTTCACAATCTCTATTGTCACAAAAACAAGGGCAAGAGAAGCTAGATTCATTACTCAAAGTATTACCTAATGCCAAAAAAGATACAGCACAAGTTAGCCTCTTGGCAAAACTATCAGCTAGTATTCAAGCCACTAACCCTGATAAAGGTATTAAGTATGGTGAGAGAGGCGTAAAGCTAGCCAATGAATTAGATTGGGAACAAGGGATTGCAGATAATAATGTTTCAATTGGTTTAAACTATGCTTTAGGCAAATCAGATTTCACTAAAGGGAAGTTATATTTTGATAAAGCCCTAAAGACTTACGAAGATTTAGATCTCAAACTAGAACTGGGTAAGACTTTAGTAAATATTGGTATAGTATATCAAAATCAATCGTTATACGATAAAGCACTCGAAAATTACGAAAAAGCTCTTGCTATATTCGAACTATTAAAAGATAGAGAACGAATAGCAAGTACTTTGGGGAATCTAGGATTCATCTACAGGAGTCAATCAGACTACGCTAAAGCATTGGACTATTACCAGAGATCGTTATCTATATTTGAGAAATTGGGAATTAAAAGTGGTATAGCCACAAACCTTGGTAATATTGGGATGATTTATGATTATCAAAGTGACTTTACACGTGCACTTGAGTATTATAACAAAGCTATAAAAATAAATCAAGAACTTGGCGATAAGACTGGAGAAGCTGCATTATTATCAAATATTGGTTTAGTTTATTACTTTCAGAATGATTATTCGCATGCGTTGGAGTATCTACAACGCTCAGTAGATATATTCGATGATATTGGCAATAAGTATGGAGTTGCCTCTATTCTTGGTAATATTGGAATTATCTATCAAAAGCAAAACGAATTTTCTAAAGCTTTGGATAATTACAAAGAAGCAGTAAATATATACGAGGAGCTAGGTAACAAATCTAGCCTTGCAAGTAACTTGGGAAATATTGGCGAATTCTATTATAGTATTTCACAAGATTCGGTAATAATAAAAATAGAAAAAGAAACTAGTTTAATAAGTTCTAATAAACAAGTCAACTTAGAAAGATCAATTTCCTACTATAATCAAGCAATAAAATTACTTGAAGAGGTCGGCGAGCGTGATACTCGTTCTAGGTTCCTTATGGGACTTTCAGATGCATATAAACTAAAAGGCGATTATGAAAAATCACTTGAGTTATATAAAGATTATATAGTTTTAAAAGACTCTGTATTTACTGAGAAATCTCAATCACAAATCGCAAATCTCGAAGCAATTCGTGAAAACGAAATAAAGGACAAAGAGATTGAGATAAAAGATTTAGAGATTACACAATCGCAAAACGAACGTTACGCTGTAATCGGGGGGGCAATAGCAGTAGGATTCATTGCTATTATTATATTCAGACAAAGACAAAGATCAGAAAAGTTATTGCTTAATATTCTCCCTTTGAAAATTGCAAAAAGATTAAAGAAAAAAGAACGACTGATAGCAGATGATATAGAGTGTGCGAGTATTGTCTTCATCGATTTGGTTGGTTTTACAGCATATTCCAAAGACCGTAAGGCATCAGATGTATTGCAAATGCTAAATGATGTTTTCGATAAGTTTGATGGACTCATTATCAAATATGGTTTAGAGAAGATAAAAACAATTGGTGATGGGTATATGGCTGCTGCTGGTGTACCTGAGCCGTGTGATGACCATTCGGTAAGAGCAACTAACTTCTCATTAGATATACATATAGTTCTGAAGGAAATCAATGCAAAAATGAAGACAGATATTCATGCGAGAGTTGGTATAGAATCGGGTCCAATTGTAGCTGGAGTAATCGGAGAAATGAAATTCGCTTACGATCTATGGGGAGATTCAGTAAACACCGCATCTAGAATGGAGTCAACTGGTACTCCTGGGTTAGTGCATATATCATCAAATGTGAAAAGAGAACTAGATACGCAGACTCATAATTTTAGGTTCGAAGAACTACCGCCGATGGAAGTAAAAGGAAAGGGTGAAATGATTACTTATATGGTTCATAGAAAGTAGGATGAAAGAACGATATAAATCAAAGGAATTTGCACTTACTTTGTATATCTCAGCTATAATTTTAGTTTGTATCTACAAATTAATAGAAATCATATTAGAGTTCAATAGGCAAATTAGCTCTAATAATACTACTGATGTGACAGAGTATGAGTGGGGATATTTAGCTATCTTTTTAGTAGTATGTCTTATTATATATGAGTTACTTATGTTTGCATGGTCACTAATTCTTTTAAAAGAAAATCATCTACTAGATAAAGGAAAATTTTCATTTATTATATTACTTTTCACTTCTTCTATACCCGTGTTATTACTAATTAGGTTATACTACTTACAGTATGGCGGTTAGACTAATACATATTCAGAACTAAAAAACACTTCTTCCAAATCCGTATAGCATTCCAAATCGTATATATTGCCATTTTATAGTGAACTGAATAACTTTACTAACATAACCCTTATGGTTGTTACAAAGATGTTTAATTCTGTTAATATTATTTAAAGAAAATTAACTAGCTTCTTTATTAAGAATTATTAATACTTTTTCAAGTCATTAAAATGAATTTTTTGTGAATTATCAGCATTTCCGTTGCTCATATTAAAAACAATTAATTATTTATTGTATTATGTACTACATTTTTTTATAAGTTGTAGTAACACTAAAAGTAATTTTTATTTATAATCTCAGAGGTATTCGTGAAAAATAAAATACTCAGTAAAGGGAAACTCCCTTCTAATCTAAAGTACTATATGTACTTACTCGCAGTCTTCTCGTTGCTGGCAATCCCCACCAACGAAGTATATTCGCAAATAACATACAGTATAAGTAAGAGCAATAACGCCCCCACTCCTATTCAATCTGGGCAGCCCTTCACTTATACAATTACATATAATTGGTCTGGTGGTGCACCGGGCACGTTATACATACAAGACATAGTGCCAGCAGCGTTAGATGTACTTAGTGCATTGCCATCGAGCCCTATTTCGACAATTTCAGGTAATACTGTAACTTTTGCTTTAACTGGATTAATAAACCCTAGTGGTTCTGGTACAGTTCAGATTAACGCAAGATTCAAACCTGGGGTCACCTGCGAAGGAGTTGAAGTTTGTAATGTTGCTGAAATATCAGACGATTTGAAAAGCGAGGTCTGGATTAAATCTAACTCTGATTGTGTCATTTCAGATAGACCAGAGAACAAATGGCAATTGAAAAAAGAAAAAATTGCAGGTTGCGCTATAGACGACGAGGTCGTATATAGAATATGCATAACATCACCGAGTGGATCGGACATCGGTGGTCTAAATCTAAATATTGATTCTCTTGAAGATTTACTCCCAGCTGGAGCCGAAATAATAGACGTTAATGGAAGTTGGTCAGGACCTGATGGAGTAACTTCAACTGGTACTTGGATTGGGTTAACTGGAGGTCCTGTCGTATTAAACGTTTCACCTTATCCAATTTGGTATTGTACATATATCAGGGTGAAATATCCTTCTCCAACGTTCATTGTAGGAACTACTGTTAAAAATATAGCTAAATTAACTTATCACACTGTATGTGATGATGAACCAAAAATTTGGACTGACACTGCGTCAACAGTATTATGTGAAGGTGTTTCTCTCGGTGCACTTAACAAATACTTTGCTTATAATGTGTATTTCAACAATAACCCTTATTGGTATCCAACATTCGCTCCAAACTGTTGTGGCGAATATAGATTGTGGTATAGAAATACTGGGACTATTGCTCAGGGTCCGGTTGTAATCGAAGACACACTTTCGGGTGATGTAGATATAAATAAAATACAGACTGATATTCCTAATGATGTTGCTATTCTTCCAGTTACGGTTGATGTTTATACATGGAATGGGTCAAGTTGTAATACAGTCCCTGCCGTTACATTCACTTATACTACTGTTGGAGCAAAAGTAGAATCTACTCTTCCAGCAGATATTTGTCGAATAAAATGGACTTATGATACTATACCAGTTAATACAATAGTAAGGGAATATTTGGATGTTTGTGCGAGAGTTACAAACTTCAAAACTGGTCTTCCTTTGACTCCGGGTTATATATCAAACAATCCGATGGCTGTTCATGCAGATACACTACATCTATTTGATGAAGTGGATATAACAGTTGATACGACTTCACCTAATGTAATAGCTGTTAAGCTCTTTACTGGTGAATGTGACAATGGGGCTATCAACCCTAACGGACCATTTATGCCTGGTGATACAGTTCGATACAGATTAGCTGTTGCTAACGTAGGTAATCTTGATGCTACACTAGCTAGTATAGCTGATATTCTGCCAGTTGGGTTTTCGTATGTAGGAAATGAAAGCTATTTCTATGGTAGTTTCAATTATAGTGTGAATGCTTATAATCCCAATTGTGATTTGTTCAGTAGTACAGTACCTTCACAAATAGGCGGCTCGATAACTACTCCAACCGTTGGTGACAATAGCTTATTGTGGAACTTCCCAGTACTGCCTGCTAATTGTGATGGCTCAGTGGAATTCTTCTTAATTGAATTTGACGTAGCACTATCTGATGATCCTCCAGTACTAGCGGGTCAGCATCAGAATACATTTGATTTCGATGCGAATAATTCGCCAATAGTAACATCTAATGTAGCTTACATGACTGTTAATGCTATTGCTCAGTTGCAAACCAAGAAAGAAGTTAGACTAAAAGGCTCTGGTAATGCTTGGGCAAATATTGCAGATATACCACAAGGTCAAACTGCCGAATATAAACTAAGCGTTATAAACTCTGGTAATACTCCACTAACTCAAATTTGCTTACTTGATATAGCTCCTTGGATTGGAGATATTAGCATATTGCCTCCTTATAACCCAAGAAATAGTCAGTTTGACTTGCCTTACAATCCTGCAGATGGTGCAATAACTTCCACTCCTGCTGGGTTTACTACAACTTACAACACTTCTACAGTTGGTATTCAAAAGAATCCATCTCGTGTAAGTGAGTGTGGAGGTTTCTGTAGTATAACTGACCCAGTTGGGGCTCTAGCGGGTACTTATGGTGCGGTGGCGACAACTTATTCTTACAAGGTAAATGCTAACTCGGGTATTTCATTAGCGGCAGGTGCTACTTTGGAAATACTAGTTCCTGCTATTATACCTAGTGCTACAGCAGTGAACGATACTGCATGCAATTCATTTGCTATTCAAACTGTTCCTGCAGGATTACCTAACGTCTGCTTATCAACAGAATCAAATAATGCATGTGTGGTAGCTAAGGAGAAAGAAGATGATCCTTGTCTAATAGTTGAGAGAGTACAAGTTGAATGTAAAAAAGTTGATGCTGATGGCAACCAGATCTATGGTCTGAATTTGCTATTACAAAGTAATCTAACTTATACTACAACTATTAACTTGAATTCTACTAATGCTAGTTTCTTTAATACAACTCCTATTACGTTGCCTCCGGCTACTATGACAACTATATTGTCTGACTTTACTACTTCAGCTTCTGCTGGAGATACTGTCTGCTTTACAATTGAGTTGATAGATAAGGAACAAAGAATAGTTTGTGAAAAAGAAGTGTGTATTGTTATTCCTGATTGTAAGGATGATGATTGTTTGATATTAGAAAGAGTAAAAGTTGACTGTAAAGGTTTAGACCAAAAAGGAAACCAAATTTATGGTCTGAACTTGCTATTACAAAGTAATCTAACTAATTCTTCTACAATAACTTTCATTTCGTCTAATGCTATTTTCTCTAACATAACCCCTACTACGTTGCCTCCAGCGGCTATGACTACAGTATTGGCTGATTTTATTACTACTGCTTCAGTAGGTGATACTATTTGCTTTGTAGTACAGTTGAATGACGCAGCTGGTAATGCTCTGTGTAAGAAAGAAATTTGCATAGAAATTCCAGATTGTAAGAAAGATGAAGGTTGCAATTGCCCATTCGATATTAACGTGAAACCAATAGAAGCAGGTCAAATCGAAGGTACTAGCTTCTTTATGACTAATGGTATTTACACTAGTGGTGCTAACTTGAAACGAGTAAGAGCTACTATAATAAGTGCTGTTATAACTGAACAATGTGGTGGTCAAGTTACTACTTATAATACAGGAGCTATATTCCAAAGTGCTTCAGCTTGGGCGGGTAATAACGCTACTGGATTGAATACTTCTTCTGTAACATGGGATAGTAAGGAATGTGACTCATTAGACGAGTTCTTACCTGACTACAAACTGGACATACCATTTACTTCGGCTGAAAAATGTAAGCTGAAAGTAAAACTCTGCATACGTTACGAATTCCTAGATTGCGAATGTTTCCACTGTGAAACAGTACTTTGCACTGAATTTGATATCAAAAATCCAGTGACAGGTGTTGCTAGAGAAGATGGATTGAGCAAACGAACTATTAGCTCTACTGTTTATCCTAATCCTATATCTAGTATGTTGAACATAGACTATAATCTGAAACAATCGAGTAATGTAAGTATAGTAATTCGTGATTTGACCGGTAAAGCCGTTGCTACATTGGTCAACTCGGAACAGAAAACTGCTGGCGACCATACTATTAGTATGGAAACTTTCAATTTACCTGCGGGTGTCTATCTTTATACGATAGAAACTGAGTCGGAATCACATTCTAATCGATTTGTTATCAAAAAATAACAATATCAATTAATTGATTCACTTTTAAAAAGCCGAGATGGAATTATATCCATCTCGGCTTTTTCTTTACATTTATACTTAATGTCGGAAGAATAGATAAAATTTACTTATATCCTCCACCCCGTTGGGTAAGGCATTTTAAATTCATATTGTTGATTGTGTATTCTATATTTTGGACTGTTATAAAAGTGATTGTGACTGCCATCTCTTTTGAACCAGACATCATAATATGGTCTTCTGCGAAGTGTTATAGACGAACGAGACCCGATAAACTCGAACCCTACGTTAGTAATGTGGTTGTTAACATACTCAATTGCTTCTAGCTCATTTAGAGGTTCTCTAAATTCATATCTTCTTTCTAAAAACCACTTATAACTCTGTATAAAATGATCATATTTAACGGGTTCTTCTATTACCTTTTTAAAAATATCTTGATCTATCTCTACAGTTGTAGCTATCATACTCTCATTGATACCTAGTGCTTCCAAGTAGTATATGGGTATTCGATTATTCATCATATCCCATTGTTTCCTATTAGTATAAAACTTATTGAAATTCTTGAATCCTAATTTATCGGCGAGGGCTTTTGTACCCTTTGCATTTTTTCGGAAGTCTTTATACTTGTCCGAATAGAACATGATCATAGAGTGGGTAGTGGGATATAAAATGTTTGCATTAGGATTTGACTTTGCAAGCTGTTGGAAACTGAGAATTAAGTTATTCATAAAAATACTCCTTTAAAAATGTTAAAAGAGTATCAAGGGAAGATTGATATTTTTTGCTATTGATAAGCCGCATCTTCATTACCACCGTGGCACTTTGCTCGGTTGGTATCCATCTAAGGATTCTTGATACTTTTGATATATCTAAAAAACGATTATCTTTTATTTTAGTTTCATTACTTGCTTATTAGTTTATCTACCGAGTACTTACCTGGTCCAACTATGAAAATTACTATATACATTACCAAATAAATAAAAGACATCTCTTTATCCCCAAAAGGATCACCACCATGGATTATAAAAAATGCAGTAGCCATAGTTATAATAAGTGGTATAACAGTAAATCGAGTAGCAAAGCCAACTGCTATGAATATACCACAGAAAAGCTCTCCGAAAATAGCAAGTATAAGTGAAAGTTGACTTCCTACTCCAAATGGATCGGGGAAAGAGTCCACACCGTTAGTATACTTCTCTAGTTTACCTAATCCATGGCTGAATGCCATAGTCAAGCCTGCTACTAACCTTAGCAAAAGCATAGCGATACTTGTTTTGTTTTCTGCTGTTCCGATTGCGAATATTTTCATGTTACTCTCTAATTATATGTATATCATCTCAAGATAACGATTGATGAGCACGTTTAGTTAATATTATGATTATATAGTTCAACATAATGTCATCTATTTGGCAATGCTTAAGTAACTAAAACGTTCGTATAACACTGTTTTTAATATATTAAATATCAAGAGTTAGATGGAATTTAGAAAATACGACAAGAATAATGAGGATGAAAAGAATTTTGAAAAAGAAGAAATAAGCAAATTTCTATTCACTCATTTGGAAAAATATGGTGATAAACTAGAGAGCATAGAAATGGCTATGGACTATGCAGTATCAAAGGAAATTGGAAAAGGTGGGTTCGTATTAGTTGCTTATAAAGATGATGTTATAGTAGGTACAGTAGTCATTAATAAGACTGGAATGGGTGGTTATATACCTGAAAACATATTAGTCTATATTGCAGTTCATTCGGAAACTAGAGGAAAAGGATACGGGAGGAAACTAATGGAAAAAGCAATTGCTGAAACTGAGGGCGATATTGCTCTTCACGTAGAAGCTAATAATCCAGCAAAGAAATTATATGAGAAATTAGGCTTTACTAATCCTTATTTGGAAATGAGGTTGAAGAAATAAAATGGCTTATGTAACACTTAACAAGAAAAATTTGATCAGTAATTTCAACTATCTCAAAGGATTATTCGAAGAGAATAATCGAGAATGGGCAATAGTAAGTAAGCTATTATGTGGAACTGAGGAGTACCTAAGAATACTGTGCGATTTGGATATAACCGAGATATGTGACTCACGAATTAGCAATCTGAAGCTTATAAAAGAGATTAATCCAGAAATTAATACTGTATATATAAAGCCACCGGCGAAAGATAATATAAGTGAAATGGTGCGTTATGCCGATGTGAGTTTCAATACAGAATTTTCGACAATTAAATGGATAAGCGAAGAAGCAGTAAGACAAGGCAAAACACATAAGATAATAATAATGATAGAGCTGGGTGATTTGAGGGAAGGTGTACTTGGTGATGATTTGACGGATTTTTATAAGACAGTATTCGAACTACCTAATATTAAGATAACAGGCATTGGATCTAATCTAAATTGTCTATACGGCGTGCTACCTTCTACGGATAAGTTACTACAATTATCACTATACAAAAAACTAATAGAAGCGCAGTTCAAT
>PGYR01000075.1 GCA_002839765.1 Ignavibacteriae bacterium HGW-Ignavibacteriae-4
ATAAGCTAAATATAGAGTTAGAAAACGAAGCACTAATCACTAACTACAAGATAACAGACACAAAAGGTAAGCAAGTACTTGCAGGTGAGTTGTCTCCTTCGAGTTCGGCTAGTATAGATGTAGAACAGTTACCAGTTGGCGTGTATCTGATAGAGCTAGTCACCAGTAGGAGTGAAGTGGTCTTAGATAAATTTGTGAAGAGGTAAACTTTCTAATCCAAGAGGAGCTGATGAATCCTTGATTCTCAAATTTTCAGAATCACAGATTGTTTGGATTAGAGGATTTCGTAGATTATTCAATTACGAAACGACTTGTAGAGACGTATTGTTTACACTGAGCGGCGTCGAAGTGCATACGTCTCCAAAACCTCAAACCCCTATTGTTACGTCACTCTGATAACGCCGCAGGCGTTAGAAGAGTCCAGGAGAACTGGCAGATTCTTTTTCAGAATCACTGATTAAAGGGATTAGAGGATTTCGCAGATTATGGTTTCAAATCTAAAACAACTCTCTTGAATGTAAGGCTTTTAGTTCCAAAGTTTATTAATAAACCCACTTCTATTTTATATGCTCTTAAGTAATTTAAAACTTGAGTTAAATGTGTATCATTAATTTCGGAAATAGCTTTCAGTTCAACTAATACTTTTTTTTCAACAACAAAGTCAGCTCTTCTTGTACCAATTGGCTTTTCTAATTCTTTGTAATATATGTACTGATCTACTTCTCTTTGGAATTCTAAATTTAATTTAGCCATCTCAAAAGCTAAAGCCCTTTGATATATTACCTCTTGAAATCCATTTCCTAAAAATTTGTGAACCTCAAATGAGGCACCAATTATTTTTTCAGTTATATCACTATATTTCAAATTGCTCATCTTCCAATCCGTGGAATCTTATAATCCTTTTAATCAGTGATTCAGAAACCCACTTCCATCTATACCTAGCCAATCAAACGCATTGGTAGAGAGTAGCTTTCTCTTTAGCTCGGGTGAAAAATCACTTACTGATTCTATAAGTTTACCAGGCTCTAACTCGCCTAGTGGGAATGGATAATCTGTTCCTAAAGCAACTTTGTCTTCGCCTATTAAATCCACTACATACTTTAGCATTTGCTCGTCGTGAGTCAGCGAATCTATATAGAACTTACCCAGATATTCCCGTGGGTTTATATTATTATCTATAGCACATAGGTCAGGGCGGACGTTGAAGCCGTGCTCTATTCTACTGATAGTAGAAGGGAATGAACCGCCTGCGTGTGCAAATAGCATTTTCAATTTCGGTAGTCTTTCTAGTACTCCTCCGAATATAACAGAGCAAATAGCAAGTGAAGTCTCTGCTGGCATACCCACTAACCATGGCAACCAATACTTCTCCATTCGGCTTTTACCCATCATATCCCACGGATGTACGAATATAGATGCGTTCAGCTCTTCGGCTGCTGCAAAAAAGTCGAATAGCTCCTCTGCTGATAGGTTCCAATCATTGATGTGCGTACCGATTTCTACACCCGGTAAACCGAGATCTTTTACGCAGCGTTCCAATTCCTTGATTGCTCGCTTCGGGTCTTGTAGAGGGACTGTTCCCAGTCCAATAAATCTAGTCGGATGCTTATCGCAAAGCCCTTTTATAAAGTCATTCTGGTATTTCGAAGTCTCTTCGGCATGCTCTGCCTTCGCCCAATAGTAAAACAGCACTGGTATTGGTGAGATTACCTGCACATCCACACTATGATGATCGCAATCATTTATCCTCGCGTCACCATCCCAACAGTTATCCTCTATCTCGCGGAAGAACTTCGGGCCTGCCATCATCTTTGCGCAGCAAGGTTTGTGATGTTCCAGATGAATAAACTCCCCATAGCCGAACTTACTATTGTAATCGGGCATATTGGGTGGCATTATATGTGTGTGTACGTCAACCTTCAGCGTCTTCTCTCCGTTTCCCAAATCAACCATTTACTTTTTCTCCGGTCTTTCCATCACTGTGCCGCACTTGTCGCAAGTTCTCGCCTTCTCGTCACTGAAAAACTCTTCCATTTTTACTGGCAACTCTGTCACTATGTTTTTCACGTTGAACTCTTTTCTCGCTAATAGGTTATGGCAACTCTCGCAATACCACTCGAGAGCGTCTATCGCCTCCGAGCCACGCTTTTGCTCTATCACTAATCCCACTGTGTTCGCCGGTCTTTGCGGTGAGTGTCGCACTTTACCCGGTAGCAGGTATATCTCGCCTTCTTTGATATGCACGTCGCTGAATTCCCCGTCCTCGATTATCTTTACAGTTATGTCGCCCTCAACTTGATAGAAGAATTCGGGAGTTTCGTTGTAATGATAGTCCTTTCTCCCATTCGGGCCGCCAACCACCATTATTATCATATCCCCATTCTCGTACACTTCCTTGTTGCCCACCGGTGGCTTGAGCAAATGACGGTTCTCGTCTATCCATTTCTTGAAATTTATTGGCGGTATTTTAGCTGTTGACATGACTACACTCCTTTAGATAATTTGTATTCAATCGATTTTATTTATTATAAATTACTAAAATTATTCTTCTTTCTAAACTATATTTTAAATTGTCTTTATTTTTGGCTGTGCCGTGGACTTCCTAGTCCAATAAAAGATCATTGGTGTGAATATAACCGTAGGTAGTATCCATACAATCCAAGCAGGACTTATAAAATTCACATTCACAACCAAAAAAGCAGTGAAAGTGGAGATATAAGTACCCACCATCATCCCTATGTGCTGCACTAACCACGTCATTCTTGGTATCTCTTTGTTTCTAATATGGAAATAGAATAGTCTCAATTGACTATAAACCAATTGCAAAGAAATAAGCCCGAATATTACCAAAACTAATTCAAAGCTAGCTATCATTAGTATTGTATTAATTAACGAAGCTATGTTTACAATCCAATCCGAAGTTGATGGGGTTAGCTTTTTATTTCTGATAGCACGTAACCCAGAATAATTCATATAGAGTGAGAATATCCCGATGTGGAATAGGAATGTACTACCTTTAATAGAAGAAAGAACAATCGCAGTTATTGATACAATCAACATAGATATGAAAAAATAGAAACCACTTTTCTTATGTAGCTTTTTGCCTTTTTGGGAGGACGTAGAAAATAGTCCAAGCACTAAAGCAGAGCCACCAAATACAACATGTAAAACGAGTAGAATACTTGATAGAATAGACATAATATTACCTGATTATTGTTATAAAATTATAATACAAAAATCGGGATTATAGAATTAAAGGGACAGTCGAAAGGTTTGAATAGCAAGCGTAGGGATGAATGGGAAGCTATTAGTGGTGAGCTACAAGTGTACTTTTCTAAGTGGTAAGTTTTTCTTTGATAAAATCATTCAGTTTCCTAGATACTGGGATGGGAATATCAGTGAAATCCAGATGTAATTTATACCCTTGTGCATTTCCACTGACATTTTTCACGTACTGCAAATTCACTAAATAACTCTTGTGACATCTGATTATATTTTCATTATTAGCAAAAATCTCTTCTACGGATTTCAGCGTATTTCTAAGCATAGAATTTCTGACTTCGTCACTCTCCAAATAATAAACTTCGATATAATTATCAGCAGATTTGATGAAAAGTAAATCTGAACTGTTTATCTCCAGCTCTTCATTTTGATTTTGAGAGTCTATCTTGATTGTGGAAGTTGGATTCGTGTGAGCTATGAGTTTCTGATTTATATCATGTGAAAGCTCATTATATCTTCGGGAGCTCTTGGACTCATTGTAAACTATAATAAATGTAATAGGCAGAATACTTACCATAAAAGTATAAAACTCGAACAGGAATATATACTTCAGCGAAAGAGAATTGTCATTTAAGTATGAAGTATATACTGCATTGGCAAGACCGATAGAAAGTATATTGACAATAGTCCACGTTATTTCCCTACCCGTATTCCAACTTTGCTCATCGAAATATTTAGGGAATAGTGGTGCAATAATTATATTCAGAATAATAATAGCGGCAGTTGTAATAGTCCCATATATTAGGCAGATTTCGACCAATTTGCTTTCTAGAGTATTAAGCCCAAACGGCTGAAATGCCAACAAAAACAAAGCAACGAACGCACCATAAACAAAAGACATTTTCAGTTTATCGGCTACTGAGTCTTTTATCAGGTATGGTTGTTTTAGTTTAGTTCTTATTTTTTTGAGCATTTATATGTTCTTTTTTAATTATTGGATTAGCGTTACTCTTGAGATTGCCTCGTCGCATTGCTACATTCAATGATATTGCACTTTTCTAAATCTGTCATTGCGAGTAATATCAGCTTGCTGATATTGCGTGGCAATCTCATTTATATCAATTTGTATTTAATTCCTAAATCTTCCCATTCAGGATTATTCAATTCTATTAACTCAATCTTCTTTTGTCTTGACCATGATTTTATCTTTTTTTCAAAGTTCAAAGCAGCTTCTATAGAATCAGTACTTTCTACATATACTAACTTATTTATATTATACTTTTTAGTGAATGATGTATCATTTCTTTCTAATTTATGGTCTTGTAAACGTTGTTGAATATCACCGCTTACACTTGTGTATCTTACGGTATTATTATTGTTAGTCATTATATAAACATAGTATGTTTTCATTTCGAGTCACATTCTTTGTTTGTGTTATTCTTGAGATTGCCACGTCCTTTCAGTCCTCGCAATGACAGAAGTTTTCCTTCACTTACACGTCATTTCGAGAGTAGCGTGGGAATCTATTTTGTTATGCTATTTCTCTAAAGATTGCCACGTCCACTTCGCTATGCTCTGTGTCCTCGCAATGACAGTAGCAAACCTATCATCTCACAAACTTCGCAATAATCACACTATCAATGTCTCTAAAATACAAAGTGTCACTCACTATTTCATATCGGAAATCATTTAAGAAAAGTCTGATGTACATTGTACTCATTTGGTCTTGATTACAAGGAATTTTTGTCTCGTTTAGATTACTTACGCTCACTAGATTCCTATCTTCTATATCAAATTCACCATTATAGTACCCACATTTTGTTTGTGCTTTCACATGCCCATCATTTTCAAACTTAATATACTCAGAACTGAAACCATCCACATGTACTACGTTCACCGTCTTTCCATTCAGTGAACATAGATACCATAATGAATCCGTCAATTCATTGCCAAATGCCTTCCCAAACGTAGCTCCTTCCTCCACATAATATACATAACCTTTATTTAGCATTTTGTAGGTGGATTTTTTCAATTCCTTACCTTCTTTCTGATATAACTCGATTGATTGCGAGACCCCATTATGAGTAAAAACCCCATTATATATTTCAATATTTGGTTTATCTGAGCCAATATATTCAACCCTCAACTCGTAATTATTATCATCTTTCAAAGTTAATCGCTTTTGTATTTTTTTACAATCATTACAAGCTTCTTCCCAGATATAAGTTCCCATCCAACTCAAAGAGTCGTAATTGTCTTGAACGTATATGCTATCAAGTGAAACTGGTCCGCAGTACAGATAATAGCTTCCGCAGACATGACACATATTTCCGGTATCCGTATAAGCATTTTCGCAGTTGCGGCACGTACTTCCACGGTTATATTTAGAAGTTCCGCTACAACTAATAAATATAATACCGACTAGTAATGATAATACGATTGTTATGTTTTTCATTCTTATTCGCTGACTAATTAATTGTTTTAATTACAACGTCAAAAGACAAACTAAAGTTTTTTTAGTATTTATGATACTTTTAATATCCATATTCATATTTTTGTACCTCATAAAAATGAAGGTTTAGAAAATGTGGAATCAGTCAGGCTTAATATTCAAATCACACCCTTGGCACGGCGTGCCAATCGGTGAGCAATCGCCCCGTATCGTTACATCTTACATAGAATTAGTACCCGGAGACACCGTAAAGTACGAGCTAGACAAATATACGGGCTATCTGAAAATAGATAGACCTCAGATTTACTCTAGTGTTTGCCCTACTTTGTACGGTATGTTGCCGCAGACATACGCTGGTAAGCGGGTAGCGGCTCATTGTAATGAAAAAACGGGAAGAACTGATATAGTTGGCGACGGTGATCCTTTAGATATATGCGTAATTACTGAGCGTATAGTTCCTTATGGTGATATATTAGTTAATTGCCGTCCAATCGGTGGTATGCGTATGATAGACCACGGCGAAGCAGACGATAAGATTATCGCAGTGATGAATGATGATTTGGTATATGATGAACGAAATGATATATCTAGGATTCCAGAATCGATTATCAGAAGGCTAAAGCACTACTTCCTAACTTATAAGCAAAACCCTGATGAAAAAGACCAAAAGAATGTCGAGATAACTGACATTTACGGTAGAGAAGAAGCTTATGAAGTTATCCGTTTGGGAAGAGAAGATTACAACGAGAAATACCCAGGTCTTTCTGTTACCTCTGCTTCTACTAGACCCGGTGTAGAGTTCGATTAATCTTATAAATATTAAGTTTTTAAAATAATAGTCAATTAGCTTCGAAATTCTTATTTTTGCTATTAGTAATTACTATATAATAGCATTAAATATGAAAACAATACTTATAACAGGTGCGGCTGGCTTTTTGGGCTCGCACTTATCTGATAGATTTATAGCCGAAGGGTTCAAAGTAATCGGTGTCGATAACCTGCTAACAGGCGACACTGATAATATTGCTCATCTCTTCGGTAATCCAAATTTCAAATTCGTACACCACGATATAACTGAATACAACTTCTTTGCAGAAGATATAGATTATATTTTGCACTTCGCATCACCTGCATCACCTATCGATTATCTGAAACTACCAATCCAAACTTTAAAAGTTGGATCATTAGGTACACATAAGATATTAGGTCTGGCTAAAGAGAAAGGTGCTAGATACTTACTTGCTAGCACTAGCGAGGTATATGGCGACCCACTTATCCATCCGCAAACTGAGGATTACTGGGGAAATGTAAATCCAGTAGGCTCTAGAGGTGTATATGATGAAGCGAAGAGATTTTCGGAAGCAATGACAATGGCTTATCATCAGTTCCATGGCGTAGAGACTAGAATCATTCGTATTTTCAACACTTACGGTCCGCGTATGAGACTGCATGACGGTAGAGCAATTCCAAACTTCATTCGCCAAGCACTAAAAGGCGAACCAGTTACTGTCTATGGCGATGGTTCTCAAACTAGATCTGTATGTTACGTAGATGATTTGGTAGAGGGTATCTATAGATTGCTGATGTCAGACGAGGTTAATCCAGTAAACGTAGGTAATCCGAGTGAACTAACTATGTTGGATTTGGCAAAGGAGATTATCGAATTAACTGGCTCAGATTCCAAGATCATATTTGAAGATTTACCACAAGATGACCCCAA
>PGYR01000076.1:0-7915 GCA_002839765.1 Ignavibacteriae bacterium HGW-Ignavibacteriae-4
GTAGCAGGTGAAGCAGGTAAAGTAACTGTGTAAGCACCAGTTATATATACTACTCTATTGTCAGTATTAAGTGTGGTGTTAGCCGTTACTTCAGTATAAGCTAAAGTACCACCACCACCGCCACCTGCTACTCTCGCTGCGTTTATAGTAGTTGTTCCAGAGTTAATAGAGCTAATCAATGCATTACCTTGTGCAGAAGTGGCTGGTAAGGTCTGTGCACCAGTCCAAGTATTAGCACTAGCTAGATTGATGCCTAAAGCTGTTGTTGCTCCATCGCCGTTAATTGTAGTATTAGTAGTTACAGTACCACCACCGGCTACTAATTTACCAGTATTGTCTACTTGTAAGTTCTGAGTGCCACCACTGGATAATGAAGGTATTTCGACATTTCCACTTTTATAAATGATCAGTGCGTCTGAACGGCTACCATCTGCAGTTCCGTTTCCAACAACAAAATGTCTATCATCTACATCGAATGCTACATCATTATCAGGTGTATAATTGGTATTAAATGTACCTACAACTGTCTCTCCATAGGACATTGCCTTAGTCCATAATCCAATTGCAGTTGAGTATTCTCCTTCTGCTTTTGATCCAATTCCGATTGCAGTCCCATATTCAGCTACAGCTGCCGAATTTATACCAATGGCAGTTGAATAATCTGCCATAGCTGCTGAGCCAGTTCCAAATGAATATGAACTTTCTCCATGTGCATTTGCATTAACACCAATTGCAAAGGAGAACTTTTTTGTAGCATATGAAGCATATCCAATTGCAACAGAGAATTGGCCTGATGCATCATGAAAAGGACCTAATGCAATTGCTCCTTCTCCACTAGCTAATGTACTTTTACCTGTTGCAAAAGAACCAACACCTACATTAGCATCATCCCAATTTACATTAGAAATCGTCCCAACTCTAAAAGCTCCTTTGCTTTTATCGAAGAAAAATTTATTCTCATCTATATTTACCGGAGAATCATGCATAAAATCATCATCACCGAAGATAAAGTCATCATCTGGATCATTACGATAGACTTTATTACCTGACTCCGTGAAAGGGCTACTAATAATTGTACTAGCTACTAGCTTACCTGTATTATCAACTTGTACATTTCGGGTACCTGTACCAGAAAGGTCTGTTAAAGTTGTAGCACCTGTAACTCCTAGTGTACCACCTAAAATAGTAGCTCCAGAACCAACTGTAAATGTCTTAGAACCACTTACCGATGTATTACCATTAAAAGTAGTATTTCCGTTTGTTCCATCTATTATAAAATAATTTTTGTAACCAAAATCTGTATCGTAAACTCTTAGTCTACCTGATTTATAGTCTATTCCATCATCATCCACTCTAAAAGTACCTGAACGATAATCTAATCTTGTTGCATCAACTTTAAATCTGCCAGAACTGTAATCTAATGAATTTGCATCCACTCTAAATAAGTTATTGTTAAAATTTAAAAGTGTTGGTGACAATGAAAGTGAATTATTATTATCCACGTTCAAATATGCAGTACCTGCATTGTAACTGATTGCAAGTTCAGTAAGGGGTGCTCCACCAGCAGGACCAACATGTATAGTATTGCTACCTACAAATAAGTCTGACCAGCGAACATCATCAGACCCTATGCTACCACCACCATCTTCAGGAGGAGTTAGGTTACCATCTGAATCTAACACACCACCTTGCGATTGGTTGATTATTTGTTGGTCTAGTCTGTACTGTGCGTATAGAGTACCACCAACTAGAACATCTAATATATAATGCGAATTGACCTGAGCGGCAGTTATATCAGCCCAATCAGTAGCTGCAGTATTATTAGCGATATTGATTATTATAACACCAGAACTGTTTGGTGTTAGCGATACAGCCGGTCCTGTATAGATAGCCGAAGCAGTTCCACCAGTATAGTCGTTTAGAACAACTTGTACATTAGCTGCGCCGCCGGTTTTGAATATAGCCACTTTTAATGGCTCTAGTGCAGAAACTGTGCTGATAGCCAGTAGTGTTAATGCAATTAGTAATAAGATTTTTTTCAAAAGGGAATGCCCCAAATTTGTTTATAGAATAAGATTTTTTTAAATTTAATTTTCGCAGTGCCGCAACATACGCTAATAACCTAGAACGTCCTAAATTGGCGTGATTTTAGGGGAAGAATTAACTAACTATTAATTGAGTATGTCGGGTGTGTTACATAATAATTAGAAATAGTAACAAAAAACCCCACACCGAATTGGGCATGGGGTTGGAAAGAAAAGTTATTATTTTGAAAATAGGCCTAATTTATTCTTTTCCAATTAGTACCATTAATATTTACCAAAGTTTATTTTTGGAACATCTTGTCCACTGGTACTATTTTAACTTTGTCAGCTTTGAAATTTAGTTTGAAAGTTGATATTGCTTTATCAGCTTCATAAACTTCTTCTGGCTTTGGCGAATCGTATTCAATTGGGCTTGGAGTGTTATTCACCAAATCTTTTTTGAATGATTCTGCATCAGAGGTAATCATTGCAAATTTAACATTGTTGTATTGTATATGTTTTTTGATTGCATTATTTACTTGAGCTAATGTCAAATTCTTAATTCTCTCACGGAAATAGTTTATATAATTACCACCATCTTTCACACCATAGAACTCCGAATCAACTTGATAGCCTAGTCTTTCAGAAGTAGTAGCAGCCCAGTGAATAGAGTATTTGTTCAAGAAGTTCTTAGTAGTCTCGAATTCTTGCTCAGTCATACCATTGTCCACCACCATTTTTAGCTCACGCATAGCTGCTCTTAGTGCAAAGTGTCTGTGCTTGTGTTGAACTGGTCTTAACCAAACTTCAAATAGTTGATTATGACGAGCATTATTGGGATCGGGTTTACTTAGAGAGCCACCATTTAGGAAACGCTCGATGTATGCATAATCACCATAGTTTAGTCCTCTCTCGCCTCTTATAACTTGGAATAAATGGCTTGATTGGTTTCTATGTTCACCGAACCAAGAGCTAAATAAAGCAAGTGCGAAAAAGTCATCATCACCACGCAACACATCAATCGGGAAACCAAAGCTTATAGCCGTAGAGTTGTTCTCTTTTTCTACTATTAGTACTTCTAATCCATCTATTGACTTAGGTTTGATATCAACTTTGGTATTAGTTTTTAAGTCCGCTAGTTTGTCTAATCTTGATTGTACAGTTTCTACTAGGTTGTCACTAAATCCACCACCAAGTCCTATTACATAGTTGTTTTTGTTAAAGTAATTCTTGTGAAATTCCTTTACGTCTTGTAATGTAATACTCTCTATTCCCTCTACAGTACCAGCCATAATATGCTCGTAAGGTGTGCCATCGAATACGAAATTATAAAGAGAGAACTTACCTAATTCCTCATCAGATGAGTAGCGAAGTTCATTCTTGATGAAGTTCAATGTGTTGTTCTTTACACGATTGAAATCATCTTCGTTGAAAGCTGGATTCAATATTGCATCTAAGAAAAGCTCATTGTATTTCGTTATATTGTCTTTGTGAACTCTACCTTGGAAAGTAGTCATCTCTTTGTCAACCTTAGTTCCATAAGCAGTAGCCATAGGGTAAAGTTGCTCAAGAATAGCAGAATAGGTGTTCTTAGTAGTTGCCGCATCTGCCATTAGTTGAGCAGTCAGATTAGCAAGCCCTTCTTTGCCTTTTGGGTCGTTAGCTGAACCAACTTTGAACCATATATTATATGCTACAATTGGGTCTTCACTTATTTTCATTATTACTTTTTTATTACTCATTTCTTTATCTTTACTAAATAAATTTGAAGTAAAAGTCATACTTAACAAAAGAGCAAAAGACAATACTTGAATTTTAGTTGTGTTTTTCATTATTTAGTCCCCTTTAGCTCTATTACTGTTCTCTGTGATGCGTTCATTTTCTTAGCTTCGTTTTGTATATCTTGAGGAGTTAGTGAATCTAGAGTTTTGAAATAATCCTCTATAGCTTTTATACCGCCTGTGATAGCGACTGTTCTTGCCAACCCTTCAGTTAAATTACTCGGTGTATCTAACCCCATCAGGAATCCATACTTTTGTCTTTTCTTTAGATCGCCTAATTTCTTTTTATCAACTAGGTTTTTCTGAAACCAATCTACAGATTTTTGTATCTCATTTTCTACATACTTAATATCATTCGCATCATTAACCATAGTGAATATGATAGATAAGAATGGATCTCTATTCTGTGGGAAGTAAGGAGAGATATACTGAACTTTTTGTTCTTTTAGGTATAGATTTTTATATAGCTCACTATTAGAACCGAAAGCCAAATCACCGATTAATTCTCTTGCAACTGATGATTTACTTTTAGCATCGAAAGCACTTGTTTTATATCCAATACCAAGCATTGGGTTAGTCTTACCGTCATAGCTTACACTTGCACTACGTGGAGTAGTTTGAGCTGGCTCAGTTTGTATTTTAGGTGTTACGTAACCTCTCTTCCATGACGAATAGTATTTCTTAGCTTTTGCCAATATATCACTAGTTTTTATATCACCAGCAATGAATAGAATACAATTCTCAGGTCTGTAATATCTACTATGAAACTCTTTGCTATACTCATAAAGAGTCGGCATTGCTTTTATATCATCTTCGAACCCGATTGTTGAGTGTTTGTAAGTATGTTTATCGAAAGCGGTAAATTTCAACTTTTCCCATATAACATTCCCTGGGTCAGTTATGTTCTTTCTGTATTCCCCATATACAGCACCAGATTCAGTTTTGAAATCTGCTTCTGGGTAGCTTAGATTTTGGAATCTGTCGCTTTCTAGCTCCATAACCAAATCCAAATCTTCGTTAGCTAGATTAAGATGGTATGCAGTATAATCGTCTGTAGTGTAAGCGTTACCGTCTGCACCGATTGATATAATCAAACTATCATAAACAGTACCTGGGTACTTTTTAGTACCTCGAAACATCATGTGTTCGAAAAAGTGAGCGAAGCCAGTTTTACCTACTTCGTACTCATCTCTAGAACCTGTTTGTACTAATGTGTAGTACGAAACTATACCATTGGATGGCATAGGAACTGTTATTATTTTTAAACCATTTTCCAGTGTATTTACATCGTATTTATACGGGAAAACATTATCTGCTGACATCAGTGATATGCTACTCAAAGCGAATATCCCCACTGCCAGTGCAATGATATTTTTTATCATTAACTATCTCCTTTCTTTTCATTAGTGTTATCTTTATTTTCTAGTGCTTTCTTATTAATTCCAGATACATCATCCAGCAAATCATCAAATTCTGAAAATGTCTCATACTCTATCTCATAGTCCGAAGCCTGTCCCAAACCAACATCGAAGAATGTAGTTGACTCCATTTCGGAATCTTTGGACGACATAATTGCTACCATCATTATTAAACTAGTACCCAATATCACGAAGAATAATATTCCTTCACTCAGTCCTATAATCTGGTAAGCAGTAGGAATAGAGAAGAATAATAATATAGTAATCAAACCTCTAGGTGCTAAGAATATCTCAGGAAAAACATTTGTTTTCAGGAATACTTTGAAATTCACATAGCGGACAAGATACAAAATTACTAAAATAATGAATCCAATTACTAATACTCTAGGATCTGCGAGCAAAGTAAGGTCTATACTCATACCAAATGTTATGAAAAAGAAGGTACGAATAACGAACGCTGTCTCAGCTGTTACTATTCTAAATTCCGCTCCAATAGACTTAACGTTGTCGAAGTTAATATGATTCGCTAATTTTGCTCTATAGAAGATTTTAGCATTATTCATCACTATACCAAAGATAAATATCATCAGCAGTGAAGATAGATGCAATTGCTTACCCAATGCGTAAAGTAATGCTAATACCGCTATCATTAGAAATAGCTTAATGTGCGTTTTAATCTTACTAAATACAAATACAAGGACGTAGCTAACTACAATAGAAAAAAGAACCGTAAATACTATCATCATTATTCCTGATAACGATAGAATACTTCCCTCTTGTATCACTACAAAGTTGAAAAACAAGATACCTATGATATCAGAAAAAGTTGATTCATAAATTAGAAATTCTTTTTTACTTTTGGTAAGAGTATGAACAGAAGGAATTAGCACGGCACTACTCACTACACTAAGTGGAATAGCATAAACAAGACAATGGAAAAAAGGTTCATTATCGAGTATGTAGAATATTACCCCTGCTATACCGAAAGAAGTAGCAATGAGAATAAATAATGCAAGAGCGAAAGATTGCCGAATAACAGGAATCTTTTTCTTTGATATTTTGAGGTCAACTGCAGCTTCTAGTACAATCATAATCAAACCAACTATCCCAAGTAACTCCAAAACACTGAAGAATTCCTCTTGGAAAGTGAATCCATATACTTCGCCCGCATATTTCAGTATCAGTCCTGTTGTTATCAAAAACAGAACAGATGGTATTTTGAATTTTTTGGATGCTACGTCGAAAAAATAGGACAAAACAATGATTAAACTAGCTGCTATCAATACTATGTAAGAATCGAACAAAGGCCACCTTCTACTTGTTGACAATAATAATATGTAATATAATACAAATTTTATTCTATAAAAAGCGATTCACTAATTATTTTACTTTGTATTGTTGAAAAGTCTTCTTAGTTTTGTAGCCTAATTATAAAATAATACCCGGAGTTTAACATGGCAAAGAAAGGTCATAGAATTAAAGTTATATTAGAATGTACGGAAGCGAAAGGCGAAGGCAAACCAGCTTCTAGATATTCTACTATGAAAAACAAACAAAATACACCTGACAGAATGGAAATCAAAAAATACAATCCATTCTTAGGAAGACATACTTTACACAAAGAAGTAAAGTAAGTTTAGCAAAAAAGATTTTTTTTAGAAGCCGACTTTTGTCGGCTTTTTTTTGTCCAATTTTTAAGCACCTATCTCTTCACAACTTTGGAAGTATAAATATTATTTTTGCCCTCAATAACTGAGATATTGTAAACACCACTGAGTAAAGTCGAAAGGTTTAGCTTATAGACTTCTCTTCCTAGATAATCAGTTATTACTATTTTTAGTTCTTCGCTTGTAGCAACTGGCAAATCTATGCTTAGCATATCCTCCATCGGATTCGGATAAACTGAGATTTCACTTGATTTTTCGCTTAGTACACTGTTTATCAATTGCGGCTCTCTCAGAGTACATAAATCCCAATGTGTGATGTCGTGATACTCTGCAGCTATACCAGTCGATGAAGTTAACCCAACATATCCATTACTTCCTTTATCCAATGTTATATATTGTTCTAATGGAAAATCAGTAAGCTCTACTAATAAGTTAGATGGTTTATCACTTTCATTTAGATATATTTTCAAGTTATGATTCTGATATTCTACTCTACAAGTATAATTCTGAGTTGAATCAGATAGAATAGTAATAATGTCCTTATTCATATAAACAGTTGTTTCATCTGTGTGCTTGGTTTTAAGTACACCCTTTTTATCAGGAATTTGTACAGCTAGGTGATTACCATTTGGATCATTATATTCATCATTACCCCATAAATCTATCTCAATAGCTATTGCATTGCTAATACCGCTGTAACCGATACCACCACCGTCACCACTGAATTCAGTCGGCAATCCACCTGCTATAATAAAAGCAATACCATCGGCTCCAGGTAATGAACTATCTGCCAATAAGCCAGTTGGTGCAAAGCTTCGTTCTAAAGCTCTTTCTGTACCAGCGCTAAACAAAAACGAGAATTCTGATTGGAATCCACCTGCAAGATTTACTTTCTCATTGTAGAACATATATCCCAAATCAAATTTATATAGACTTGTAAGACGGAATATATCCTCTTCAAAAGGAGGTTTATTTGTGTGCAGATTAATATTACTAAACCCAACTTCGGAGTTGAACTCCTCTTT
>PGYR01000076.1:8042-14388 GCA_002839765.1 Ignavibacteriae bacterium HGW-Ignavibacteriae-4
CGCTCCTCCCCTCATCTATATTACTACCGCCTAAGTAACTACTATATAATAGCTCCCCTTCATAGCTCCACTTAGCAAAAAAACAATCTTCTACACCACTAAGTTTTGTGAATTTTGCATTTTTACTAGTTGGAAAATCAGTACTTTTTGTAAAAGCACTTAAATATATATTATCATATTTATCAATAACCATATCACCAAATTTATGGAATATGTTATCTTCACCATCTACACTAGTACCACCATAATAACTGGACCACACTATCTTTTTATCTCTATCAAGTTTCATCAAATAATTGTCTATTTTTCCAGCATTATATCTGAAATAAGAATTTTTGTCGGTAATTAAGTTATCACTAGTAGTGTATATATGAACCACTAGATTACCTTGATTATCATACCTTATATTCAAAGGGTAATCCTGACCTAAACCACCATAAAAGCTTGACCAATTCAAACTACCATTAATATCAAATATACAAAGGTAATTATCATATTGATCTTGACCGCCTATCTTCGCTGCTTGTAGAGGTGTCCCCTTTTTAGGGAAGATTTCACTGTCGGTAAAGCCACTTATTGCAACTTGATTATCAACTTTTGAATACGAAATACTTAAACCATAATCAGATTTTTCCCCACCAATTAATGATGAGTAAAGTAATTCTCCATTATCAGATATTTTTAAAATGTATGAATCATAAGCCCCATCTAAATCTTTCTTCAAAGCATTTTTAGTAGTTACAAAATCACCACCATTAGTCCGTCCAGTTATCCATACATTTTTATCAGAATCTATTACTATTGCCGCTGCGTAATCATAGCCTCCACCACCAAAGTAAGTAGAATAAAGCATTTCGCCATTAAGAGAAAATTTAGTTATAATAATATCACCTGAGCCGCCATAAAAGTTTCTAGATATTGCATTTTTGGTTGTTGGGTAATTACCCGATAGAGTCTCACCAACAATCCAAATAGCATCTTCTGAAATAGCCATGTTTTGAATAATTTCTCTTCCACTCCCACCTATAAAAGTACTCCATACAACGGTCATATCTTTATCATACTTAGTTATAAAGATATCGTTGTCACCACCATTTGACTTTTGATACGCTCCATTGGTAGTTGGGTAATTTGTACTTTTCGTAAATCCTAAAACATAGATGTTTCCATCTTTATCCGCTTGAACGTTTGTAATTTCATCATTGTTTGAGCCGCCTAAATAACTAGACCACAATAAATCAAAGTCATTTGCGAATGTAGTAGTAAAAGAAAAAGCGGTGAAAAGTAAAATTAATAGTTTCATTTGAGTCCTCATTGAAAAATAATTCTTTCAATTTAAGTAATTAAAAAAAAACATCCAAAAGTTTATTGCTTGTGTTCAATCTTGTTTTTATTTATCTTTGTATAGTTATAATCGACTTTAAAAATCAAATATGAAGTTCAAATTTCAATCTAGTATTAATGCTATTTATTCTGATGAGCTAAGTGAGCTACTCTTTTTTAATATAAATCAGATAAGTTACAAAGAACATATTATTGCAGCAATCAATAATTATGGTAGTCCAGTAATACTTCAAACTGGAGATAGAATCACTGTTAGTTTAAAAGGTAATATAGATTCACATACACTTTTTTTAATTGGTACTGAAGGTGGTGGCGAAGTACTTCTGGGAGTTGCCGTATTTTTTAAGAAGAATGCAAACGAAGCTATTTTACTTCATATTGCCGTAAATCATAGACTATTTGATTCAACTTTCTTAACTCTACAATTAATTTTAGAAGTAAAAAAATATTTGAAAAATATAACAGGGATAAAAAACCTTTCAATCTTTTATTCTGATCGAATTACAAGTTTGAGGATTAGCTAAGTATGGAACAATCGCTAAAAAGAATACTTCCACCTAAAGTTGTTCAGCTTTTAAAAAATAGAAGGATTAGAACGAAGAATAATAGATTAAAGAAACTACCTGCCTTAAGTATATCACAACTTGAAGATATAGTAAGAAATAAACTAGGGATAATGGAAGGAGATGTTGTTCTAATACATAGTTCATTAGGTAATCTAAATCTAAAGTGCTCACCTTTTGAAGTATTAGATCTTCTACTAAAGATAGTTGGTGAAAATGGCACAATATTGTTCCCTACTTACCCCAAGTTAACTTCTTTAAAATTTTTAGAAGCTGAAAAAGTATTTAATGTGAGTAAAACCCCATCTTATATGGGTATATTATCAGAACTAGCACGACGTCATCCTAACGCAGTCCGTAGTTTGCACCCCACAAAATCTGTTGTTGCTATTGGTAAACACGCTGATGAATTGACTAAAAACCATTCGGAATCAATTTATCCTTATGGGGAACAGTCTCCATATTTCAAAATTAATGCTTTTAATGGTAAAACTATAGGAATCGGGGTTAGTACAAAAAACTTATCCTGTATTCATTGCGTAGATGATATAATGAAAGACGAATTCCCTGTCATGCCATATGCAGATAAAGTATTTGATGCAACTTGTATAGATATTGATGGGAACAAGAAAATAGTTTCAACTTATGCACATGAAATTAGAAAAATGAACTATGATATCCCCAAATTCATTCATAAAAACGTAGAAAATGAAGTATGTGAAGATATAGATATTAGTGGAATGAAGTTTTTTAGAGCGGACTCTACACTTTTACTTGAAAAATTACTTAGCTTAGCAAAAGAAGGAATAACAGTATATAATAAAAAGCATTATCGGAGAAGATAATTATGAAACTGGCTTTAATCTTTACAAATGATTGGGAACTTTATGGTGATGGGTCTGGTGATTACTTTGAAGTTCAACATCAGCCATTAATAGACTTAACGAGTCTAATGAACGATTATGGTGCAAAATTATCTATTATGGCTGAAATATTCCAGCAAGTTAAACACGAGGAACTATCTTCAACAAACCCCGATTTCAAAAAAATAGCTGAGGCTTGGAAAGATATTCTAAGAGAGTCTTTTACTAAAGGACATGATGTTCAGCTTCATATACACCCACAATGGAATGAAGCTAATTTAGAAAATAACGAATGGGTGCTAGGTGACAACTGGTCTATAGGAAAAAGAAGCAAAGAGCAAATAGAAGCCTTTATTCAGATGGGGAAATCATATTTAGAGTCAACTCTACAAGAAGTAGATAGTAATTATAAATGTGAAGTATATAGAGCTGGTGCATATTATATTGAACCTTCCACTAATGTAATTGATACTTTAGTAAAAAATGGATTTATCTGTGACACGTCTGTTACTAAAGGAACATACGTAGATAATTATTATGATTACCGTAAAGCGTTTTCTAACATATTGCCATGGGGTATTGGAAGTGAGGGTGTAACTAAGAAAGTTGAGAATTCTTCCCTAATTGAAATACCAATTAATTCAGCAATCAGTTTAGACTCAGAAGCATTTAAGAAATTTTTTCCCGATCTTTACTACAAGTTAAAATTTGGAGTATCATTAACAGAATCTGAAAAAAGCTGGATGAAAGAAAGAGACAAGGTAAAAAGTGTACGATATCCAGTTAGCAGAAGGGCATATAAGAAACATGAAAACAAGAATATATCATGGTATGTAAATAAAATATTTTCGGTTAATGCTATCCAATTAGACTACGATTACGTACCATCAAGTGTGTTTGTAAAAATTTTAAAAAACATATTATCAGACAAACAAATAACTAAGTATAAAAACAAAAATATTATAATCCCTGTTGTTGCATCTGGTCATGTAAAAGACATGCACAATACAGACAATGTAAAACGTATATTGGAAGGGATTAAAAATGAATTATCTGATAAAGTTGAATATTGGACTATATCAGAAGCAGCTAAATATGCGAAAGAAAATTTAATATAAGGATAAATTTAATGGAAAAATCGAGAGTTAAAGATATTATAATTGATTCATTCAATGAATTAATAGAAACAGAAGGAATAAGCATAGAGGTAAATGGTGACACAGCTCTTATGGGTAGTGACTCCGTAATAGATTCACTAGGACTTGTTACTTTATTAGTAGATATAGAAGCAAGACTATCTGATGAGGATGTTGAAATATCTATTTTATCTGAAAAAGCAATGTCTCAAAAAAATAGTCCTTTCCTGAATATCGAATCGTTAACAGAGTTTATTTCAGAACAAATATAAGAAAAGAATGTCAAGAATATTATTGATTACTGGTTCAAGAAAAGGAATAGGTAGATACTTAGCTGAATATTATTTAAAAAAAGATTATCTTGTAATAGGTTTTTCTAGATCAGAATCTGATTTAACCCATGCTAACTATAAGCATTTTTTACTTGATGTTGCTGATGAGAATGCTGTCTCTAAATCTGTTAGGTCTATTTTTAAAGAATACAAAAGAATTGATTACCTGATTAACAACGCAGGTATTGCATCAATGAATCACTTTTTGCTTACTCCACTTTCAATTGTTTCAAAAGTCTTTGAAACAAATTTTAAGGGAACATTCAACTTTTCAAGGGAAGTTGGAAAAATAATGTCACGACAAAAATTCGGTAGAATAATTAATTTTACGACTGTTGCTAGACCACTTAATTTGGAAGGGGAAGCTGTTTACGCTTCTTCTAAATCAGCGGTAGAAACTTTTACAAGAGTTATGGCTAAAGAACTAGGACATCTAGGTATCACTTGCAATTTGATTGGGCCATCTCCTATCAAAACTGATTTGATTAAAAATATACCTAAGAACAAAATAGATGATTTAATTCAAATGCAAGCTATTCCAGAATTTTCAGAGTTTAAAGATGTTTCTAATGTTACTGACTTTTTCTTAAGTGATGAGAGTGAGATGATAACAGGTCAAACCATTTATTTGTCGGGAGTTAATTAATGTTTATAGATTTTTTAATCGATATTTTCAAGAATAACAAAGAAGAATCAGCTTTAATTTATAATGAAGAAGAGTATAGCTACAAATGGCTACTCGAAAGATTTGAGTATTATAAAAGTACACTTTCCCAAAATAACATAGAACCATTTTCTGTTGTAGCAGTTAGATCAGATTTCAACCCTGAATCAGTAGCACTTATGTTGGCACTCATTGACAATGGAAATTGTTTTGTACCTATATCTTATGCAGTTAAAACTAAAGAAGAGTTCTATGAAATAGCTGAAGTGAAGCATGTTTTAGAATTTAAAAATGGTATTCTAACATTTACAAATCTTGGTGTAGCACCAAAACATGATATTTTAATTTCTCTTAAGAATAGAAAGTCTCCAGGACTTATTTTATTCTCATCTGGCTCTACCGGCAAAAGTAAGGCTGCCGTTCATGACTTTGTTCCTTTACTAGAAAAATTTAAAACTCCACGAAAAGCTTTAAAAACTATTACATTTTTATTATTTGATCATATTGGTGGAGTTAATACCCTTTTATATATTTTGTCTAATGCAGGGACAATAGTAACTGTTGAAGATAGAAATCCTGAAAATGTTTGTCGATTGATAGAAAAGTATGATGTTGAATTATTACCAACTTCACCGACATTTCTATCAATGGTATTAATTTCTAAAGCTTATGAAAAACATAATATATCATCATTGAAAATTGCTACTTATGGAACTGAGGCGATGCCAGAATCAACGCTTAAAAGTTTTCATAAATTATTTCCTAATATTATATTGAAACAAACTTATGGTTTGAGTGAGTTAGGCATATTGAGATCTAAGTCCAAATCTGACGACTCTCTGTGGGTTAAAGTAGGTGGCGAGGATTATGACATAAAAATAAAGGACGATGTTCTGTTTATTAAAGCAAAATCTGCTATGCTTGGCTACTTGAACGCACCCTCTCCTTTTGATGAGGAAGGTTGGTTTAATACTCAAGACAAAGTAGAGACTGATGGTGAATGGATAAAAATACTTGGAAGAGAAACGGATATCATAAATGTGGGTGGACAAAAAGTTTATCCTGCTGAAGTTGAGTCTGTTTTAGGCGAAATTGATAATATAGATTCAGCTTCTGTCTATGGTGTACCGAATCCATTATTAGGATATGTAGTTGGCGCTAAAGTATCTCTCTCGAAACCTGAAGATTTAAAAGATTTAAAGAAAAAAATAAGAATATACTGTAAAGTAAAAATGGAATCTTTTAAGGTTCCAGTCCATATTGAAATTATAGATTCAGCAATGGTATCATCTAGGTTTAAGAAAATTAGATGATTATTTATAATTCAGTTTTATAATAAGTCTGTTAACCTATCTCTTCACAACCTTGGAAGTATAAATATTATTTTTGCCCTCAATAACTGAGATATTGTAAACACCACTGAGTAAAGTCGAAAGGTTTAGCT
>PGYR01000077.1 GCA_002839765.1 Ignavibacteriae bacterium HGW-Ignavibacteriae-4
AACCTGACATCACACGCGCTAAAGAGATACTAGGTTGGTCACCTAAAGTAGATAGAAAAGAAGGATTAGAGAAAACGATTGCCGATTTCAGAAAGAGATTATCGTAAGGATAAATCGAGCAATTTTTATATATTGTTTATCGAATAAAATAACAATTAGAGAAAAACTATGAAAAATTTAATAACAGCATTATTCTTTTTGATGAGCGTCTCACTATTCGCTCAAACCGAAGGATTTATACAGACAGCATACAATGCTATCAAAACTAAAGATTATGATAAAGCTTTGACATATTACAACAAAGCAATAGATAAAGCTGACAATTACGCACCTACATTTTACGGTCGTGGTTTGGCATATTTCTATAAAAAAGATTTTAGTAATGCTATAAAGGATTTTAACAAGGCAATTTCACTTGACCCGAATTATTTCGAAGCATATTACGGTCGTGGACTATCGGAAGTTGAAGAGGGTAACTTGCAATCAGCTATCCAGAGTTTCACAAAAACATTATCTATAAGCAATGAATATCCTGAGGCATATTATGCTCGTGGTAACTCATATTACTTTTTAGAAAGCTGGGACAAAGCATTAATGGATTACAACAGAGCAATCGAGTTACAACCCGGTTACGCTATGCCTTTCTATGCTCGTGGTGCAGTACATAAACTGAATAAAAGAAATGATGCAGCACTAAAAGACTTCGAGAAATTCTTAGAGATTAATGGAAACAAAGGGCCTTTGGCAGCGGAGGTAAATAGACTAATAGAAGAAATACAGCATCCGGTTGAAGAATGATTAAATCAATTAGTACAACTATATTAATTGCTTTCCTTTCTCTATCCAGCGCTTATTCGCAAGGTAGGGTAACGGGAAATTTCGTTACAGAAGGACAATACTACCAACAAGATAGCTCTATAGGAACTACTGAATTCCCCAAACAAGTTGCTGTTCAAGGGTATTTGAATATGCGATACCATCTTGATAACTTTGAGTTTGGTATGCGTTACGAAGCGTACAGACCGCCACTATTAGGTATTGATTCTCGATTTGAAAACAGTGGTTTTCCTTTCATTTATGGAACATATCGCTCTGATATGGTTGATGTAACGGCTGGGAATTTCTACGAGCAGTTTGGTTCGGGACTGATACTACGTACTTATGAAGAAAAGTCGCTTGGAGTTGATAATTCTCTTAATGGTGTTAGGATAAACCTTAGACCAGATGATGGAGTTGAGATAACGGGTCTTATGGGTACTATGCGTAATTTCTGGTCTCAAAGTAGTGGGATAATAAGAGGTGCCAAAGGTAAAGTCTATCTTGACCAATACACTGATTTCTTCGGTGATAACGGCGTTTCGGTAGAGGGTGGTATGATAAGTAAATACGAAGAAGACCAAGAAAACACGTACAATCTGCCAGAGAACGTATTTGCGTACTTTCTTAGAAGTACATTCATTGCAAATGAATTCAGCTTAGATGCCGAATATTCTTATAAAATAAATGATCCTTCAGCAGTAAATAATTTTTCTTATAATTCAGGTCAAGGGCTATTACTAAGCGGATCATATTATACAGATGGTCTAGGGGTATCATTGGATTTCCACAGATCTGATAATATGGATTTCCGTGCAGAGCGCTCCGCAACTGGTAATGTGATGAATATGAACTTTATCCCACCATTGACTAAGCAACACACTTACGGATTAACATCACTTTATCCCTATGCAACACAACTAGTAGGTGAGATAGGGGTACAAGCTAATATTACATATAAATTTGATAAAGGCACAACACTTGGTGGTGAACACGGTACAACAGTTTCCTTAAACTATAGCCGAATCCAAGGTATAGACTCTAATAGAGTGGATGACTTTACCTATACTTCCGACTTTTTTGCATTTGGTAATAGACTATTCTATCAAGATTTGAATATCGAAGTATCGAAAAGATTCTCAGAAGATTTAAAAACTACTGTAAGTCTTATAACTCAAATCTACGACAAAGATGTAGCTGAAAACGGCTGGGCTCCTATAATAGGTAAAGTAAATTCGAACATTGCTGTTTTCGATGCGACTTATAGATTATCAGAGACGTATGCTTTGAAAATGGATTTGGAGCATTTGTGGGCATCTCAAGATAGTGTTCTGAAAACTCCAGATTTCGTGAATGGGAATTGGATGATGGCATTATTTGAGTTGACTATCAGCCCGAATTATTACATATCATTCTCAGACCAATATAACTATGGCAACAAATTCGTAGATCATCAGGTACATTATTATAGTGGTTCATTCGCCTATGTAACAGGCGGTACTAGAATGCAGATGAGTTATGGTCGCCAACGATCAGGGATTATATGTGTAGGTGGTGTGTGTAGGTTTGTGCCTGCATCCAATGGGCTATATTTTACAGTATCAACTACTTTTTAGGTGTTTAGATGAAAAAAATAATATTATTCCTAGCTTTAGGTCTATTCGCAGTTAGTTGCGATATAGTAGATGAACCTTATTTACAAAATGAAAAGACAATCGGTGATTTCAAGAAGAAAGTAATACTACTCGATTTTACAGCTATCAACTGCGTTTATTGTCCTAATGCGAATAAAGTATCAAGTGATTTGGCTAAAGCGTATGGCGAAGAAAATGTAATCCTATTTGGTGCTCATGCAAGTACACTAGCAGACCCCAAAAAACCTGAAGACGTTGATATGCGTTCTGAAACTAGTGCGGAGTTGTTTTCTAAATTTGCTACACCAACAACTGGTTTACCTATAGGTATGATAAATCAAAAGCTAAGAGATGGTGTAAGACTCATGAACTTTGGTCTATGGGACAAACAGATAATAGATGAGTCATTTTTAGAGCCAGACTTAGATTTGAATATGCAATTAACTTACAATGTAGCTGATAGTACTGTCAGTATAACTGTTAATTGTGACTATGGTAAAAAAGGTAGTGGTGATGATAATCTTTGTATTTACATAACTGAAGATAGCATAGTAAGTCCACAGAAGAACAATAATGAAGTAATCCATGACTATGTTCATAATCACGTTTTGCGTGGCTCAGTAACTGGAACTTTTGGAGTGCAGCTTAAGTCAGGCGGTGCTGATGCAGGCGAAAATATAACTAAAGAATACACTTATAAGATTCCATCAGGATTTAGACATAACAAATTACGATTCGTTGCTTTTGTACAAGATGTAAAATCATACTATATAAAGCAAGCAACTGCAGAGCATTTACATGAGTGATAAAAACCAAGATTGGGTATTGGCTTACACTACCTCAGACGAGATAGAGGCATTGCTGATTAAGGGTATGCTAGAAAATGTGGAGATAGTAGCTCAGGTACTTTCGCAAATAGACACTACTCGCCAATTCAACGTTGGTGGACTAGCCATAGCTAAGATATACGTTCTTAGAGAAGACTACGAAACGGCTAAAGAGCTAATAGAAGCGAACGAATGGAAAGAGGAATGATTCAGTTCTTCAAATGATTTGGTATTAAAGAAAAAGCCGAGCATTAACTCGGCTTTTTAGTTGTTATTTGTGGTCAGTGAGGATTTGGTACGAATCTTTTAAAACACCATCTGTTGATTGCCTAATTTTATAAAAACCAATATCATTAATTGTTGTGAACTCAATTGTTCTAACATCAGAATTGAGAAAAACGAGTCCAGAGCCAGAAGTAGTATCCTTCACGGTGAGAGTTACAATGCTTTTTATTGCATTATACTTTTTACCATTATACTCTACTTCTTCTTTACCTACAATCTCGCCTTTAAATTTGATCGAAGCCCGGTGTCTCGCTGCACTATTTGTATTAAAGTCTAGGTAAATATCAAACTGCGTCCATTTCTCATTTTTGAAATCAACATACTTTACCCAAACATCTTTTAGTTCATCAGCATAATCCGAATAATCATCAATAAACTCATCGAAGTAAATATAATAACCGTTTTCATCTGTTCGAGCATATTTAAAACTATTATCTTCAATTTGCTCACCTTCACCTACAAGATAATACTTCAGACAATTTTTCCCACCAATAAAACTAGGTGAGATAGTATGTTCATCTCTCAGCCCATATACATAATCTCCTTCACCTCCTTTAGTCATCAAATCATAGTACCACACATTGCCGTCGTTGATAGTGAAATATGGTAGGTTGCTATTATCCGATGGCCCTGCTACATCATCGCCACAAGAAGTAGCCAAAGCTATAGTTAGAATAATAAGTAAGATTCTTTTAGTATATTTCATATTAATTCTCCTGTGAATATTTTATATAAAAATCAATATAATAAAAATATTTGATAAGATAAAACAAGAAACTACAACGATTTCAGGTGAATTACGAAACAGCCAAAGAGCTAATAGTAGCGAATGAATGGAAAGAGGAGTGATTCAGTTCTTCACATGATTTGGTATTAAAGAAAAAGCCGAGCTAGCTCGGCTTTTTAGTTTTATTTACGTTTTTAAATGTCGATAATAATTGTATAAATCTTACTTACCAATGTTTGATCGAGCAGAAATATTCATTATAATTCCTTTCTCTTTACCTGATATAACCTTAGCTTTTTTCAGAGTATTAGTCCAATGTGCCATACAACTAACAAAGCCACCATGGTTATTAAAATTATCTTCAAAGCAATGTAATAGAGAGCAAGAAATAGGCTCACCTAATGCTTCTTCGATTAATGCTATTTCTTCATCAGTAAATAATGCTTTTACATCATTAGTGAAGCTTTCCCAATCTGTATTAGTTAACTCACATTCCGCTGGTTCATCAGGTGGATCAACCACAACAGCTATTAAAGAAACATCAGATTTATCATCTTTTTCTGGGTGAGTAGGTAGTTTATCACAAGAAGTGATAATTGCACCGAAGCAAATAAGAAGTAGTAATATCTTTTTCAATATATATTCCCTTTTGTAAATTTGTAAAATGTCTATTGTAAAACTTAAAAAAAAATCTCATTTATTCAAAGGTATATGACACTCTTTTTTAGTATTTAACTTAATACTTCAATATCGCTTTATAACTCGAACTATTATCTATGTAAGTTATTCTAATTATATAATTCCCATTAGATATATTTGAGACATCTAAGTTTCTTGAATCACCATTATCTATTACTAGTGAGTAGTTAATATCGAATAGTTTAATCTCTTTTATTGGCTTCGTGGTTTCTATATTCACAAAATCTGTACTAGGATTTGGATAGACCAATATAGTCAAATCTGTTTGAATCTTAGTAACAAAAGTAACAATATTTGAGTAACTTATGTTGCACTCAAAATCATTACAAGGTTCAACAGTTGGTGTTTGAATAACTAGTTTTCCATCAAAATCTGTCGGGAAATCCTGATTTCTCAACTCTGTACTTAAAACCAATGAATAAGGAATAGTATCTCTAGTTGTAGAAGGTAACGTATGGCTTGGACCTAATCGGTTCGTTATCGTATCTCCATCAAAATCTACAAAAAAAAGGTCAGAATAATGAGGGTCAAAATGACCTGCTAAATCTTCACTAACGGTTAAGAGTACAACAATATTATTCCCAGCAGGAGGTGGTATGAAATCATATACTCCTACGATTTTGAATTTATCACATTCCTCACAATCGCTATAAGCGGTGTAAACTACAAAGCTCTGTATAAACATCAATATTATTATTAATCTGATCATATTCTAAACACTTTTATATTTATAGATTTTCCAATGGAGGCACTCTATTTCCCTCGATATCCCAATTGGCTCTTTTAGCTCCAGCTTGATAAGTACTTTCGAGAAAGTTCATCACAATCTCTTTAGGATTTTCAGATTCAAGTATATCATTATATTTCAGAATAGCCATAGGGCTTCCGTTGGCTTCCATCCAAAACGCACTCTCGGGTTCTAGCTTTTCATCACCTAAACCATCTGGAGAAGGATAAGTATATGAATAATACGCTGGCTCACGCATATTATCGTCACCTGCCCAAAACCCGAAGCTGATAACTTCGTGAGAATAGGCATCTTTCTCTAATATTCTAGCACCTGCATCCATTGGAGGAAGAGACTTACCAGAGAATCTAGTAACCGTCAAATCCAAGTGGTGCCAGTATAGATGAACTGGGCAAGTTTTACCATAGAATCGACCACTGAACTCTTTGAATATTCCATCATTCCATAGCATCATCTGCCAGAATTTATGGATAGCGTCCCAATCATAGTGATGATACTCTGTGATTTCTGCGAATGGTGTCTCTATTATTAGGTCTAGTGGTTTGGGTATGAACTTTAGTTTCTGCCCCCAACTATCAATGATTGCCATTATGTCTTTGTAGAATTGACCTACTGTATATCCATCATTTAGTGCCAACTCATTTGATTCACCTTTACTCGATTCTATCTGTATAGATTTGGAATGTACGTTGAGAGTAATCTCGAAAGTATTTATTCCGTCATTCATAGGAATAGAATGTGTTGTGAAACCTTTGCTTGAGATATACTCAGTTATATACCACCAGTGGTTTTTCCTAGGTGAAGATGCCAAACGGATCTTACCAATAATCTGAAAAATAAGATGAAGTGTTAGCCGAGTTTCTGTCCAAGAATCATAGGGTAAAGACGGTAATTTCATTTTTCTACTCTTAGTTAGTTCTGATAATTAGAATAAGATACTGACAATATAGCTAAATTTTGCTTTCGTACCGAATCTTAATCAAAGTCAATCTTTGTAACATATAGCCAACTGTGTGATAAACAACAATAGTGATTATTCATTTTGACATGAAACGTAGAGACGTATTGAATACGTCTTCTAATCCCCCAAACCCCTCTTTGTCAATGGTGCTTCCAAGCGTTTGTCACTTGAGACCGAAGTAAAGAGTCCAGGTAAA
>PGYR01000078.1 GCA_002839765.1 Ignavibacteriae bacterium HGW-Ignavibacteriae-4
TTTAAAATAATTTACCACATAAAGAAGATGTTCACCGGGTACAGAATAATCCAAAAAATCATTTAACATCCGCTTAAATCCAACACCTATTTGACTACTAAACTTTAGAGTACAAATTTTAACATTATATCCCCCGAATGGGTGATGTTGCTGGCTTAGTAATAAACTATTTTTATTTCCGTAAAAAAAAATTGGCACTAATAACAATTAACTAATCATTAAACCGGGAGAAAATTTAATGACTAATGAATATGATGTGATTGTTGTCGGAGGCGGACATAATGGTCTTACCGCAGCGTGTTATTTACAGAAAGCCGGCAAAAAAGTTCTAGTACTCGAACGATTGGAGAAAGCCGGCGGAGGTGTTTGGACAGAAGAGGCAACTTTGCCGGGATTCAAACATAATCTTGCATCGCTTTTTCACGGAATTCTACACCTAGGCCCAGTTTACAAAGATCTTCAATTAGAAAAATACGGCGCCGAATATATTTGGCCGGATGCTCAGGTAGCTGCGGTTTTTACGGACGGCCGGTGTCTGGTCTTTTATCGTGATCTCGAAAAAACCTGCAAAGAAATCGCTCGTTTCTCTAAAAAAGACGCTGAAACATACAGACAATTGGCCACTAATTTTCAGGTTGTAGTTGATAATTTGATAGGCCCATGGTTTTTTAATCCACCACAGCCCACTTCGCTTTCAGCAACGGCTATGGAAACCAGCGTGGAAGGGTTAAATATGCTTAGAATGCAGCTGTCTAATCCAAAGAATATTATTAATGAGTTGTTCGAATCAAATGAACTCAAATCATTTCTGCTGGCTTTTATAAAAGAATTTGGAGGTTCACCCGATACATACGGATTTGGTGTGTTTGTTCCTATGATGTTGGGTGAAACTCATGAACCTCACGGATGGGCGATATGTAAAGGTGGATCCGGTAATCTTGCACAAGCATTTGTAAACTGTCTTGAAGATAATGGCGGTGCTGTAAAAACGAATGCACATGTAAAAAGAATTATTGTGGATGGACAAAGAGCAACAGGTGTTGAACTTGAAGATGGTACAATAATAAACGCGAATGAAATGGTGATAACAAATCTTGAACCTCATCAAACATTTTTAAAACTGATTGGTGAAGACAAACTGGATCCTTCGTTTACTAATTCGGTGAAACGATTCCGTCACGAAGAGGCTATACTATTTACTACTCACCTGGCACTGGATGAACCACTGAAATGGAAATGTTCTGAGTTTAATCCAGATGTTAATCGTTGTCTCGGTGTATTACTAGTAGATAATCCACAAGAGTTATATGATGATTTTGCAGATATTTCAAAACGTAATCTTCCCGAGTATCCACGAATGTTTACAGCTTATCCTTCAGCCATTGATCCCAGTCAGGCACCCGAGGGCAAAGGAACGGCTATGGGCTGGCAATATGTGCCTTACAATTTAAGAGAAAAAGGGCCCGAAGGATGGAAAGAGGTTAGAGAAAGTTTTGCTCAAAGATGTATTGATGTATGGAGCAAATACGTGGATAATATGGATACTGCGCTTCTTAAGACTTATATCATGTCTCCAGTGGATACTGAAAATAAATGGATATCTATGGTACATGGAGGATTTAACCATGGAGAAATGACGCAGGACCAGTTAACAATTATGCGTCCGTTTGTTGAATGTTCGCCTTATAAAACACCATTTAAAAACCTATATATGTGCGGTGCAAGCACACATCCCAGCGGAAGTGTCGGCGGCGCATGTGGTTATAACGCAGTGCAGGTAATTGCGGAAGATATTAAAATGAAGAAAAAATGGTGGGAATAACTAATAATTGTTCTTGTTCTCGGAGATAATATGAAATTGACAATAATATCTGATAAAGGAAGTCCTATGATGGTTGTTACTAAGGTGGCTCGCAAAGGGGACTCTCTGGAAGTAACTGGTCAAATGATGGGCGCATGGCCTTCAAAAATGTATATTACACCAAAAGAGTTTTGGACCTGCGTACTTATTGCTTTTAGTCCGGGCGTACTCTTGTATTTATTAGCTTATCCTTTTATACTAATTAAAAGTCTATTTAAAGGTAAAGAAATAAAGAAATAAATTTACTGGGTACTGGTTTTGCAAACTGGTGCCCGGTTAAATCTTAACGTTTGTCGGTTTTTTGAAACTTGGGATTTTAGTCTTAATGAATTATTTTAAACACAACAATTTTTAAATTGATTTCGAGTTCTTAATTAAAATTTTATTTTGTTCAGCAGGTTAAATAAACCGAATGATTATTGAAAAGAACTTAACCGATAGAAATGATATTCTATTACATCTAAACGAGATGATTTGTTCATTTTCGAAAAAATCGGATTTTCATGAAGTTGAGCAGGAATTTTTTAATACAATTTCTTCAATTATACCCGCGCATGCAACTGCCCTTTATTTCTTTAAGTCTTCAAAGTACCATCCTGTTTATATAAGTGGTCTGGGAGTTGATAATGACTTTTTATCATATTATGAAAAAAAAGGACGTGAAGTTGACCCTTTAAGAAATTGGATAATGAGTAAACACTCTCCAAACCAATCCCAATTATTATTAGGATTAAAAGGATGGCAGCATCATCCTGTTTATAATGTGGTTAAAACGGCTTCAATTGATTTTGCTATGCAGGCTCCGATTATGAACGGGGAAGATATTCTTGGAACAATCAATTTCGGCAGAGAGTTATCCGAGGGTCCGTTTCAAAAACATGATTTGCATACTATTTCAATTCTTAGTCATTTTCTCGGTCTGGCGATTATTAATTCATACATGCCTAACAACAGCGTTTTGTTTAATAGCAACTTCTACAATTCAATTGATAATATGAAACAGGGAATGGTTATAACTGATAAAGATTATTCTATTGATTATGCGAACAATTCGGCTAAAGGAGCGATAATTCGTCACTTCCTATCAGAAGAACCCGAAAAAGAATTTTCGAATCTGCTTAAAGAAGTTTCAACAGAGAATACAAATAAAAAAAATGAACTCGTTAATAATCTGTCCCTTCGTTCATGTCCTATGCCCGGATCTAGTAAACGGCAAACAATTGTATTTATCGATGAAAATCCACCTCCAATTTTGAACAACTCGTTACGATCATTATTTACTCAACGTGAAATTGATGTATTGCTGCTCGTCGAAAGAGGAATGAAAAATAAAGGCATAGCCGAAAAATTAGGTATAACTGTTAACACGGTTAAAAGACACCTTGATAATATGTTTGTGAAGTTTAACGTAAATTCACGTACAAAACTGATTTCCAAGTTTTACTACCTGAACAATCAAAAATAAAACCTCACTTAAGTATTGTTAAGACTTTTCCAGCTAAAATCTATTTTAAAAATAATTTCAGCAATAGTTCAAAAAACCCCGATTGAAATTTAATCCCAAAATTCTATAAAAATATTAACAATTGATTTATTTGATTATTCTGTTAAATTGTCCCCTAGGTTTTTCTTCAGGGACGTTAAATAGTTAAGTTACTTCCAGCAAAACATTTATTCCGCGCTATTCAACTGCAGTATTCTCTTTTACGCGCTTTAATCGACTAGACAAATATGAATCGATAAAGTAGAACGATAAAACGGAATTAATACTTTATTGTGATTTAATAATACTGTGAATGTTGTTCAATAGGAAGATCCTCTTAGAAACAGCGAGTCAAGTTGAGTTCAAATGAGTTATGGGGGTGTTGAGGACAATTGTTCATTGGAATTCCATTCAAATATAATTGTAATGCAGCATCTAAAATAGAAGATTAAATCGATATCATTTTCCCAAAGTGTAGTCTATAATAAACTAATAGTTTAATAAAATTATAGAGGGCGTTATGATACAAGATCCAAATAAAAACTCCATTGATAATATTCGCGAGGCAATCCAACTCTTAAAAGACCTGGCAAAATTTTGTCCGGGTATAAATGAATTGCCGACCTTTGCTATGGAATTGAAAAAGCTTGATCGTTTAACTTCCGATGAGCAGGGAATAAAAAACAAATTTCAGGTAGGTGATAGTGAAGAATTGGGCGACTCCCAGGCGGAAACTGAACGTATACTTGGGTTTCTGGGACCCAGTTATATCGCTTTAAGGGATGATATAGTGGTCAGTAATCGGAAGTTGGATCGTAATAGTTGTGATGATATGCGATTACTTCTACGGTTGGCAATAGTTTTATGGCACGAAGCCCATCACTGGAACGACTGGGTGGATGGACCACTTCAAGATGTTGAACTTGAAATGATGGAAAAACTTATCGAATGTTTAGAAAACAGTGATTTCCCATGCGCTTCAAATTTGGTAAGTTATTTAAGATCAGAAGCTATTCCCGATAATAAAGATCAAAAAAAGAAGGAGGGAACCGGATTCTGGAATTGGATGAAAAAATGGGTATTCGCCCGCGGCTCTGTCCTTTTAATTTTGGTTCTTATTATACTCGCTCTTACAATCGGTACCGGTGGAACTATTTGGATATTTCTTTTAAAAGGATTAATTATCGCCGGATTGATCATTTTATATCTATGGCTAAGGTCCATATTATGTCCGCCGTTTACAATATGGAAAAAAGTTGTTACTGAAAAATTAGTGTGGCTGTGGAAGTTGGTTGAAAGACACTTTGAATGGTGGGAAGAAAAAGTAGATCGTATTGAATATTGGGAGGAGAGGCAAGTATCCAGACAGCGCAGAGTAAGGCGTGATAAATGTACCACATGGCCATATGGAACTCAGTGGATGTGTAAACTTGGAAGTTATATTTGGGTTATAATAGTTGAAATAGTAACAATATTTGTAAAAGTAGTTAACACTGTAGTAAAATATATCCTAGTTGTAATACATATTCTGATAATGATCCCTGTTTCTATAGTTATGATAGTTGTTGCTTGGGTGCCCAAAATAATATTTTTATGTTAAAGACTAAACAAAACAGAATGAGCTCTGTAAAAATTATTTTTTTTAATGGCAGTAGAGAGTTGTTGATTAAAATATTTAGCTTTGAGTAGTCCATTATATATTATTTTGGAAGTACGGTTTATATTTAAACGGCTATCAATGAAATATGGGTTTAATAAATGGAGCAGAATGATCTAAAAGAATACAGATATAATGGCGCTCGTTCATTAATATTATTGCACAAAAATCACCTGAATTCTTTTTTAAAGACTTGGCGCGAGGCAAAAAGTTTTAATATAGCTTTGCCCGAAACTGAAGACTCTGATTATAAATCACTGGAAACACTGCTTATCCATGTGCTAAGATCGGCGCGTGGGTATATGATATGGATGTGCGATAAATTAAATCTTGCTGATCCGGAAATTAATACTGTTCCGGAAATCCATAATATTGATAGCGAAGCAGATGAATATCTAAAACATCTTCTGGCAAAATGGGCTTTACCGCTTACTGAAATTGAAGAAAGCAGGTTTAACAATCCAACTTATACATCAAATTGGGGAGTTGAATATTGTATTGACGCTATGCTAGAGCATGCGGTTATGCATCCTATCCGGCACGAATTTCAATTAAGAAATTTGATGCGGCTACGCCAAAAATATATTTTATAAACTATTGTACCGAACCTTCGTAATCATTATGATAATTCGCCGGGAGATCTGGGTTATGTGTTAACATATACAAATATTAATAATACCAATGGGTTTAAAGCATCATTATTCTTCATTTTGATTTATAGACACTTTTTTATAGATTATTATCCATATGGAATCACAGCCTAAAATTGCAAATAGTATCTACGACTCTTTTCTCTCCGCTTTGGTTACTGGCAATAAAATAACGTGTAAAAAAATTGTAAAAGAGCTTTTAAATGATGATATACCTCTCCGTGAACTTTATATCGAGTATTTCCAAAAGTCACTTTACGAGATTGGTAGTTTATGGGAGCACAACAGGATATCAGTAGCTGTGGAACATGTTGCTACTGGGATTATCGAACAACTTATGAGTTTTGTATATCCTCTGCTTTTTGAAGATACTGATAAAGATAAAAAAGTTTTAGTTAGTTGTATTGCTAATGAGTATCACCAGGTTGGCGCTAAAATGGTATGCGATATTTTCGAAATGAATGGATGGGACTCTTATTTTGTAGGATCAAATATACAAATTGAAGATTTAATCGATATGATTGGAGAAAAGCAACCCGATATCGTAGGACTTTCTATAAGTATTTATTTTAACATACCGGTTTTGTTAAATACCATAAAGTATATTAAAAATAATTTTCCTGAGGTGGAAATAATTATCGGCGGACAAGCAACAAAATTTATAAAACCGGCTGAAATCGCTAAATATAAGCACACACGAATTGTGAATGATATTTTTGAACTAGAGCAATTAATTAGAATTTAATGACGAATGAAATCAAAAAAATTACACAACAAACTGCTTGATTACCTGTTAAATAAATCAGGGGTTTTGATTTTTGAATTAAGTCCTTCTTTCGATATCATTAACCTCAATCCGGCTGCTCTTAAAACTTTTGGTCACGGATTGATAGG
>PGYR01000079.1 GCA_002839765.1 Ignavibacteriae bacterium HGW-Ignavibacteriae-4
GAAAATGAAAAAACATCTTTAGACATTGAATCACCCGCCAGTGGTGTACTAAAAATTCAGGTGCCTGTCGATGTTACAGTTCCAATTCTTTCTCCTGTTGCGCTTCTTTTAGGTTCCGGGCATGTAGGTGGGCATCATGTCATTTCGGAAGTAGTACCCATAAATACAGTGAGCAATACAACGAATATACCTCCCCGCCATGAGAGTGTGACTCCAAAAAGATCAAATGCCATTATTCTTGCTACCCCAAAAGCTCGCATATTAGCCAGGAAAGAAGGTATCGATCTTTCTTCATTAACCGGCACTGGAATACGCGGTATGGTAATCTGTGCGGATGTCACACAACAAATCCGGGTATCTGGCACTGTTCGAGCCACTCCGCTGGCTAAATTAAAAGCTGCTGAAGCGGGGATAGATTTACATGGGGTTGTTGGTAGTGGACCCCGTGGGATGGTTCGTTGTGGTGATCTAGACCTAGTGCCAGGTACAAATCACGAAAATCAAGAAATTGTGGGTGTGAGGCCACTGAGCGAATTGCGTTCGATTATTTCCAGCCGATTAAGCCAAAGCTGGATGGAGCGCCCTCAGGTGACACTTACAACAGAAGCAGATGCCACCCTGTTTGTTGAAGCAAGAAAACAACTTAATGTGGAACTGGCAAAGAAGAATACTAAAATTTCTTTGAATACACTGTTTGTAAAAATAGCTGCTCAGGCAATTTTAGAATTTCCCTATATGAATGTGAGTTTAATTCCGGAAGGTCTTTATCAGCATCCGAATATAAACATTGGTTTGGCAGTGGACACAGAACGTGGATTATTAGTGCCAGTCTTACGGGATGCGAATTTAAAATCCTTCGAAGGAATTCAGCATGAACTGGATGGACTCACAGAGCGTACTCTAAATAGTAATAATCGAAAAGATGAGCTAAGTGGAGGTACTTTTACGATCACTAATTTGGGTACTTTTGAGATCGATGCTTTCACCCCGATTATCAACCCGCCGGAATGTGCAATACTGGGGATTGGTCGAATCCACCAAAAACCGGTTGCTTATGAAAACCAGATTGCTTTGAGAAACATGGTTTCTTTGAGTCTTTCCTTTGATCACAGGTTAGTCGATGGCGCCCCAGCTGCACGGTTCCTACAGAGAATCAAGCAGTTTGTTGAACAACCTTTTTTATGGTCGCTTTGGAAGAATTAAAATAATTAATTAAAAGGTATGAAATGTATTTAAAAAATCGTTGTGTATTGGTTACAGGTGGCGCGCATCGGGTTGGTAAAGCAATTACAATGCGGTTGGCAAAAATGGGTGCGGATACAATAATTTTCACCTACAACAGTTCGGAAGAAGCTGCGAAAATTACCGAGTACGAATTGAGTGAATTTTGCCCTCAAGCTATGGCAATACGCTGTGATCAAAGTGATATCAGTCAGATTCGGTTGACAATGGAGACAATCAAAGAAAGATTTGGCCGGTTGGATGTATTGGTAAACAGTGCATCCGTTTTCTTATCTGCCAAATTTGACACTGTAACTGAAGATGATTGGAATACAGTCATGAATGTGAACGCCCGAGGGCCATTCTTTTTCATGCAAATGGCTGCACCACTTATGAAGGTGAATGGAGCTGGTTGTATTATCAATATTATTGATGAATCTGTACAAAAACCAGCCTTATCCTGGATTCATCATGGCGCATCCAAATCTGCTTTATGGAATTTAACAAAATCTGCAGCTATCGCATTAGCACCTGATATACGTGTAAATGCAATATTACCTGGCGCGGTTTTAAAGCCTCCGGATTGGACGGATGAACGTTGGGAAAGAAACATTAATACAATACCATTGAGAAGAATGGGTTCTGCTGAGGATGTATGTAAAGCTGTGGAGTTCATTATCCAATCTGATTTCGTTACTGGTCAGGCGATTGTTGTAGATGGTGGATCTACTGTTTTATGATTCGATTTTAGATTAAAAAAAGGTTTGTGAGGTGTAATGGAAATCAAAGATTCAGTAATTTTAATCACAGGAGCAGCCACACGTGTTGGACGGGAGGTTGCTTTATGTTTTGCTGAAAAAGGAGCAAACATCTCCTTTAGCTATTACCTGGAAGATGAACCATGGCAGGAAACTTTACATGCTATTGAAGCATATGGAGATGCTATTGTACCAGCACCTGTTCCATCATTTCCGTTTGTTGCATCAACATATACTTGAGCAAATGTAGAGCTGCTCAGCGCTGCAAACAAAAAGAAAAAGATGGTTAAATTAAAGAGTTTTTTAAGATTCATATTTTACTCCGAAAATATTATTTAATAATGATCGTCTTAGACTCATATTTAATTCTTTAATATGAATTCCACTTGTAACAAAATTATTTAGAACTATGGTGGTAGATTTTTTGCCATAGAATTTACTCCTTATGTTTTTGTGTAGTTTCATAATTTAATTTAATTCTAAAATTAAAATATAATTTAAGCCCTAATTCATGTTCAAAAAGTTGAAAAAATCTATGTATTCAAAGATTTCGTCAAAAAATATATAAAAAGTATCTGTTTGTCAACAATTAAGTTTGAAATATATAAATCCCCCAGGGAGCTCAAATTGCAATGATTTGAAGTTGTGATGGAAGTATCCAAGAATAACGGCACTCACTTATTATTATTATTGTAAAAAATACCTCAATAAAATAAACAAAAAAACTGGAACACAGTAACAAAACGTACAAAGAAAGGAACAATATATATCAAATAAACATCACAAAAATAACAAAACGAAAAATATATTTAATTTATAAATGAATTTATTGGAGTTTCCGATTGTGTGCATAAGGCTCTCGCCAACATAAAAGTCTCTAAAAAGTGATTTAAAGATACTACAAAATAAAACAAATTCAATAAATCTTCCTATTTTTTTTTAGGCTTTACAAAATATTAATATGGCTCGTTATCACTTTAGTGTTCGTTATCACAGAATTCGCCATATCCAAAAACAAACCGTGCTCAACAATTCCCGCTCGTTTGTTTAATAAAATATCCAGCTCGTAAAGATTTTTACCCGGTAAAAAAGTTGTGTCTAATATATAGTTGCCTTCGTCTGTAATATAATTGCGGCCGTTATTATCTTTACGCAGCACTGGTTTGCCGCCGAGTGATATAAGATATTCAGTCTCGGTGCGAACAGCGAATTTAATAACTTCAACAGGCAGGGCCCACTTTTCAAACAATAATTTAGAAACCTTTGCATTATCGATAATAATAACAAATTGTTCACTGGCTTGAGCTACAATTTTTTCACGCAGCAAAGCTCCGCCGCCGCCTTTAATTAAATTTATTTTTACCGACCGCTCGTTTTCTTCCATCGATACTTCGTCCGCGCCGTCTATTGTAATATCTATTAGGGGATTTTCATCAAGCGTAGTTAGTGGCAGTTTAAGCTCTCTCGCTTTTGTTTCGGTATCCACAGAAGTTGGTATACAAAGAATACCATTTAATGTTTGCTTAGAAATTAACTCGGCAATTTTTAATAACACGAAGTGCACAGTGCTTCCGGTGCCTAATCCTACAACCATTCCGGGCTTAATTAATTCTACTGCTTTTTCCGCGGCGAGTTTTTTTTCTTCTGCAACACTCAATAAAAATCTCTTTTATCCAAGTTTTAGAAATCGACAAGTCTATCATATTAAATTATTTGAAATTTCGGAAGGGATTAATTCGGAATCATTCATTTTTTTTGGAAGCACCTGAATAATAATTCAATAACCCGATTATCCAAATTCCAGAACATAACTAATTCGCAATAACTAAAACCCTTCAATTAACGAATTCATTTTTCCGCAAATTCGGAAATCTTATAGTTGTTTAATATATAAGCTGAGATGCACGCACGGCTTCCCCGACGCACAGGGATATTCTTTGCACTTAGTAATAAGAACTAATAACTACTACTTTGTATTTGGGATATAACATCTTTAGATTTGTAAATTAAGTTTTACATAATAATTATATAGAAAGAATTTTACATGAAGAATAATATATATATAGAAACCTACGGCTGCCAGATGAACGTTGCGGATACGGAACTTGTAATGGGCATACTTAAAAACAAAGGTTACGAAGTAACAGATAATATAAAAGCCGCCAACGTAATATTATTAAACACATGCAGTATTCGCGAAAACGCCGAACAAAGAATTTATGGCAGGTTAGGAAACTTAAAAAAAATTAAAGACCGCAAACCCGAAACAGTTATCGGAATACTTGGATGTATGGCCGAAAGACTGCGCAAGGATTTGATTGAAGATAAAAAAATAGTGGATCTTGTTGTCGGTCCCGATGAGTACAGACGTTTGCCCGAATTTATAGACTCAGCTTTTTCAGGTGAAAAAGGAATAGGAGTTAAACTTAGCCGCACCGAAACTTATGATGATATTATACCTTACCGGGAAGAAGGGCTTTCGGCCTGGATTTCGGTTATGCGCGGCTGCGATAAGTTTTGTACTTACTGCGTGGTTCCATTTACAAGAGGGCGGGAACGCAGCCGCTCTTTAGAATCAATTAAAAAAGAAATGGTTATTCTTTCGGAAAAAGGATTCAGGGAAGTTACATTATTAGGACAGAATGTTAACTCGTACCTGGATGGTGGAAACGATTTCGCGGATTTACTTGCAGCCTGCGCTGAAGTTGACCGCTCAATAAGAATACGTTTTACAACGTCGCACCCGCAGGACTTATCGGAAAAATTATTATATACAATCGCCGAACATCAAAACATATGCAAATATATTCATCTGCCGGTGCAAAGCGGTTCCGATAGAATTCTTGAACTTATGAATCGTACATATACTATTGAGCATTATCTTGATATTATTAATAAAGCCAGAGCCATTATAAAAGGTGTTAGTTTTTCGACTGATATAATTTCGGGCTTTCCTTCCGAAACCTACGAAGATCATATAATGACTCTTGACGTGATGCAGAAAGTGAAATATGACGGCGCTTACATGTTTAAATATTCGCCGCGCGAAGGGACAAAAGCTTTCCGTATGGAAGATGACGTAACGGAAGAAACAAAATCGAAACGACTGAATGAAATAATTGACCTGCAGCAAACAATTTCGTATGAGTTAAACCAGAATCTTATTGGCACAGAAGAAATTGCTTTGGTAGAAGGTTTCAGCAAAAAGTCGGACGAATTTTTAGCCGGACGCACCGATACGAACAAAGTTGTAATTTTTCCCGCGAGTGATGATATTAATACAGGTGATTATGTTAAGGTGAAAATTAACAGAGCAACATCAGCCACTCTATTCGGCGATCTGCTGGAGGTGGTTCTTCCTTATAAAGTACTAACAACAATTTGATATAAAAATGAGAACACTGTTCAAAGTATTTTTGCTCATAATATTTTCTTCACTTGGTTTAAACGCTCAGGAACAAAATATTACATCATATTTAAAGATGGTTGAAGCGGGTAATATTAAAGAAGCCTCAGACGCTTTAATTAATTTGAAAAACAAATTTCCAAATGACCCTTCGGTTAAATTTCTTGACGCGGTTGTAACCGAGGACGGCAACAAAGCGAATCAATTATATCTGGAAATTTTTGAGCAGTATCCGAAGAGCAATTATGCCGACGCCTCTTTGTACAGAATTTTTTCATTTTATTATTCTGACGGCATTTATAAAAAAGCCGAAGAATATAAAAACTTACTTTTAAAAAATTATCCATCCTCACCTTATGTTAAAGCTGCCAACAGAAAACTGCCTGATGAAGAAATTTCAGAAAACGAATCTGTTGTTCAGGAATTAACCGAATCGCCTGTAAAAGAAATTTCGGGTATTAAAGATTTTAACTATACAATTCAAGCCGGGGCGTTCCTTAATATTAATAACGCTCAAAATTTAAAATCCCGATTCGAGTCTGATGGATATTATTCAAATATATTCCCCAAGGATATCGGCGGCTCAATTTTGAATGTTGTTTCGGTTGGGCGCTTTTCGGAAATTACCGAGGCGGAAAATTTTCTCAGTAAACTGAGTACCCTATATAAAATTGAGGGTCGAATAATACCTAATAATAATTGAGTGTAAATTGTGACTATAACATTTGTTGGAACTGGTTCCGGCAAAACCTCACTAAAAAGATTTCATTCATCAATTTTAATTTCGGACAATATTTATAATTTTTTAATTGATTGCGGCGATGGCATTTCCAGAGCGCTTTTAAATAAAGATATTAATTACAACCTAATTGACTGCATATTAATTACACACTTTCACCCTGATCATTACAGCGGCTTACCAACGTTGTTAATTAATATGAAGCTTTCCGAAAGACAAAAGCCGCTTACAATTTACGTTCACAAAAAAATGGTCGGTTTTACGGAATCGTTATTATTGCATAGTTATCTCTCCGGCTTATCGAAACAATTTGATCTGGAAATTTTACCCTATCAATTCGACAGG
>PGYR01000017.1 GCA_002839765.1 Ignavibacteriae bacterium HGW-Ignavibacteriae-4
GAGCTCTACCGACTACGGGGTTCGTCCCCGATTGTCCGATTGCCTTTCCACCAGTTCCAGTGCATACAGGGTCACCAGCATATAGGTCGTCAGCTGTTTCCACTATCGCTATACCTTGTGCTATGATCGATGCTGCCTCACCTTTTTTCCACCCTATCTTTTTTGCTAATTTTACTCCTTTTTCTCCATATTCAATACCTTTATCTGGGTTAATACAATAATAGGCAAAACTTAGTTTAGATAACAATTTCACCTCATTCGTATCGCCTTTCGCTTTGTGTAGTTCAGCAAGTAGAGAATCTATTTTGGCTTGACCTGTTAGCTTTTCCGCTTTTAGGTTTAGTGTCGATATAGTTAGTACGAGTAGAATTAGGAGTAGTGATTTCATGTTTTGTCTGTTTTAATGTAGTTGGTATTGCTTCAAATTAATAAAAATATATGGAATAGGGTAAATTAATGTCACTCTGAGCGTAGCGAAGAGTCTTATTTGCTAAAGGAGACTCTTTACTTCGGCTTCGCTCAGCACAGGCTTTTCATTTCACTCCCTCAGATTGACTGGTTCATAGCGGTTGAGGGGGATTAGCTGACATTTATCCATCTTTCTCTATTATATTAGAATAATTAAAATTAAATTTGGGGCTATTAGTCTTACTCGAATAGTTTTTTAAAATTGATTGCTTATATGAAAAAGAACCACCTTGTTATAATAATCTCAGTAGTTATCATCGTAGTTGGAGCCATTGTTGCCAAAATTATGATAGACAACAAACCTAAACCAACACCCCCGAAGAAGCTAGAAACTGTACGATACGCCAAGATGGACGAAGTCAAATATGATGAGTACAGCGTTAATATAAATGCTACTGGTACTGTCCGTGCAAAAGATAAAATCGATATTTACTCTGAAGTACAGGGTATATATGACCCATCGGGTAAGCCATTCCGTGAAGGTATTAGCTTCTCCAAAGGCGAGGTGATGCTATCGATTGACAAGAGGGAAGCGGAATTTACACTCAAAACTCAGAAAAGTGAGTTGATGAATTCAATTGCTTCACTTATGGCAGATCTCAAAACAGATTTCCCCCAATCTTTTGAGAAGTGGAACAGTTATTTGAGTAGCTTTGATGTTGACAAGAATGTAAAAGAGTTCCCAAAACCTAACAGCGAAAAAGAGAAGTACTTCCTTACAATTCGCAAAATATACAGCCAGTATTATAATATAAAAAACCAAGAAGTTCGATTAAGCAAATTCGAGATAGTTGCCCCTTTCAATGGAACAGTTACTATGAGTGCTATAGAACCAGGAGCGTTGGTACGACCTGCTGCTAAAATAGGCGAATTCTCTGGTCGTGGATTATACGAAGTTACTTTTTCTGTAAGTTCAAGCGATTTGAATTATGTCAAAATTGGTTCTTCAGTAGATGTGATTCACAATGATAATAAAACAACTGGAAAAGTAGTTCGAATTTCAGACCGTATAGACCCAACAACTCAATCGGTTAATGTCTTCGTACAAGTTAGTAGCACAGATTTCAAAGATGGTATGTATGTAAACGGAAGAGTAGATGGGAACAAAGTAACTAATGTTTACAAAATACCTCGGGAAGCAATAATAAATAACACCGAAATTTACACTATGAAAGATGGCAAACTAGCATTAGAAAACATAGATCTAGTATTTGTAGGTAAAAACTTCGCATATATACGTGGATTAGACGCAGGCAAAACAGTTATAGTAGAGTCATTGGCAAATGTAAAACTGGGTACAAAATTGAAAAGAAAAGATAGCTAATTAATGAAAGCATTCATAAGATACTTTATAAAATACCCTACTTGGTCTAATACTATTCTGATATTAGTCATGCTCTTTGGTGTGTTAGCCTTATTAAACATGAAATCTTCTTTCTTCCCAGAGCGAGAGAGCAAGAATATAAACATAAGTGTTATATACCCTGGGGCTTCTCCCGAAGAAATCGAAAATGGAATAATCCAAAAAATAGAAGACAATCTAAAAGGAGTGCAGGGTGTAGATAATTATCAATCTACCTCGCAAGAGAATGCGGGTTCTATCACCGTTGAAGTACTAGAAGAATACGACACGGATGAAGTGCTAATAGATGTGCGTAATGCTGTTGACAGAGTGAATTCGTTCCCATCAGGAATGGAACCACCAGTAGTTTCCAAGCGACCTGCTATCGAGTTTACTTATAGCTTTGCTATATTCGGAGATGTGGATTTAGCAACTCTGAAACGTACAGCACAGGAAGTAGAAGATGATCTAAGGGATATACCATCTATATCTCAAGTAGCATTATCCGGATTCCCTGCTTCGGAGATAAATATAGCCCTAGATGAAGAGACTATGCGTCGCTATCAGCTAACATTTCCAGAGGTTGTTGCGGCTGTAAGTACTACAAATAGAGACCTTTCGGCAGGTAAGATAAAGACAGATAATGAAGAATTACTTATTCGTTATGAAGGAAAAAATTATTATGCAGATGATTTACAAGAAGTAGTAGTCCGTACTAACCGCGATGGTTCTTTTATTAGATTACAAGATATAGCTAAAATCGAAGATAGATTCGCAGAAGACCCACAACGCTCATTTGTAAACGGGAAACCTGCTGTTATTATCTCAGTAAGTAAAATCTATGGCGAAAATGCTCTAGACATAGCTGATGCGGCAAAAGAATACCAAGAAAATTTCAATGGGAAATATCCCAATATAGAAGCTGCTCTTATAGACGATGCTACTGAGAGTTTACGAGGTCGTATAAAGTTACTATTGGAAAATGGAACTCTAGGGGCACTATTAGTAGTGTTATCTTTGGCGCTATTTCTTAATTGGCGATTAGCATTTTGGGTAGCTATGTCGCTACCATTCTCATTTTTGGGTATGTTCCTAATGGCATATTTATTTGGTATCACAATCAATGTTATATCCCTTTTCGGTTGTATAGTAGTAGTGGGGATTGTCGTCGATGATGGAATTGTCGTCGGGGAGCAGATATTCCAGAACTACGAAGATGGTCAGAAATCATATAGAGCCGCCATCCGTGGAACTTTACAAGTATTACCATCTGTTGTCTTTGCTGTATTGACAACGGTAGTAGCATTTCTACCATTTTTCTTTATAGATACTCCTGGCCCAAGAATTTCAGATATGTCATTTGTGGTAATCTTCGTATTACTTTTCTCTTTGCTAGAAGTAATAGTGATATTGCCTACTCACTTAGCTCACTCTAAAGCATTAAAACAGGATTTCGTTAAGAGTAAAATCCGTGAGAAAATGGATAATTTAGTAAATTATCCTAGGAACAAAATGTACAAGGGTGTACTTAGATTTTCTATGAAACATCGTTCAGTACCAATAGCAATTTCAACATTTTTGTTACTAATAACTATTGGAGCTTTTGGTGGAGGAATAGTCAAAACTACTTTTTTCCCAAGTATAGACACTGATAATTTCACAATCAAAATTGAATTGCCTTCTGGTGCCCGAGAAGCACAGACAATGGAAGTACTGAACAGAGTCGAAAAAGCAATTTGGGCTGTAGGTGAAGACCTAAAAGGTACTGAGAATTCTGATGAGAATATGGTAATAAGAGTTGTGAAAAATGTAGCTGCTATGCCATCTGGTTGGGGCCAAGCTGAAGCAGGTAATGCGAACGTAGGTAATATACAGGTCTTCTTGCAAAGCGAAGAAGTGCGTACAATACCAGCTCTGACTATTGCTAATATGGTACGTGAGAAAGTAGGTACATTAACAGAAGTAGATAAGGCTGAATTTGGTAGCTCAAGTTTCTTTGGTAAACCAATTTCTATTCCTCTAATGGGTAGAGATTTGTCAGAGCTACAAGAGGCGAAAAAAGAACTCAAGGAAGCTCTACTAGCTATCACAGAGCTAAGAGATGTGACCGATAATGACCCTCAAGGATTAAGAGAAATACAGCTACATCTGAAAGAAAAAGCATATATACTTGGCTTTACTCCATTAGATATTACACGTCAGATTAGACAAGGTTACTTCGGCGAAGAGGTAATGAGATTGCAACGTGGTGCAGATGAGATAAAAGTATGGGTTAGATTTACAGAAGACTACCGCTCATCTATAGACAATTTTGATAATATGCGTATCAAAGATATTCAAGGGAATTCGTATCCTTTGACCGAACTAGTCAACTACGAAATAGATCGTGGATCTATCAAGATAAATCACCTTGACGGTATGCGTGAGATAACAATAGAAGCTGATACTAAAGACCCGAAAGCACAAATACCATTAATTATTTCTGAAATTAATGAAAACATATTAGCACCAATTTTAGCTAAGTATTCTACAGTAAAAACAACAGCATCGGGTCAAGCGAAGAGAATAGAAAAGCTAAGTGCAGGGCTGATTATATTACCACTCGCGTTTATACTTATGTTCTTTTTGATTAGTTTATCTTTCCGCTCTCCACTCCAAGCGTTAATAGTAATTAGTTTGATTCCCTTCGGATTGATGGGGGCTGTATGGGGGCATGTTATACAGGGTATGTCGTTCAACGTAATGTCATTCTATGGAACTATAGCACTGATAGGTATTATAGTGAATGATTCGATAGTATTCGTAAACTCATTCAACGATAATTTGAAAGAAGGGCAGAAGTTCAATGATGCAATTTATAACGCAGGGATATCCAGATTCAGACCTATATTGCTAACAACTGTTACCACGGTTCTAGGACTTTTCCCGTTATTACTAGAAACTAGTATCCAAGCTCAATTTTTGATTCCTATGGCTATATCAGTAGCTTATGGCCTATTAGTAGCTTCAGTTTTCATATTGTTACTATTACCTGTATTACTTATATATTTGAGTAAAACACGTAATGCTGCATATTGGCTGAGAAACAATGAATGGGCTGAGCCAGAAGCACTAGAACCTACAAATATAGAAGAAGTAATGATAAAAAAATACTTAACAGACGATGACTAAAAATATAGCTTACATATTATTATTACTCTTACCTTCGACGGTGTTATTTTCTCAAACGAATCTTTCGCTACAAGATGCTGTAGAGAGGACATTGCAGAATAATTATAATATACAGATGGTCAAAAAGGATTTGCAAATAACTGATAATAACATCAGCTATGGCAACGCAGGATTTTTACCATCACTTGATGCTGCTGCTAGTTATCGCTTCTCTGCAGAAGATGCTGAAACTAAGACAAGTCAAGGTACTTTCCCTGGGAATGACAACAGGGCAACTAACAAAAGTGCGTCTTTGTCTCTTGGTTGGACTTTGTTTGATGGCTTTGCTATGTTTGCAAGATATGATAGATTCGAAGAGCTAAAAAACCTCAATTCTATTGCACTACAATTAGAGATAGAAACTAGATTACAAGAGTTATTCAATACTTACTATCAGATAAATATGCTAGATAAAAGTATAGCTCTACTAGACGAAACTTTGAAATTCTCGCAAGAACGACTAAACTTCCTTAGCGCTTCGAATGAATATGGGGCTACAACAGGCACAGAAGTCCTCAGGGCGGAAGTAGACTACAACACGGACAATTCCAACTTAAAACGTCAGAAAGTGCAAAGAAACGCCTCTATTAACCGATTAAAATATGTAATGGGTGAAATAAACGACGCGCAATACAATTTGACCTCTGATATCGAAATAGATGATCTGGGCGACTACACGAAGCTAAAAGAATTAGCTTTCGAGCGAAATAGCTCGATACAACAGGCAATGATAAATCGTGAAATCTCTGAGTATGATGAGAAGATAATAGAAGCAGCTTACTATCCTAATGTAAAGTTCAATGCGGCATATAGCTACACAGAGCAAGAATCTGACAAAGGATTCATATTAGGAAGCAAGAACCAAGGATACAATGCTTCTATTAGTGCTAGCTGGAACCTATTCAGCGGTTTCCAAACTAGAATAGCCGACCAAAACACGGAAATCCTACAAGAAAAACAAGACATATTCATCCAGAGTATACGAGCTATGATTGAGATGAACATAATGACGAATTACCAATCTTACTCCGACCTGAAGGAGATATTGGAACTGGAAGTACAGAACCTAAAAACTGCGAATGAGAATTTCGAACGTTCAAAAAGTATGTTCAAATACGGTACTATCAACTCGCTGGATCTCCGCCAATCACAAATCAATCTACTCGCAACCGAACAGCGAATAGTCAACCTCAAATACGAAATCAAAACCTACGAGACTATGATACTGATGCTGAGCGGTCAGCTTGGGAGGTAATTATCAATTATTACAACATAATTTATTATATTGCGTTTAGCTAATTAATAGCACTTGGAGAAAAGTATGATAACAAAAGAAAGTTTAATAAATCAATTAGATTTACTTCCCGATTCATTCACTATTGATGAATTGATTGATCGACTTATCCTAATCGAAAAGATTGAAATAGGATTAAAGCAATCTGAAGCTGATGATGTTATCAGCGAAGAAGAGCTAAATGCTGAGATCGAGCAATGGTTCAAATAAAATGGACTAGGCAGGCTAAGTTAGATATGAAAAATATTTTCGATTATATATCTAATGATTCTGTAAAATATGCTCAAAGACAAATAGAAGGAATCATAAAAAACACATCGTTTATCAAAAACAATACTAGAATAGGAAGAATTGTACCTGAGTTAAATAACCCCCAAATCCGTGAAATAATAGTTAATAAGTACAGAGTTATATATTATTTAAAAGATGTTACTCGAGTGGATTTATTAACTATTCATCATAGTGCTAAAGAATTTCCAGACTTTTTAATTGAATAATACAAAATCAAAACCTACGAGACTATGATACTGATGCTGAGCGGTCAGTTTGGGAGGTAATTATCAATTATTACAACATAATTTATAATCTACATGAAGAGAGAATGGCAAGAAAACTAACCAAATAACCTAGTCAATCATCTAATCAACTAGGTCTTAAATATTACAGTAATAAATATCGTTTATCTATTTATGAAGAGTGATTGGTGATAATTCTTATCATCAGAAGTGATGATTATATTATAATATCCACTTATAAATTTTGATACGTCTATATCTATTCTATTTTGATTATTGAAATCTAAGCTCATCACCTCACTACCAAGTAAATCTAATACCCGAATACTTCCTTTTGACTTAGAATCACTAAACTCAATAGCTACGAAATCACGAGCAGGATTAGGGTAAACCTTGAACTCATTTGTAATTTCAATAAAGGGGTTCACACTTGCAAAAATATCAAACGTTAGGGTAATAGGCCGTCTATATAGAGTTAGAAGTGGTGCTATTTCATTAGTCACCGAACAAGTATAAATACCTTCAACTCCTTTTTGTGCGTCAGCGATTACCAAATCGTGATTAGTCTCATTTGGTACTTCTTGTCCATCTTTAAACCACTTATACATATTGCCTTCCACATGCTCAGTTGCTGATGAAAGAGTGTACTCTTCACCTTCTTCTAGTATTACTATTTCTTGTTCACCGAGCGAGTCTTGGGGTTCGTAAAGAAATCTTGACGTATTTACATTAGAAACTTGAAAATCGAAAAAATCAAATTTATTGCCATACACCCAAACTTTTTCCATTAGTTGAGGAGGAAAGTTATCTAAGCCTTCATTAATACTATTGTCCCCTATTGAAAACAAGTTAAGCTTCGTTAATTCTTGAAATGAATCAGGAATGCTTCCTTCTAGTAAATTGTCTCTAAAATATAATGTCTCCAATAATTTTAAATTGCCCAATTCATCTGGGATAATTCCACTAAGCCTATTTATTGATAGAATTAATTCACTTAATTTGGTAAGCTTGCCAAGCTCTACTGGAATGGTACCGCTTAATTGATTGTAGCCCAAATTTAAATACTCTAAATCCTTTAGATTACCTAATTCAATAGGAATATTACCACTTAATTCATTCTCACTCAATTGTAGATGAATTAGGCTCTTAAGATTACCAATTTCAGTTGGAATAGTGCCTGTGAGTTCATTGTCCAACAAATATAACCCTAAAAGATAAGGAAGATCACATATTTCTTTAGGTATTTCACCTATTAAATCATTCTCATCTAAATTTAATATTCCAAGATGATTAAGGTTTCCAAACTCCTTAGGTATTGACCCAATTAGTCTATTATAACTTAAATCTAAATATTGTAATTTCTGTAAATTCCCAAGTTCCTTAGGTATAGATCCAGTTAATTGATTTCCTTTCAATCGTATTGTCTCTATCTTATTCAGACTCCCTAATTCGCTAGGTATATTTCCGTTTAGCTTATTGAATTCAAAGTTTATATATCTTAAGTCTACCATCTGATCTAGCCATATAGGTATGGTTCCAGAAAAATAATTCTGGTCTAACTTTATGTATTTTAAGCTAGAAAGTGTTTTAAGTTCGAAAGTGATATCTCCACTTAGACTATTCCTACCTAGATAAAGACCTTCAAGTTTAGTTAATTTATCTATTTCTTTCGGAATTTTCCCAACTAGATTATTTCCATCTAATTTAATCTCATTAACCCTTTTATTACCATCTAAATGTACTCCGTACCACGTACTTATAGATGAATCGCTTAACCAATTAGTATTCTTAATCCAATTGTCCCCTTCTGTAGAGTTATAAAGTGCAACCAGAGCAAGTGAGTCTTGCTCGATTGCAAGTTGTAGTGTATTGTTAGAGTCATCCTCTAGTTGAGTTGAGTAAAGGTAGCTACTACAAAGTATAGTTAATAATAAAGATTGGATAATTATTTTCATCAACTCACTCCTTTGAACTGAATTTTACAAAACTTAATATATATGATAGTTACAATATAGTATTTTTACTTGAATAATTGACTTTTGAATTATAATTATTCCTCTCTTCTTGAATGTATAGGGTAAACACTATTTAGATTTGAGTAAAATGAATTATCAAAGAACTCACTACAAGAAAATATATAAGCGAATAAAAGAGAAACGCAAAGTAGATATGAGCATATTGATAGACGACAGTGGAATGAGCTGGCAAGAGTTCCTCACCATAGACCCAAATCTGATGTTGAAGTAAGTTAGAAAAAGCAAGTCTGGCTTACAACAGACTTGCTTTTTATGTTATATCTATTTTACACGAATAAGAAATATTTTGGTCGCGGTAGTCATGTCAATAGTATTTGATCCAGAGCTAATAGCTGCTTGTAATGATAATGTACCACTATCTGTAGTACTTATTATACCATCTATATAATGCTCATCCAATGAGCCATTCAGGGGGTAACTTAAAACTATACCATCATTTTTTGAAACAGAACTATTGCAAGTGAAGATATTCACTTTAGTAGTGCCACTGTAATTAAGTTTGAAATTCAAAGCTGTACTTCCAGCTGATCTCTTAGCACCTAAAACTCCTTTTATTAAATAAGTTGCATTTGCAACAAGCGTGGGTTGAGTGTCAGTAAAGTTTACATAAGAGTTAGTAGTGATTATGACAGTGCTACCTACACCAAGTTCCGTAACTTCTGGTAAGCTACTTCCACCACTTACTGCTTGCCAATACAAATTGTCGCCATCTGTGAATAGGTATTGCCCACCATGTCCCAATTGACTCGGTAAATTCTGTTGTTTTTGGTCTAACTGAGATTGTATATCTGAATAAACACCATCTAAATATTGGAACTCTGTATTACTAACACTCCCGTCTGCAATAAGTGCTGCGTCTAGGTTGCCAGTAATAGTTGCTTGCTTTCCATCTATCTGTGTTTGTATATCTGAAGTAACACCGTCCAAATGTTGGAACTCTGTATCGCTGACACTCCCATCAGCAATCTTAGCTGCATCGACACCACCAGCTGATGTGTTGATGGATGTTACAACAGAATTACCAGCGGAAGTTGTATTCTCAACTGCTTTAGTAGAAAGCGATGACAAACTACCCGAGAGCTTAGTACGAGGAGTCAGATCATTACCACCTATATTAATATTAAGCCATATTTGCTGATCCGTGTTTATGTCAATCGCGGTATTTTCACCTAATGTGAGAGTGAAGAATCCATCTTCGGTTGTAACTGACCTTGTCTCTGTCCATAGTGAATTACCATTAGTAGGGGCATCAAATATTGAAAACACAATGGAGTAGTTTCCATCCGTAACGGGATTACCACTATTGTCCTCTAATCGACCTTGGTAGTTCATAGTCTGTGGGATTTGAGCCAATGCTAAAATCGGGAATAATAACAAAAATAGGATGAAGTTTTTCATGTTTGATTCCTATGCTTTCATTTTGAAATATACAATTATTGGGATAGTCACACCGAGTAATATCAACGCCCATTCGCTCAAAGTTGGGATTGGGGTCGTCTGAGTTATTTTTGGTATAGTCCCATCAGTTTTGAAGTTTATAGACGCATTGTCCGAGCCATTCCAATTGAAAGGAATAAGCACAAACGTATAGGTCTGGCTTGGTTGCAATCCCGTAGCAGTTATCTTATCTGCTGTCTTATCTGTTAATATTGATACTACTTTGGTGCTATTGCTAGAGTAATACAAACTCGGGTAGCTCGCATCTGTAATTATTATTTCTGGGTCAGCGTTCGCTTTTGCTAATACTATATAACCGGCAGCATTTGTTATCTCTTCTGCGGGTTGAATATTGAACCTAATAGACCCTGCATCAAGAATAGAATCTAGAGTAAACGTATTGGAATGAGCAAGGGGTTCATCGCTCAATTGTACTACTTCATCTTCCAAATAATAGAATATATATCCTTCACGAATGAGGTATTGGCTGTTAGATGATGTATTGCCAATGGGCTGACCAGCTATGTGGTAGAGAGTGTTGGAGGAGTTGGATTGCTTTCCGCCACCAGCAGAAGCAGCACTCTTTTTTATCTGATATTGAGAAAAAAGAGGAGTCGTAATAAGTAAAACTAATATGACTAACTTGTTAAATTTCATATTCTACCTGTTAAAACAATAGGTAAAATTAATAAATGTTAAGAATAAAGCCAAACAAAAAGTAAAAGGAAATGAAAAAATAATTGCTTTTAGAAAACAAAAAACCCCTAACCGTGATTGGCGAGGGGTTGTATAAAATTATAATTATGAGATTAATTTAGTTGCTTATAAAACTACAAGCATCTGAAACTTGAGTTCTTAAGACAACACCAACGCTTCCGTTCACAGACGCCCAACTTGGTCCTATAGGTATTCCTGGGTTCCCTGCGCCAGCACCACCCACACCTTCATAAGTCACGTTTGTAGCAGTATCAGTTCCTTTTAGGCCTCCTGATATAGTAGCTGTTCCACCTACAGAACTAGCATTAGAAGATATGTAGTGAATAAGTCCACCACCTCCACCACTACCTGCTAAGTCAGGAGTTCCTGTCCCAGGGTTGTTTCCATTACCACCAGATACATTAATTGTTCCGGAGTTTGTTATATTTGAATTTGTTGCAAGTACAACAAATCCACCACCACCGCCACCACAGCCAGGTTTAGAAACACCCCCAGCATATTGGGCAGGTGAACCACCTCTTGCATCTATAGTACCTGCATTTGTAATTCCAGTAGCAGCAAATATAGATAGTGTACCACCACCATTTCCACCAAAAGTTTCATTTCCATCAACTCCACCTGTTGATCCACCAGAACCACCTTTAGGGCCAAATTTGAATACTCTTCTATATACTTCTGAACTAGGGTAAGCTTTTGTTGAAGTCAAAGTATAGCCTAATATATCCTTATTCCCTCTATCTGCATTATTACTCCATGCTTCTCCTAAAACACCTGTTTTTACTAATATGGTTCCATTATTAATAACAGTTGTTTTACTTTGTATTACTGTTCCACTTGCAACAGTCAAAGTTACTCCACTAGCTATAGTCAAGCTATTAAACATATAATTCCCATTTGTAGGGGGAGTCGTTGACCAATCAGTATTTGTATTGATAACAATATCTGTAGCACTACCGTCTCCATATATATTACAGCTACCACCGCCACTAGCAGGGGTAGTCCAAGATAAAGTCCCAGAACCGTCTGTTGTTAATACTTGATTATTTGTACCAGCGTCAACAGGTAATGTATAAATAACATTCCCAGCCAAGGCAGGAGATTTGAAAGCAGTATAATTATCTCCATCAGCTGTTGGCTCTGCAAATCTTAATTCACCTGCATCATCTATAGTGATGTTACCATCATTATCAGATACCCCAGCTTGTGCTTGTTCAAATACCATTTGATCAAGTCTTTGTTGTGATGTCAATATTAATGGGTTCCCGGTATAAACATCCACAACATAGTAAGAATTAACACTTGTAGCTAATATAGCTGGTGTAGCAGGTACATCTGCTACGATAATTCCCGAAGCGTTAGGTGTTAAGTTTACCGTTGAACCAGTAAAAACTGTTGTCGGTCCACCTGGTGTATAATCCACGATTTTTACTTGAACGTCAACAGCCGCACCTGGCTTACTTACCACTACTTTAAAATTTCCAATAGCAAAAGAGCTAGAGTAAGATAGTAAAGCAATAGTGATTAATAAAAAGATTTTTTTCATTAGATTTCCCTATATTTAATTGATAGAATAAGATTTTTTAATTTCATTTTTTGAACCAAGTAAGATAGCATTAATTCTTAAAAAATCTATTAATTAAATTATTTTTCATTATATGAATAGGCAAATAAAACAAAAAGCCCTACGCCGTGATTGGTGTGGGGTTGTGGGAATTTGTCATGTAAATACTATTAACTATCCCTCAATCCAAGTCATATTGCTTGAGTTTGCGGTAGAGAGTACGCTCACTAATACCTAGCTCTTTGGCAGCTAATCGGCGGTTATTATCGAATCGGTTGAGTGAGAATACAATTAGTCGTTTTTCGATATCAGCTAGGTTAAGAGTGTCGAACCCTTCGAGCATTTCATCATTTTCTATGACTTCATCGGCTGTTTGTATCATTATTTCATTCTGGTTAGCTACTACTTCATCTAGCTTCAAAGTATTGAAATGAACTTCTCGCTTTAGGTCTTGAATATCATTTTTTATCTCAAGCAAAGTTCGGAATATAATTCCTAACTCCAGATTCGGATTATCATCACTCTTGTTAGTCGTCGTTACTAGAGCTGTTGGTCTTGGCTTAGTGTGACGAGGAAGCGATGGCCTTATATATTTAGTTACGTTTTCTGCTTCTATGAATTCTTTTGCTTCTAGCGTAAGCATAGTTTCAATAAGGTTTTTCAGCTCACGAACGTTCCCATCCCATGGTTGGCTCTTTAATATTTCAAGAGCCTCCATGCTTATACCTTTGAAATCGAGGCCAATATTATTTGCTGTTCTATTAGCAAAATAATAGAAGAGTGGTTCTATATCTTCTGGGTGTTCTCGTAGCGAAGGCAATATAATGTGTACGGAGCGCAATCTAAAATACAAGTCCTGTCTAAATTGCTTTTGCTCTACTCTTTCCTCTAGCTCACGGTTAGTAGCAGCTATTACTCGGACATCAACTTTTCTGTTATCAGATGAACCTAGTCGTGAGAACTCACCAGACTCCAATACTCGTAATAGTTTTACTTGGGTTTCTACTGGCATTTCACCAATTTCATCTAGGAATATAGTACCTTTGTCCGCCGTTTCGAAATACCCTATTCTTTGGTCAACTGCACTAGTAAATGCACCTTTTTCGTGACCGAATAGTTCTGATTCGAGTAGAGTTTCAGGTATAGCACCGCAGTTCACACTAACGAAATTATTACCTCTACGCTTACTCAATCCGTGAATAGCTTTAGCAAATACACCTTTGCCGGTTCCAGTCTCACCTGTTATTAGTACAGATAATTCTGTCGGTGCTGCCTTGAGCAAAAGCTTTTTCGCTTTGCGCATGGGTTCAGCAGTCCCGATAATACCGAACTTTTTCTCTAGTAATTTGTCACTATGTATTGTGCTATTATCCATCTATTTGGTTATCCAATCTTCCCAACCGCCAACGTATATGAACATATTCTCGAAACCAGCAGTTTTCATATCTTCTGCCAAATGGTGTGACAAATCACAATCACCACCAGTACAGTAAATCAAGAATTTCTTATCTCTAGGCAAAGTATATATTTTTTCAAAATACTGAGCTTCATCTCCATAGGGGAATATATTTTTAGCATCACCGATTTTACCTTTTGCATAATCTTCTGGGCTGCGGGCATCAATTATTATAAAATCAGGATTATTAATTCTTGCTTTTATTTGCTCATACGTTATAGTTCCGCCTTCTAACTTTGCACTAGCATCTGTTTTACTAGCTAATCCGGCCTCTAGTAGAGAATCTGATATAGCAGGACCTTTATCAGTTAGATATGAAAGCCCCTTGGTACTTATATCACTATAGTTATAGGCAAATGCTAGCACCACTGATGTAAGCACTATTAGTAATATTACTTTGTAATTCAAGTTCTTCATTATTCTTTCCCTTTTTATAAATTAATACCTATCGCGAAATATCCCAATAAAGGTCCAAAGATAACTCTATCAGGATTCTTTAGAAAATAGAAACTATTTCCTAAAGAAAAATTGGCTGGACCTACGGGTGTATCAAATGATAAACTGCCACCAATACCTTGCCTCAAATTCGAGAATTTTATTTGCTCTGGAACATCCCATATCCCACCTGCGTCATACCTAAATGAGGCATAAGTTTCGAAGAAAATTTCGAATGGTAATTTGTATCTAAACTCTAAAGATGATACAAATATCTGCCGGCCTATTCTCTCAAACTCGCGCATACCATAGAACATATCTTGACCACCTAATCCCCAAAACTCTGCAAGAGGAGTAGTTTTATCACCCAATCCAAACATAACGAAAGGATTGACGGTGAAGTCACTCAATGGAGAAACATAAGCATCAAGGACAAATTCTAATTTAGAAAAATTAACATCATTTTCTAAAGAAAGCAAATTAGATTCGAAATTCAAATCTATTAACGTTCCTTGTGTAGCAAAATTGGACTTATTTTTACTATCTATTAACGTTCTAATAAAGAAAGTAGATACGTTTTTAAATTCGTTCGGTTCTGATTCCAAATTATACGCTCTTTGTTTCTCTAACTGGAATCCGAAATTAATCTTACCTGCCTTATCAAAATTAGTTCCTGTCGCTACATTAAATCCATAATTCTCGACTTTATACTCACCGTTTTGCTCACGATTATAATTATTATTGGTCAATGATTCTGGACTGTAAGAACGATAAAGGATATTGTTGTAATAAGCCGTAAAATTAAAATTGATCGGTAAACTTAGTACTTTTGGGTTAGATATAGACCATACAAATTTCTGATTTCTTGCACCAAAAGATGCTCCTAAAAGTGCCCTAGTACCAGTATTCAAGAAGTTTTCACGAATTATATCAAGTTCAACCTGCGTATTCCTTTCATTATCAACTCGAGCTCCCAAAAGTACAAGTTGTGTACCATTTTCTTTCACTTCCACCATAACATCTATCTTATTGCTATCAACTATCATAGGGACTACTCTAACTTGGGAGAAAAGCTCAGTCGAGTATATACTCTGCCATAGATTAAATAAATCCGTAGAAGAAATAATTTCACCTTTATTTACATGCAATTCTGAAAGTATAAGTCTGTCGTCAGTTCTATTATTACCCTTGACCATAATGTCGTTAAGCATATAATCTTTATTTTCATTGTAATCAGAACCTTTAATTTTTCCTTTGGGTAACTTACTATAGTCCATGACTCCTGCTGCTTGCTTTCCCCTAGCTATTATTGTGTCTAGTTGGATAAAGTCCGAGTTGAATATCCCTAATAGATTTGGCTCTATGTATATGTCACTTTTTTCTTTTGCCATATCTTCATTTGACTTCATAATAACACTAACAATTTGGTCTGCTATATTTACAGGATTGTTCAAATCGTCATAGGTAAATATATCAGAAGTAGTATTGACAACTATTATATGCTTGGGGTTGAATTCTTCAACAGCTTGTTCGAAAGGAATATTAGCTACTGGCCCACCATCTACAAGTATCATCGAGTCTAGCTCAACAGGTGTAAATCTGAGAGGTACAGTTATACTCGCCCTTATCGCGGTCATCAAATCGCCATTTTTAAATACATACGGCTTCCCTTTTACTATGTCCAGTGACACAGCCCTGAACGGGATTTTCAGATTATCGAAATCACTGGTGAAGGGATAATCTGAGCTTAGTATTTTACTTTGAAGGAATTCCGAAAACTTATATCCATTACTTATCGCTTGTGGTACTTGAAATTTGAAATCATCGAATCTAAGATTAATCAATTTACGGTCATAGTATTTCTTCTGGTCTATGAACATCTTATCACGATTATAGAAATTAGAAGCGGCAAGCAAATCATCCCAATCAGCTTTAACCATCATATCTTCAATCTCATCGGGAGTATAACCGACAGCATATAGACCTCCTATTACAGCACCAATACTAGTGCCGACTATATAGTCTATCTTTACGTTCTGCCTCTCTATCTCTCTAAGGACACCAATTTGGGACATTCCCCTAGCGCCACCACCACTCAAGACCAGTGCTGTTCCTTTCTTTTCGGCAGCAAATATAGTGGAGCTACTTATCAGAATAACTAGTAATATTTTAAAAAGTGATTTCAATATTTATAACACATTTCCTTAGCTACTCTTCGTACTGTTTTCATGTCGGTCATAGTTTCAATTATCTTCAAAGTAAAGTTTATTGCTGTGCCTGGCCCGCGACTAGTTATAAAATTACCACTCACTACCACATCATCTTCCGAATAATTTTTGTGGTTCAACTCTTCACCCATATCTGGAAACGATGTTATCATCACTGATTCATCTATTAACTTATGATGAGTTAAGAAGAGCGGTGCTGCACAAATAGCACAAATCAGATTATTCTTACGTATATTATACTTAACTATTTCTAATAGATGGTCATCTTCAAGAAAATTATCTACTCCTTGACCGCCTCCAGGTAATACTATAGCTCCGAAGTTTTCGTATTCGGGTACTTCTGAAAGTAGTATATCGGGAATAATCCTAACCCCACGAGAAAAAGTTACCATATCATTTTCGCCGGCAACAGTTACTTTTATATCTGCACGCCTTAGTAAATCGATAATAGTTACCGTTTCTAGTTCTTCACTTCCGTGAGCAATTGGTACAAGAACGCTTTTTTCCATTGATTTATCCGATTATTTTAAATATCTTTAATGATATTGCCGATTGTAATATAGAATATATTTTTTTTGGTTCTAACAAAGTATAATATCGTAAAATGAAAATGAAAAACGAAATAAATGAAGCCGAAAGTTGGGCTGAGAAAGGAGAAAACTTCTATAAGACCGAAAATTTCTCCAATGCACTGGAATGTTTCAACACAGCTATCTCTCTTTATGATAAAAATTCACTCTATTTTTACAAAAGAGGAAATTGTTTCTTTGAGCTAGATAATCTATCTGCTGCTATGGAAGATTACAACCAATGTATAAAAATGAATCCAACTTTCTCTTTTGTATATTTCAAAAAAGGGAACTTGTATTACAAAAATGGCGAATACCCGAGCGCTATTAAACTTTACAATGAGTCAATAAAACTAAACTCATCTTTCTCTTTCGCATATCTAGCTAAAGCGAGAATATACGCTGCGGAGAATAATTTTGTTGAAGCACTGAAAATGATAAACGAAGCTTTAACTCACAATAATGGTATAACGGAAGCATATATAATAAGAGGTGATTTGTTTTTCAAAGCAGGGAGTAACGAAGAAGCTAACTTAGATTATTCGCGTGCTTTAAAAATAGACCACGAGAACATAGAAGCACTACGCAAAAGAGCGGCTTGCTTTATTGCTGAGGGTGACTTTCTTAACGCTGTCAAGGATTATTCTGCAGTTCTAAGAATACGCCCCGAAGATTCGGATACTCTAAAATCGAGAGCAATATTATTAGCAAGATTCAATGAAAAAGAACCAGCACTGGATGATGTAAATAAGCTTGTGGAATACAATAGCTCTGACCCAGATGCATACAATACTAGAGGATTGTTATACTTTAGCTTCAAAGAAAATGATAAAGCACTTGCTGATTTTGGGAAAGCTATAAACTTAGACCCTGATAATGCTGTTTACTATAATAATCAAGGAAACGTTTATACAGCTCTCAAAGATTACCTAAACGGACTGAAAGCATATAATGAAGTAATAGCTAGAGACGGAAGTATAGCCAATGCGTACACAGGGAGAGCGAATTGCAAAGCAGGCAAGGGTTATCTAAAAGAAGCAATCAAAGACTATACGAAAGCTATATCGCTTAATCAGAGATATATTAGTGCATATATAGGGCGAGGTAATGTCTATAAGAAGTTAGAATATGATAAAAAAGCACTCGAGGATTATACTCTTGCATTGGAGATAGAACCTGGTTCTCCTCACGCATTGCTCAATCGAGGATTAATATACAAAGCGAATAAACAAGATGCCAAAGCTAAAGTAGATTTAGAAAAATTCTTAGAGATCTCACCTCGTGGTAAGTTAGCAACAAGTGTTAGAAGCTGGCTGCGTTCTCAAGAAAATAAAGATCAGAATCAGAAAAAGAATTAACTCATTTCTGCGATTAGCTCAGAACCCATTGCCAAAGCACCTATCAATGCTGTTGATCTAGCATCTACTAGTTTTAGAGACTTATTCTTGCTGATTTTTTCTTTTAGTTTATCTGCTAATAGTGTGTCATTTTCTACTATACCACCCATTAGTGCAACTTCTACTTGCTTCTCTTTGAAACTAGGTACTAGCGCAAGTGGTAATTCTAGTAAATGAGTTGCCGATCTATCTATAATATCTAAGCAAATAGGGTCACCATCGACCGCACATTGCATAACGAATGGAGATAGCGAATGATATTGGAATGCACCTTCACTGTATGCTTTTACTATTGTTCTAGGTTGTTCTATATTAATGCTTGGATAAGCATTTGCGATTATATCAGTAAGTGCAGTTTTCTTTCCTCTGCCATCTATAGCGCGAACTACAGCGGTTAGACCTTCACGTCCTATCCATGCTCCGCTACCTTCGTCATCTAGCTCTATTCCCCATCCACCACAACGTACTAAATCATGTCCGTTCGGATTACCAAGAGCGATAGAACCAGTCCCGATAATAGTGATAATACCATGACCACCATCGAATGCACCACGAAGTGCTATCTCTGCATCGGAAGTTACTATAAGGTCACTAAAGTTAAAATTATGACCACGACCCAATGTCTTTAACAAACGAGCTGATCGTTGCTTTTCTTCTTCTAGCCAAACTCCAGCTAGCCCGACAACAACAGCATCGACTTCACTAGACTCTATACTAGCTTGCTCGCATAAATCTAATATCACGTTAAGAGTACGTTCGCATGATTCGCCTACACCTACTGCACCTATTCTAGTGCTGCCAGCTTTAGACTCTGCGACTATCTTTCCTTCCCTTAGTAATATACCTCTAGTGTGCGTGCCACCGCCGTCTATGCCTATTATTGTAAAATCTTTGTTAAATTCCATTTAATAATCTCTGTTATTTTGCTTGTTCTATTTTTATATATTACAAAGTACAAATACTGTGCCATAGTATAGAACAAGCTACAACAAATTAATTACCTTTCGGAGGAGTCCAACCTTTACGAGTCCATTCTATTAACTCTATGTTCACTTTACCAACGTAAACATTCATCTTAGCTAATATTGGTACACTAGCTTCATCATCACTGAACCAACCTTCGAATCTGCCACTTAGCCCGTATAGACCTTCCCAATCAGCTTGTCCATCAAAGTACTTAGTCCTAACTGGATAATCAATTTTTGATATTTCTACGCTTTCAGTTTTGTCACGGAAATTCAACTTAGTGTCAAATAATTGTCCATCTATCACAGTAGGCACTTTTATAGATCGTTTTAGTCCTGTGTATTGTCTTGCTAAGAAAAATAAAGAAGAGCCATCATTTACTTTAGCTTTTAATTTTATATCTTCTTCTTTTGTTACATTCTTGTTTTCCCATATTTTCAAGTGAAGATTCATCTTGTCATAGTCCATCAGTAATTGTTGGTATTCCCAAGTCTTATCATCTTTTTTCATATTAGAAGTAAACTTATGAGAATGGTTCATAGATTGGTCGAACCATGCATTGAAAGTGGCTTTCAAATCAACGAAAGGGATACCATCATAAGTTTTTATGTCCGATTGTATTAGATATACTTTCTTACCATTATAGTCCTCAGTTCCATTTGTACTCATCTCTATAGTACCTAATTTAACACCTAGGAATGATACCTCGTATTTCAGTTTCTCACCTACTTGCATTATCTCTTTGGGCCCAGCATAAGAGCTGAACGGAAGAGTAGCAAGCATGAGTAAAGTAATTATTATCTTTTTCATTTTCTTTTTTCCTTTGTTTTCAAATAAAAAACGGCTTCGCAAAAATTGGAAGCCGCAAGTTAAATATATTTTGTATTGTTTTTTACTTCAAACTCGATATTTTGATAGCTTCGTTAAATAATGTTTTTGCTTTCTTTAGCTGTCTATCTAATACGCTTGAAACTTGCATTTGTTTGTTGCTGTCCCATACTATTTTAGCAATAGTCGATTTTAAAGCTACTTTTATGAAGTCTTTATCTTTCTTAATATCTTCATCTTTTACTTCAATCTCTTTAGATTTAGATATCTCAACAGCACGTTTTACCATAGCGTCAGTAATTTCGAAGTTCTTGTAGAAATCATTGAAATTATTCTCGTACTTCGCTTTGAATTTAGTTCCAGCGTCTCCTCTCAAAAATTCGTAAGTGAAGTCGTAGAATATTCTTTTCATACGCATATCAACTACTGTTTCTGTCAATCTATTAGTATCTCTTTTTACGATATAGTCAGGAGTTATACCACCGCCACCAAGCACTTTTCTACCTTTACGAGTATAGAAAATAGGAATCGAATCCATGTTAATCTTATCTTTTCCTTTCTCTTTCATTAGCGATTCTAAGCTATGTTGCAAGTTTGCACCTTCATCTAGCTCCAATCTACCTACTAAGTTGCGATACTCATCTTTGTCTTTGAATGGACGTTGGATAGATCTACCAGAAGGAGTGTAATAGTAAGATATAGTCAATCGGAATGCACTACCGTCACCCAAATCATATTGTCTTTGTACTAGACCTTTACCATAAGAAGTCTCACCCACTATCAATCCTCTATCCAAATCTTGGATTGCTCCAGAAACGATTTCACTAGCTGATGCACTACCTGCATCAACCATCACTATAAGAGGAATATCTTTTAATGTACCTCTTTCAGATGATTCAAACATCTCGTTGAATTCTGGTAATCTACCTTCTGTATATACGATAGTATCACCACCTTTTAGGAACTCATCTGCCATATAGAATGCTTGTGTTAGGTAACCACCAGGGTTTCCACGTAAATCTAATATTAATTTTTTCATTCCTTGTTGTTTCAACTCATTCACAGCTTTTATCATCTCTTCATGAGTGTTAGCAGCAAATCTATTGATAGTAACATATCCGATTTCATCATCTATCATGTAGTTAGCATCGACAGTTTCAATTGGAATCTTATCTCTTATAATATCAAAATGAATTAGTTTTTTCTGACCCTCACGTTTGATATCTACAGCTACTTTAGTGCCTTTAGGCCCTTTTAGCTTTTTAGGTACTTCCGAACGATTCATCCCAACGGCATCTTCATCATCAATTTTGACTATCTTATCGCCAGCCATTATACCTAGCTCCTCACTTGGACCACCTTTGATAGGAGAAACCACTATGATTGTATCTTCAACCATATCGAATTCAATACCGATTCCTTCGAATTCACCAGAGAAATTCTCTGAAACTTTTTCCATTTCTTCCTTATCAATATAAACGGAGTGAACATCTAAGCCACCCAATAAGCCTCTTATAGCGGCTTCGTTTAGTTCTTCTGGAGTTTTTTCGATTACATAGTTTCGGTAAGCTACATTGTAAACATATTGGAATTTTTTTAGTTGTTCGTATATATTATCACCCGAGATAGCGGTGTTAATGAACATACCTAGGAATGCCCCTACGGACACTAAGCTTAAAACAAGTATAGTTTTTTTCATTATAGAACTATTTCCTTTCATAAAAATTTTGTTATTGTAATTAAATAACGAAGAATTGTATTCTTTAGTTGCACAAACCTACTAAATTAAGTAATTATTCTTACTTCGTGATTACTACTTTTTTTGATAAACGTTGATCTTCTGAAATAATTTGAAGTATATAGCTACCAGTTGGAATGCCCGACATATCCACACGGAAGTCATAAACACCCTCGCCCATAGGCTCATTCATCACTTCATATCTTATCCCTAATTCATTGACCAAATCAATTCTGATAGGTCTATCTTTGTCTAAACTTAATTGCATAGACAGCTGATCAACTACTGGGTTGGGATATATATTATCTATTGATAGAGATTTAGGAACATCATTTATAGAAATAACTAGTTCATAATCACATTTAGAATTTGCATTTATTATTATTTCTTTGGTTTCACCGTCAAGCTTTACTATTTTTTCGTCGCAATTGAATTGCATTTTCATCTCATCGTTAAGCAATTCTTTGCTAGGTGCATCACCGAAGAAGCAAACTTTGAAGGGAAGTGCCGTATCAGGAGGTATAGTAAAAGGCAATTGCGACTGAGGAATGAAGAAATTCAATTTCTCTAATACCTCTATCTTTTCCAATGTAATAGGTAAAAGACCGTAGTTCTCTATCATAATATCCATACACTTTGAACCACCTATACTCTGCAAATTGAAAGATATCAAATCACCCGCTAAATCGCTCACAAATGCGGCTGTAAATCCTTGGACAATACCAGTAACTATAGTATCATTTCCAGCTCTATCTTGGAATTTTATTTCATATTGACCGTCAGTATTTTTATCTATAAGTGAAAGATATAATGATATTTCTCTTTCATCTCGAGTCTCTAGATTGATGTCTAAATTTTCTGAACTTATTAATTCATAATCTCCAAAGCCATAATCTGTTTCTATTAATTCGTTAGCAGAAAGTAATGCATCACCACAGTCTCTTATTGACGTAGTAGTTGTTGGGTTTTCACTATCTGGTCTTAGGTAAAATGCGACTGACCCTATAGACTCAGTATAGCAATCTGTTTCAATTTCTAATGTATCAGTAAACCAACCAGACACAAATCCCGATTTAAAACAAACGTAAATATCTCTAGATTCACCTGGGTTAAGCATAGACCAATCGTTTGTTAAATTAAGCAAAGTGCCATTTCTTAACTTTAGTTTACTAATATCTTTAGCCACTATTCCATAATTCTTAATTGAAATAGTTTTGCAATTAGTAGTATCAAATCTAACTGTATCTTGGAATTCAGTAAATTCGTACTTATCGTTTTGGCTTAAAGTAAATGTAAAGCCTTCTATAATAGAAGTATCTCTTTTGACAGAACCCGAAGAGTCGATAGCATATAAAGTGAGATATCCATCTTGATACTTGTCAATTAATTCAATACGAGCTGAATAATTTGATTTTGAGGAATCAACTACAAAATAGTTTAGATTCGTGATACCTGTTACGATTACGGAGTCAAGCCCACTATCTTTTCTGTTTAATTCAGTATAGGCGAACGTTAGCTTATCACAATCCAATGGAGTACTAGTGAACTCGGGTAGATTCCAATCTAATTCTTCTAATCCAAGACCACCAACATAGCCATAGGAATTAGTCTGACCATAGCCATAGACACATATTCCAAAATTCGTATCCGCAGTTATGAAATGTGACCCACCACTTACGCTTATGTTTGCATAAGAATAAGCTATTCCCTTTATAGGTAAGAATGTCCCAGAAACAGGATTATTGTCTAACCTTAGACTGTTTCTCGATACTGTTGGTACGATTATATTGACGAAGTGTTGGTTGTAATTATCTGGTAAATCAACATTTATAAATTTATACTCTCTTAAAAACTGTCCTTTGGGAGGGAACAGAACCATAAATGGATCACTCGAATTTATAGAGCCAAACTGAGAATCTGTTGCTTGACTTGACTTTTTATATAACGAAGCTCTAATAGGTTTATCAGCAGTCACAAAAATTGGTTCTATTATTGGTTGAGTTATTTTTTCTCCTCTATTCAACTTCGTGAATGGGACACCGGCAAAATAAATTTGAGTATCATCATAAGCAACAGTTATCTTTGTTATATCATTGTCTTTGTTATCTATATTACCCGGTTGGAAAAAAGGAACAATAAAAACGTCTCTACCCCAAGCTTCTAAAGGAATCATTTGGGATAATAAATAATCTCTAGATGCATATTCTGTAAATGGAATATTCGCACGTTGGTGTCCACCAAATACAGCTACTTTTTTATCTGTTTTAACTCTAGTACCAGTTAAATCTGATTTAGGGTCAGTTGTATTATAATTTGTTACATCAGCTTGTACTAAATAAACCTCACCTTTATTAAGAATAATTTTCTGAATGTCTTTACCATTTCTAAGAGTATTAGTTGTTGGTTCGATAGTCACATTAGTGTTGTCTTCAGTCCCTACTACAATGAATTGTGAGGGCGTATTTTGATTTGAGGGAAAACTAGCAGAGAAATTTGATTCATAAGAAAACACAAAATAATTTTGACCAAGGGCATCAGCTGGGTAAACTAAACAAGCGTCACTTGTGTAACGTGCTTCATTATGAATAACCACTGTCACATCATCATCGGAAGTCAAACGGAAAGTAGTTTTTTTAATTTGTTCCGTATCTCCACCAGAATTTAATATTCTCCCAGAATTATTCTGACCTAAAAGTTCATACATTGAAGGATCGAAAGAAATAGTTTGTACCTGATTTGGGTTGGTAATAGTGAATTTTGAACTCGAAGAAACTCCAAATCTATTTGTAAATTCTATAACTCCTTTTGTAGGTACCCTACTCGAAACGAAGACATATAGTTTATCAGAGTTATTATTTTCATGCCAATTGGGCATGAAAGCAAAGTAAAATTCTCTCCCAGCATTATCTATTCCTGATTGAGCAAAAGATTGTCCTGATATAGAGAATAGGGCAATAACAATAAAAACTGTTAGCTTTGTAATGACTTTCATTTTCAATTATAATTATATTATGAAAAAATTAACCTACGAAGAACTACTAAATGATCGAAAAACAATCGAGCAAGCTATAAATGCCGACAGATTCCCAATTAATATAATCGTAGATAATGTGCGTTCTATCTACAATGTTGGTTCTATATTTAGAACTTGCGACTCTGCACTTGTCAATCAAATAGCTCTTTGTGGTATGTCGCCTTGTCCACCACGTGAAGAAATATCAAAAACAGCTCTTGATGCTGAAAAATCTGTACCTTGGAAATACTTCGAGAACACCATAGATGCTGTTAAAGAAGCACAAGCAAATGGTCATACGGTTCTAGCACTAGAACTAACTGATAAAGCTAGAAGTTACACGACAATCCAAAAATCTGAGTTCCCTCTTTCTATAGTTGTCGGAAATGAACTAACTGGCATCAGCGACGATGTATTAGAGCTTTGCGATGGTGCTATAGAAATACCTATGTTTGGCGTAAAACATTCATTAAATGTAAGCGTCAGCACAGGGATTGTATTATTTGAAGCGTTAAGAACTTATTTAAATATCTTTACTCCAAATTCCTAATACACTAACACTAATATACACAAAATAGTTACAATTATGAAAATAAAAATTGCAATTCCAGATAATCCAATATTCAGAGAGCTATTCTTCAACGCAGATGCTGTATGCAAAGAGTTCGGTATAACTCTCATTCGCACATCAGAGAGAGAAGTTGCCACTTTATTCGAAACTAATCGTGTTGATGTCGCATTTATGACACCAATGGACTACGGTCGAGGTACAAGAATATCGGATTACCGAATAGTACCAGCTAATGTATATGCAGTAAGTGGATATAGCCGCATAGCATCTACTTTTTTCAAACCGGGGTTGAAGACTATTACTAGCTGCGGTTCGCCAAATGCTAAGGATTTCATAATGTCTATCGGTAAAATACTATTAGCAGAAAGGTATAATATAATTGTTGATTTGGCAGAAACTAAATCAGAGAAAAAGGACGAGATATTAGCTGAGTTTGACTCCGCAATGCTTTGGAAAAAGAACTTTGCAGATGATACAGCACTTGATATCACAGAAGATTGGTTAGACACTTATGATATGCCGCTTGTAATGGGGACTTGGGTAACAAGACACGAAGAAGAGCCAAATGATTTGACGAGAATACTTCGACTGTTCGAATCAGATTCGCTTCACGGTACTAAGAAAGTTACTGATAAGCCAAATGAAGAATATGACCCAAGAGAAGGTGAGATATTGTACACTTGGAATGAAGAAATGGAAAAATCTTACGATGCTCTATTGGAAATATTATTCTACCATCAACTGACGAATGAGATGGCGACTGTGAAGATAATGGGCGATGAGTTGACTAGTCCAACTGAAGATTCTATAATATTTTCTCAGGGCAAAGAGGAAGACGAGAGTCAATAAAAACAAAACATTTACCAGAGTGAATTTCCAGCGAAAAGCTATCAGAAGTTGCTATGTTACGAGCCCCTTCGCGAGTACCTAGTTCTAGTAATTCGTCGTTTAGCTCCCAATATAGGTTCTTTGTGGTTAGTTTCACTATCGGATATGGGATTAGAGATATGATTTCGCCTTTCTCAGCTTGAAATCGTGAAGAATTCTCAACTAGAAATGAATATCTTCCTTCGTGGTATATAGTGAAATCGTATTTATTAGAATACTTCATTAGTATGCTTGTGTTGTTCATAGCGTGTTCGAGTAGACCACCCGTAAACCCAACTATAAGAATATTTTCATATCCTTTGTCAGCTATATACTCTATACATTTCTCAAAATCATTCGTTTCTTGGCTATCTATTTTCACAAAACTAGTTTGTGCGTCATCGTGCATATATTCAACAGAGTCCATATCACCGACTATTGCCATTGGGTGTATTTCTAATCTATTCAGGGCATTATAAGCACCATCGGCAGCAATTAATGGGATTTCACCAAGCAAATCAAAGATTTCTTTACTTGGAATTTCACCATTTAGGCAGATAGCTAAATCAAATTTCTTATTTTTGAAAATGTATTTGTTCATAACAACAATCTAAGAATAATGTACGACTTGCTAATAAAACAATTGCCCCATGTACTAGAGGGCGAAACAAACGTAATTACTAACTTTGCTAATTTCTCAGCACTGCTATTCAATTCTATGGAATATGTGAACTGGGTTGGGTTCTATGTTTTCACAGGCAAAGAGCTTTTGCTTGGACCTTTCCAAGGGAAGCCAGCTTGTGTTCGTTTGCAATTAGGCAAGGGAGTTTGCGGTACTTCATTCGCAAATAATCAAACACTCGTTGTAGATAATGTAGATGAGTTCCCTGGACATATCGCCTGCGATGCCGAATCCAAATCGGAGATAGTTATCCCACTCGTTAAAGAAGGGAAGCTATATGGAGTGTTGGACATAGATAGCCCAATTATTTCTAGATTTGATGAAAATGATAGAATTAATCTAGAAATTTTATTAAATTTACTAGTTGAGAAATCGGACATCGAGGAACTATCAAGAATATATCTACATACATAGTATTTTTGCTTGCTACTCAGCTATTCGGCAATGTAGTTGTAAATGAGATACAATTCGCCCCTGTCTCACCTGAGCCAGAGTGGATAGAACTATATAATACTAGTTCTGATGATGTTATATTCGACAATTTCACAGTTACTGACAATGCAACAACCACCGACCCAATCACGCTAGAAATCCCTGCCTACAGTTTCATAGTTATTACCGAGAAGAAAAGCGAACTACTCAAAATCTACAAAATCGATTCTGCATTAGTCCTTGAGTCAGATTTACCCACATTCAATAATACTGATGATTTGGTTCTTATAGCCAATAACGGGATTACATTAGACTCTGTTCCCTATGATTCCAAATGGGGAATAAAAGGTAAGAGTTTAGAGCGTAGAAAGTACTTTGATCCAAGTAATGACCAAACCAATTGGGGTGCTGCCGATACAAAAGGAACTCCGGGAGCTATCAATAGTATAGCAGCTTATTATGATCTTGCACTGAGCGATGTAACTCTCGACCCAGTCGGTGTGAAATTAGTAATTGAGAATAAGGGCAATATTGAATCACTTAAAGGTAAAATTGAGATTCTGGTTAACGATATTTTCTTAGAAGATTTGGCACTTAGTCCTATTCCACCAAATTCTGATATTGAAGTTTTTGTCGATTTCAATGTTATAAATTATGAGCCAAAAGTTGAGGATAAATTAGAAATAATAATCCAATCCGCAGAAGATATATACATAAGAAACAATAACTTCGATATTTTCATACCTAATTCCACGAAATCAGGTGATGTATTGATAAATGAGATTATGTATAACGTCGATGAAGAGCATTTCGAATTTATTGAATTATATAATAACTCGAGTGTTGATGTTCAAATATCAAACTGGTCTTTTGCAGATGATTTAGACTTGAAGAATGGAAGGTACAATCAGATAATTACAAATATCAACTTACCCCCGAATGAAAATGCAATTATAGTTTGCGACAATATGGTCTATGATGTAATAGATAAATCACTCTGGGACAAAGTGTTATTCACTAAGAAAAAATTTAGTTTGAATAACTCAACCGACAAGATAAATATATACAATGAGCATAAGCTGCTTATAGATTCGGTGGAGTATTTCGACTCGTGGCACGAAGATTATCTTAGTTCGACTAAAAACAGAAGTTTGGAGAAAACTAGGCCCACTCTTATATCAAGTGATGGAACTAATTGGAAGACTTGCACTGCTGAAAGTGGCTCTACTATACTAGCAAGCAACAGCTATAGTAATAATCCAACTTCTGAGAAAAGCATTAGTGTAGTGCCTAATCCATTTTTACCCAATTCCTCGAATAAACCTTATGTTCTAATTGAGTACAAATTACCATTTGATAACGCATTGCTTGATTGTGATATATACTACCCGAATGGGAATTTGGCGGTGAGCCTTATAAAATCCAAATTCGCTTCTAACTCAGGAACTCTGAGTTGGAATGGGCGAAATGATGATAATAGGGTATTACCAATTGGCCCCTACGTTGTTGTGATAGAGGCCACGGATCAAAATTCTGGAGAGAGTGAAATACTAAAAATAGTAATCGTATTGGCACAGTAGATAAGCTTCTACTTATTAACTATTGCGAATTTTACTACTTGAGTACTTTCGGTAGTTGAAGAAACTGCGTAAAGAAGATAAACCCCAGGTGAAGCATCTTCACCGCGCTCATTTTTACCATCCCAAGTAGTTTTTCGACTATTGACTTTCAGCGACCTTACTAATTCACCATTTACAGTTACTATTCTTAAATCAGAATTTTCCGTAAGCCCTTCGATGGTCATTAATCTGTTTTTCTTAGTATCGAAAGGTTGTGGGTAAACCTTTAGGTTATATTCGGCAATTGGCTTCACTGCGTTTGTTTGTACGCTATATAGACCTTTGTCAGTACCTATATACATTTTCCCTGAGTTCTCATCATAAGCTAATGCCATTAGATTATTAGTTGGTAAAGGGCTATTATCCATAGTAATAGTATGTAACACATTTTCTCCATCTGGATCAACTACTATCAATCCACTAGCTGTAGCTATCCATTTATTATCGAGTGCATCTATAACTATTTCTCTAACGTTTAGGTTAGCTAGTGACCTGATATTTACGAATATTGGAGTGCCATTATTCATAACAGCTGTAGGGTTAATTACTCTGTTCACACCACTGATACTACCAATCCATAGAGTACCTTGCTTATCGAATGCTAAAGCTTGCGAGTTATTACTGTTTATATCCGAATTGTTCGTAGTGAACATACCGCAAATATCATCAGATTTGTCGGATAGCGTTCTCATTTCATTATAGTAAGCAAGTCCAACGGCTACTTCAGTACCAGAGAAAGTAACATCGGTTCCAGCTGAAGAAACCCATTTTGTTCCATTGAAATCTATGGCTGTCTTATACAGTACACGTCTAGAAGAACCAGCACAATTGAATAGTGTCTCGTAACTCCCTGATGGAGTTCGGATAACGAACAATGGACCCGTGCCACTATTGCCCCAATTTACAATCCACATATTACCTAAGTCATCTTCGAAAACATCACCAGTAATAACGAAATTTCCAGAGCCACCAGTACCAATTAATGGACTATTGCTAGCGTTTATATTCTCAATTGTAGTATCGTCACCTGGAGGGATAAGGTACAATCCACCACCATACGTACTCGCAGTTATAGTTCCATTTTTAAGTTCATTTACATTTACTACGCTATTAGCTTCAAATTCTGGATTGGTGCTTCTGTTGTAATAGTCCCATAACCCATTTCTGAAACTCATCACACCATTACCAGTGAAATTACCTGTCCCTATCCATAGAGAACCATCTTTTGTTACATGGATATAGGCAATACCATTTGAAAGCGGTGAGTTTGGTTCAATTGTAAGTATCGTATCTTGTTTCGCTATTTTCAATCCAGATTTGGTACCCAGATAAACATCATCGCTATTCTCGTCGAACTGAATATCATTTATTGGATCAACAACATTCGCCAATCGTACATCATTGGGGTAGTCACGTATATCTCTCTCACGGTAGAAGTAAAGTTTACCGTTTTTAGAATCAAGCCCAAAAATGTCCTTAGTAGAGTATTCGAAGACTGATTGCAAATTTTCTCCATTCCAACTATATATATGGTCGCCAGAGGTAGCATATAGAGAGTCATTCACCCATTCTATATCAAGTATATCTGAATTTTGGAATGTTTCTGCCGGTATGATTGATTTCCAATCTTCTCTATTCGCTATACTATTATCCAAATCTGCATAGACTACACCGGATGAAGTAGCCACCCATATCTTATTATCATGAATCTTTATAGTACGTGCTTCAGTACCTACATTCATATCTCCGAATCGCTTGACATCTTCTATTGTTACATTATCTTTGTGGTCGAAAACAACTAGACCAAATCCACCGGCTATATATAACTTATCACCATAAGGCAATATACTATTGATATTTGCCTTTACGAACCCAGCGTTATATATGTCATAGATTGCATTCCATTCACCATTTTTATAAATATCAAATACACCATCATTATACCCGACAAAGACTTTATCTGATTCTTTCTGATGAATTATATACTTAGCATCTATTCTGCTTAACCCGGTTACATTAGTGAATTGCTTGATTTCATCTGTACTCAAATCAGCAAAATAGACACCACCACTAGTGGCTGCATATATTTTATTACCATCTTGATTGAGGGAGTTGACATTATACATTGATGTATATGCCTCCCAGTTGGTGAGCTGTATCTCTTGAGAAAAAAGGTTAATTGTACATAAGGAAACAATTAGTAATGTTAGTATTTTGAACATTATTCAACCACGCTTTTTATTATTTTCTAAACCTTAGTAGCAACTATTTATAGTACTAACCTTTAATTTGTTCTAAAATTGTAATCATATTCAAAGTAGTCTCGGCTGATTCGTATCCCTTATTACCTTTGGCACCACCTGCACGAGCAAAAGCTTGTTCGGTAGTATCCGTCGTTAGTAATCCAAATCCTATAGGAACACCAGTCTCAAGCATAGTATCAGTAATACCACGAGAACAATCACCTGCAACGAAATCAAAATGAGGGGTCTCCCCTCTGATTACGCAACCTAGAGCAACTATTCCATCATACTTTTTAGATTTAGCTAATGCATTGCATGTTAATGCTATTTCATAAGCTCCATCAACAGTTACGACTGTTATATTCTCATCTGCTATACCATATTTAGTCAGAGCTTCTATACTGCCCGAAAGTAACTTTTCTGTGATTATTTCGTTCCAGTTTGTAGTTATTACGGCAATGCTGTAATTTTTGTTCACTTTTTTTGAAGATATTTTATTCATTTGTAATCTTTTTTAATTAAAAGACATTATTTATGTAAGTTTGTAACTTGTAAAAAGTGAAAATAACATTTTATTAAATCTTAAAGGAATATTTATGAAAATAATTAACCTACTAGTAATCGGACTTGTGTTTTTTAGTCTTGCTTGCAGTGATACTACAGCTCAAGTAGAATTGAAAACAAAACAAGATTCACTAGCTTACGCAATCGGTAATCAATGGGGTAAAAACCTCAAAACTGATGACCTTATGTTGAATACAACTCTTATCAAACAAGGTATTGATGATTCATTCAAAGATGCTTCGAAACTAACTGACGAACAAATCCAATCTGTTTTGATGACTTTGCAATCAGAAATCCAAGAAAAAAGAATGAAACAACAACAAGAAGCTGCTTCAACTAATATCAAAAAAGCAGAAGAATTCATGGCTGCAAACAAAACAAAAGAAGGCGTGAAAACTACTGCTAGTGGTTTGCAATACAAAGTATTGAAAGAAGGTACAGGCAAAAGCCCAGTAGCTACTGATAAAGTAGAAGTACACTACCACGGTACATTAACTGACGGTTCTGTATTCGATAGTTCTGTACAAAGAGGCGAACCAATAACTTTCCCTCTTAATGGTGTTATACCAGGTTGGACTGAAGGTCTTCAGTTAATGAAAGAAGGCGGTAAAGTTAGATTCTTTATTCCTCCAGCATTAGCTTATGGAGCCCAAGGTTCTGGCGCTATTGGCCCGAACGAAGTATTAATATTCGATGTAGATTTACTTAAAGTAAACCCTACTAAGTAATATAATCTAAAAAATAGAATAAGAGAAGAGCTGCTAATTTTGGCGGCTCTTTTTTTTTGTCTTCCCACTCCTTTTACCACTTGTGAAAACGACACTCTGGACGGAACGACTTGCTTTGCGACACTCTCTTAGCTTTCTGTGGTAAAATAAATAATGAGGGATTCTCGCAAAGAGCCAAATCACTTCCAAAAAGTGATTAGTCTATTATCAATTGTGTATTTCGTAAAACCAAACTCGGCAGCAATCCAATCTATCGTTTCCCGAGTGTAAATGAAAACGTGGGTGAAATCATTTTTGTAATACCATTTTTCGAAGTCTATGGTTTCGTCATATAAATGCGTCATGCAGTATAGTTTTCCATTTGGAAGCAATATATCTATTAACCGCTTAAACTCTACGTAGGGGGCATGCAAATGCTCTATAACTTCGCATGCAAAGATATAGTCATAGTGTGCTTCTAATAATTCGGGAAAGTCATGATACACTGGGTCGTATAATGCTAGATTGTAACCCTGCTCTTTGAGAAGCATAGCTATAACAGGTCCAGGTCCAGCACCAAAATCTAGTCCTATTTCTGCAGTTGTGTGATTTTGTAGGACAGAATTGGTGATTGGCGAAACGAATTTTTGATAACCTTCATTTTCTACATCATTATTATGAGTGTCATACCTCGCCCTCTCTTCACCTAAAGTTGGTAATGACTCCATAGGTCTGAATATCCCTTTGCAGTTTGTACATTGGTAGTATTGCTCTTTGTAAAAGCTGTTGGAAGTGGAGTTGCAGAGTAGGCATAAATGCATAGTGTAATTCAGTATTAATAAAAAAAGCTCCCCAAAGGGAGCTTCAATTTAATATATGCTATTCAATTAAACTATTGCTTTACGAATTTTGCAAACTTTATCTCATTCTCACCTTCTATCATTAGGAAATATGTACCCGATGATAAGTCCGAAACTTTGATATTAGTTTGAGTATAATCTATATTTCTAATAGTGTTACCAGCTAAGTCAAGTAGCTTTATGCTCGTGTTTGGAGTAACTTTCAGGTTGTCAAACTGCACAAAGTCAGTCGTAGGGTTAGGATATACGCTAACTGGCTCGTAACCAGCTAATTCGAATACACCAGTAACGTCTTTGTAAGTCAACCAATCCATTATACTTTTGAAAATGTTGTTTCTTTGTAATTCATTGGTGAAATTATACATGTTCATACCCAATGCTACTGATCTAGTTGAGCCATTATCATTACGAATAGCTACTGTGCTATCTTCAGATATTTGGTGATAGAATACATTATGTGATTGTGCATTTATTCCTGATATATCCATTGTAGGCCAAGCATTTGCACCATTATTATATATCGTAATTAAACCACCGATATTAGAATAACCATCAGATACTGCATCGCCCGAAACACCTCTAAGAGTGAACTCACCCCCAGTTGCAAAACCTTGGAAATAAGGACCGTTATATCTGGCTCCGAAAGATTCTAAATTAAACTGAGTCTCTAATCCTGCTTTCAGATATGGCCCATCTCCTAGTAAGAATAGACTAGTACCGCCATCTCTCAGAGATTGGAAGTTCATGTGCTCATGTGAGCTTAGTATCCCGAATGAACCCATATTCCATATCATTGTTTTTATACCTTCTACTCTCGTGCCATAGTGCTTATAATTCAGTGCATCCATTTCAATATAATCTTTGTATTCATTTGTGCTTAGCAATCCAGCTAAACTCGCATTAGTACGGTTTTGTTCGATTTCATCATAAACATATACTAATGGAATTTGGTAAGAACTAACAGTAAAGCCAGTACTATAGAATAAATCTTCAATTTCATTTTGTACTACCATAATATTTGACTCTACTTCAAATATTCCACTACCAGAAGCTATATCAACTATTAGCTGTAAAGACTCTACTTCACCAGGTTGAACAGTGATTGGAACTATCGGTTCTGGAGTAGTTACGCTATAGTCAAAGCCCAATTCTGCACTTTGAGCCTTAGTGCTATTCTCGATACTTGCTACAGAGATTATTATTTCTGTGTCTGTATTATTCTCTACCATAACTTCTACTATATTATCTTCATTGGGAATATAGTTCAGATGATTTAGACTAGTATATATATTTACTCCAGTGTTCCCTTCTAGTTTTACTACTTTCTGACCGAGATAATCTACGTAAAATATATCACCATTTGCATCGAATTTGATACCCATTATACTAAGTGCGTCCGTCTTTAATCTCTTTATTTCTTCGAAAGTATTTATATCATATATTACTATCTCACTAGTCGCATTATCACTAACTATTAGATAATCATCATTCAAATCTAATCCACTAGGGCTAACTAAACCAGTTGATACAACTGTCTCCCAAGTCGTGTTGTTTACTTCTACAAACGTAGCAAGTTCTTCACCATAGTTTGCAGTTGAAGATAAATCTTTACCAATAGTACCAGAAGTAATATCCATTCTGTTTACGCTCTTAGTACCTGGGTTTATGTAATACAACCAATTGCCTTTTAGTTCCATGTGAGCTGGAGCATTAGGGTTCATAGTAAATGGTACATCTACGTGTCTGTAAACTTCGCCGTTTTCGTGCTCGTGTCCACCAGGTACGTGAGCTTCATTGAATTTGTATTTTGTTATGTTCCCAAAATTACCATCATTCACCCAATAAGTATTATCAACTTCGTGTGCAATACCACTAGAGTAAGGAGTCTGATGAATCATATCATAATGACTTCCGTTCTGATTATTAGTAGGGGGATTACCAACTATAGCATAAATGTCTAAATTCGAAGGCCACATAGTAGGCCCACACCACGCACCATTTAATTCTTGTCTGTTTGCATTGAAGTGATCTTGAGCAGTAGCCCAAGTTGTATCACCAAATGCAATTGCACTAGGGTTCACCATAAAGTGCCAAGCGTTTCCGTCTTTTCTATAATCGAATGTTTGGATTGTAGTTCCAGGGTTAGTTATCATAAGTGTAGTTCCGCCTAACTCACCGGCAGCGGCACCCTTATTAAGTATCCAAAGCTGATTTAGGTCTGCTTTATTGAAGTCCAAATCTGTGGGGTATTCCAATTGATTCTTAGAAGTTGCAATAATCTTCTTATTAATTCTACCCTCTATTAGCCCTTTGGTGTCAGCCAGTAAGTGCGTTGCACTTAGCATAACTAAGACAAGTAGTATTTTTCTAATCATTCTTTAAATTCCTATTATTAATTAATATTGTCCTTAGATGCTTTCAAACGCATTAAAGTTACACATATTACAGACATTTATTTATTATAATTGAGTTATGTCTGCTAACAAACAATTATAATCCGATACAAGGAATTTAGCTATTACTGCAAATATTTAAATCAAACCAATTCTAGCTCAATTCTACTTTGTATTAGAATTTGATCTTGCAAATAATCAACTACCTTTTCAAATGGATTACCACCTCCAAATTCTAAAGATATATTCTCTCTAAGGTTTGAGTTGGAATTTATATCATAGAAATAAGCCTCGCCATCTGCCCCATAGGTAAACTCTACACTTGCTACCGAGTGACCGCTTGCTTTTATTATTCTCTTTGCCGTTTCAACTATACTTGGGTCTATCTCATTGTAAGAATAGAACTCTGGTGCTTTTGCAGATGGTATTTCACAGTGACCTGCCTCGCCATTCTCAGGATTACAGATAACAGATGGACATAGATTAAAAGCTCCATTAGTAATTATACGCATAGCATATAGCAATTCATCACCTATGAATTCTAGCCTAATTATCCCAAATGTTTTATCATATTCTATTTCATTTTGTAGTAAGAAAAGATTATCTGGAAACCATATATTTGGAGTGCTTTCAAATATTTCTTTAATCTCCGAAAATGAATGCACTTTGTAGATTCTTGAACCACTACCACCTTGTTGAGGCTTTAATATTTGTGGAAATTTGATACTATTAGAGTTTGATTCCAAGGCATTCAAATTATTAAAAAAGTGAGTTTTAGGATAGTTAATATTAAGATTTTTAAGTAGCATCATTTGCGAACTTTTACTAATCTCCAAATCCATAGAACTTTTTCCATTCAATACTATACGATTATTACTTTCTAGATAATTACACAAGGCGTAAGCGAAGGAAATAGCGTTTTGGTTACCTCTGTTATAAGCACTTGGGCTAACCAAATTGTAATATATTTTAGACCTAGGCTCATCTTCTAAAGTGCAAAAACCATTAGTAAGGTCGATTTTTTCATAGGAAATCTTTCGCTTGTCTAATTCATTGAATAGTGGCTCATGCCATTGGGGATGCTCGTATATAATACCAATATCGTATTTTATCATAGTTTATATTCTCAAATTATAGGATATATATTCAGCTGCAAAATAATGCATTTTCGACTATTTAAAAGTGATTTATTTTTTTAGAAGTTAACTATTGTCGAGTAAGGTACAAATGTTACTTATTAATGAGTTGAGTATTTCCGGAAGGAACAGGGATATGTTTATTACATTCTATTAAACTTTAAGGGAGCTCGCAGCTCCCATAGATTTCTATTTAGTTATAATGACATTCTTGGATTGATTTACGCCTTTCGACTCGACTTTTAGGGTGTAGATACCTTGAGGAAACTCGCGTATATCTATTCTTAAATCCTTATCGTATATACCCGATTGCTCGATTACTCTTCTACCAGTGTAATCATAAAGTTCTAAATTATAAGGCAATTCGATTGAGTTAAGATTTATTAAATCACTTGTGGGGTTCGGGAATACAGTAAATAAAGAGTTATCGCTTATTTCATCTATATTAGTCACTAAGTCCCTACTCATCTTGAAAAAATATGGTTTATAAGGAATTGAATTAGTGATATCATATTCTCCCATTGAGATGATAAGACCTTCCTCATCTGAATTCAAATTATATATATTTTCCTTTAGTCTATCTAAACTAGACCAACTCCAAGAAAATTCATTTTTAATGTTAAAATTGTTGTCAATTTCAGCAAGCCAGTAGTCTGAATAAGTAAGATCAGCATAGGTTTTTTTATTAGTTGATGCATTACCATAAAAATATACTCTATTAGTGTACTTATCGTAATGAATATTTTCAAGTTCAACTTTATGTTTGAATTCAAAATCAACTACTTTTTCTAATTTATTAGCATCTATATCATATTCAAAAATTGTTATCTTGTTGTCAAGCAAATATACATTCTTAACCGAGCTATCTTGCTTACTAAAAGCAACATAGAATTTATTATTCACCTCGAATGTTTTTGCTGATAAATAGGTGAATTCATTCTCAATGATTAGAGTATCAACTGAAAGATTGAATTTATTAATCCTATAAATCTCAAATTTACTCAATGTGTCATCAACACCTTCTTCAAATAATAGACTATTATAAATATTTAAAACTGTGAAGTAATTGGCATCATCATAAACTACATAATCCACTGTATATTGAGATTGCGTCTTTAAATTATAGACTAAAGCCTTATCTAAACTATCGCCATCAACTGATATTTTGTATAATTTTTGGATTTGATAGTTTACATCTCCCCAGAAACGAGTTGGGTCGATTTTATAAAAAGTATTGCCAATTAACGGTCTGTACTTATCTTCTAAGATTCTTTCATAATAACTGTTTGCTTTCTCGTGGTAAACTTTGATTTCATGCCCAGATACCTTAGTAAGGGTTACTTGGTTCGGAATTAGTTCTAACCTCTTTGAGACAATAACAATATCTTCTCCGTTTTTGTACATAGACTTTACAAAATAAGACTCATTTTCTAACCCTAAACTAATAGGTTTTGATTCTTGAATAGACCCATCTATTAAACTGTAACGAACTAGATAATTATTAAATTGGCTCTCACCAGGAGCTAGAAAAGATTTAGAGTTCAGGCTTACTAACAAATCACCATCAATTATTGACTTATTCGGATTATTCAAATAATTAAGTCGACCAAAATCGAATATTTTTTGTTGACTGTACAAATGGTTACTACTACAAATCAGAATTAAAAGGCAAACGATACTCGATAGGACTACCTTCTGCATATTCATTTTATAACGCTCTTTATTCACGGTCATCACATTTTTTACCTAATAGTGGAGACATATCTTGTAATGCTTTTTACAAATTCTATCTGAAGAAACTAAAACTAAAATATAATATTTCTAATTAAATAACAATAAAATCCAGTATTGTCAGCTGAAAACTATTGCAAAAATTTGATATAAGTTGTAACTTAGTTTACAATTGACGTGTTAAGACATCTAGATATAGTTATTACTTTCAACAAAAAACGAGGAAAATCAAATGAAAACAATATCTACTCTTTTCTTAGTAATCCTTTTAATTGCTAGCAATGCGTTTGCAGATGGGCAGAATGATTACCTAAGAGCAGCATATTCGGCATACTCAAGCAATGATTCTAATATTGTCCTAGCAGGAAGCTTCGAACAAGAAGGATTATATAGAGCAACAAATCTTAATATAGCTACAGGTACCTCGGAGACTTTCCAACTAGATATAGATAACAATACCGAATTACTCGATGTACAGATGAACACAAAAGCTAGACTAGTCTATTATTTCACTAATAAAAAAGTATCTATCTATGAATTTGGAGCAACGAAGTCATCACGTATAATAACAATAGATAATGACTCACCTTATTTTGGAGTTTCGAATGATGGTACTAAAGTATATTCGTATAATAATAAACAAGATTACGTTTCTGTATTCGATGCTGTGAGTGGTGAGAGATTAGACAGATTTTTTGTCAATTCATTCGCTAATAACAATAAGCTGGGCTTTTTTAATTCTGATAAGGATGAATTTTACTTACAGAATGGTACCTCACTTTATGTATGGTCGATAGCTAATAAAATACAAGACAGGGAAATCTCGACACTCAAACCAAGTGCAAATTTCAAATTTATTGACAATGGCAATACACTAGCTTACACAACTGGTGGCGAAGTAGTACTAGCCAATAGCTCCGACGGAGAAGTTACTTATAGAAAGCAATTCGAATACAAAGATATAGACAATATTCAATTTTCTGCAAATATGAATTATCTAGTAGTAAATAATTCTAATGCTTTTTCAGTTTTTGATATGGTAAATAAGAAAATCGTAAAAGACAATAATGCCCCCGATAATAATGACAAAAATATACCTACGTACATGTATGTAAACAATGACAATAGCAAAATGGTTGCAAGGGACTATATCGACCTTTATTGCGGCAGAAACTTCGAAGATGCAATAGCAGATTATGTTTATTTTGTTTACGAAACAGCGACTAATAATATAATCGTATCAGCTCCTAATGGGCATATACCTAGACCCGAGAAAGCTATTATCAGCAAGGATAATAAGGTATTGTTGCTTACTGGTTATAATATAAATGATGGATCTATAAATGCAATCGTCGATGACCAAGAGAACTTTATTAAATATGTGAATGTAGATGGTTATCCCGTGACTTTCCTAGAAGACAATAACAGAATTGCAATAATGGAAAAAGGAAAATTCAAAGTTTATAATACCGAATCTGAAGAGTTCGTACGGGAATTCGAAACTGGAATTGAAAGCTACAAAGATGTATATTACTTCGCTAACGGAACGGGTAGGTTAGTGATAACAGATGATTCGGAAATAGTCGTTTACGATTACTCGACTTTCGAGGTGTTATATACTTTCAACTATAGCGAGCTAGGACTAGAGCCAACGGAAATATCGTTCGACAATAATTCGACTATCAGTGTTTACTCATTAAAAAGATTACACAAATTCAACGCATATACAGGTGAAAAAAGCGATACACCAATCACGAATATGGACCCAACGAATAAGTTAGTTGATGTAAGTATAAGCGGTAGATTTCTTCTATTCCGTACAACTGATAATGAGTTCATAGTATATGATAATACGTTCAAATTGGAAGTTTACAAAGAAAAACCAAGCTTTGTTGATAATTGGATGGTTTACCTTAGTGCTGGATTTTTCGGTAATCAAGAGATGATGTGGGTTAGATATGAATCAAATCCTGTTGATAGACTAATATTAGTTTCTAAGTATGATTTCGTAACGAAGAAATCAGAAAAAATGTCAGGGGATAGAGAGCCAATAATCAGCAATGATGGCAGACTTTATTATTCACATTATTGCCCTACTAAATACGAAATAGGTACTATTCGTGACCAACAAACCTTCGTCGAAACAGCTACTACCATAACCGGCTCAGTTTACCCCAACCCCGCGTCCGATTTCATAAAGCTAGATATGAATGCTACTACATTAAGCTCTGAAATTGAGATATACGACGCTTATGGTAAGCAGGTAATGAGCACTATATACACTGGCGAAGACATTGATATAAGCAAACTAACAGCTGGGGTTTACTTTGTGAAAATGGGTGATAAATCGATGAAGTTTATTAAATTATAAAAAACTTTCACCTTTTGTGAGACGTTTTTGCTGTTCATGTGTCTTTATAAATATGAAAACAACACAAATCAAAATACATATTATTAGTTAACTGCCAGGGTGTACTACGTGAAGAAAAGTAGTATATCATGGAAGTTTATTGAATTTTAGTGTATAGGATTGAAAAATTAAACAGCGAGGACAATTATGAGATTAATTATTACAAATTTATTTATTGCTATATTGCTAACGACTTCCCTTGTAGCGCAGGAATCAATGGAGTATTTCCAAGCGGAGTTTTCATCAAACCCTAAAGACGACAAAAATATAGTTGTAACGGGCAGAATAGGATACGGTGGTGATTTTAAAGCAATACTGTTTGATATTGAGAATGACAATCATGAGGTTTTTGATATTGATATCCCTAAGGGCATATATATTAGGAGCATAGAAATAAATGCTGAATCAAATAGGATTGCTTACTACACTTCAGATTCTATCGTAATATTTAATTATCTTACCTTTGAAAAAGAACAAACGTTTGAGTTAGATACTAATATAAAGAAGAGCAGTTTTTCAAAAGATGGAAACAAATACTTCTTCTATAATTCCACAGAAAATCAAGTTCTGGTTTATAATATTGATGATGCACAACTGGTTGCTATCCATGACCTTGAACCAATAAATGATGGTTATAGATTTACATCATACAATCAATTTACAGATGAAGTAGCATTTAGAAAGGATAGTACTCTAATTATTTGGTCACTAAATAGCCACAATGTCACTAATACTATTCCGTTCAAAGAGGAATATGGATTCCATTCATTTGAAGAAAATGGTAATATGTTTAGCTTTTATTATGATATCGAAAAAGAGGGACAAAGTTACAGAGAAAATGTAATTGGTGTTGCTAACACAGCAGACGGAAGTATAAAATATAAAACTGAAATTGGGTATTCTAAACCAAATAATATTGAATTCACTTCAGATATGAGATATTTACTAGAATATTATGAATTAAGGTTTCAAGAAATATATGATTTAGAAGAAGACACTCGAGTTGATAATATGTTAAGTGTAGGACAATATGGAAGAATTAATTATTTATATATTTCACCCGATTTAGAATATTCTATTATACTAGAAGCAGGTACACAAAGTTGTGGTATAAACTGGGGGGACAGCCAAAGGTACAGAGAACGAATTTCTACATTTAACTTTAAAGAAAAATCACAAATTAAGCATCTTATCAATAAATTTATTGAAATGCCAATAAGAGCAGTAATAAGCGAAGATAATAATTATGCAGTAATTAATTCAACGCGGGGTAGACATGAAAATATATTAGTCACTATAGATGAAAAATTAGTAAAGTATCTTAAAGTTACTGATGCTGCTCCAGTCCTATTCATAGACAAATCCAAATTTATTGGTTTTCGATATTATGAGAGAATTAAATTTTATAATGTTGAAACTGATGAGTTTGATAAAGAGTTTGATACGGGTCTAAACTCAATATCTAAGTATTACTATACCAAAAATGGTGATGGTCGAATTATAGTAATGAATAATGACACTATAAATATATTCAACTATTCTGACTTAAGTTTAAATAAAACTATTGTAGTGAGTGAATCTGGGATTGGTAGTAATATTAGGTTTGATGGAAAGGAAAATCTAATCGGCTATGACGGAGATAAGATCAATAAATATAATATATTTGATGAATCGATTACATCAGATGTAATAGATAATATACCTGATGGTTTTATATTTAAAAGATTCTCGCCAAATGGAAGATATGTACTCTTTGGGAAATACGATGGATATAAAAATATTAATTATGAAGTTGGAATTTATGATATGCAAACAGATATATTTAGAACAAAGGACTTAGCTAGTGATTCACTTAATGAAAACTCTCCAGAATTTACTTTTGGTCTTGTAGGCAACCTCCCAATAGTTTGGTATTTTTACCATTATGCTAAATTTAAAGGTGGTCATAGCCTCTATTATACATATTCTTCTTATGATTTTGATAAAGAATCTATCTCAGAATATGACTTTAATGACCCAGAATATTTTGAAAATGGCGATAGATCTTATCTAAGCAACGATTATAATTATTATATTAAACTAAATTGTCCTTGGTCATATAGCATTACTCAACTAGTTGACCCACAATCCTCTGTAGAAACAGTTACTACCATAACCGGCTCAGTTTACCCCAACCCAGCATCCGATTTCATTAAGTTGGATTTGAATGCTAGTTCAATGAACTCAAGCATTCAGATATTCGATGCTTATGGTAAGCAAGTGATGAGCGTTATCTACAGTGGCGAAGACATTGATATAAGCAAGCTGACAGCTGGGGTTTACTTTGTGAAAACTGGCAATGGAACTCACAAATTTGTGAAGATGTAAGTAAAAAACAGGAAATAAAATGACTAGAATATTACTAATAATTATAGCAGCTACTATAGCGTTTAGCAACTCGCTTTCTGCTAGCAATGAAATAATGTCAGCAGATTTTATTTTTAATCTTGGCAATGATAAGGACTTTGTTCTAGTTGGTAGTGAAGGTTACCGGGATAGATTGGTTGTAAGTGAGGTAAATATTGAATCCAATGATATAGAATACTTTGTTCTAGATAAATATTATAATGATCCTGAGTTTGTTACTATAAGTAAAGAGAATAAGAAACTTGCACTTAAAAATTCACGATCTAATGGAATCTACATATATAACTATGGAACTTCTGAATTGATTTCTACTCTGATTTTGGATTCTGTTTATAGTAATTTTGCGTTCTCAAAAAATGGAGATTATCTATATACAGTTAGTCCGAGTGATAATTTCTTTAAAAGTTATGACGTTGTAACTGGTGAAGTCACAAAGGAGTTTGACCTTATAGGCGCTTTAAAACAAAAGTACTTCTACATTGACACTGAAAACGAAGAAATAACTGTCTATAATGGTAGTGCCTATGATATTTGGTCTATTACAGAAGAGAAGATAGTAAGAACAGGTAACGGATACATCCCATTTATTCTTGATAAACTCCTCAGTGATGGTGCTTTGAAAGCATATATGAAAAATGGAATATTCTATATTGATAGTACATCAAACGGTACTAATATAATTACTAAGAAATTCTTTGAAAATAATGACTATTTAAGTGACTTCTTTTATTGTAATTATTGCAAATTAGACGTTACTTCAGATATGAAATATATGCTTTTAAACTATAGCGAAAGAGAACAAATAATATACGATATTGTCAACGATTCAATTATCGAATTAGTCCCAATAATTATCGATGGATATGAAGAACGTCCACCTTATGTACATGCTATAAATTCCGACTTTTCTAAATCAATTGTTAGTTATAATCGCTCCAGATATTGTGGTAGATATTTAGAAATGCCGATGCCCTGGCATAAATTCTATATATATGATAATGTAAAGTCTGGCAATATTACCTCAATTCCTGAGGGATATATAGACTCTGACAATAAAAGTACACCTATCATAGGTGACAATCTAGAAAAAGTAATAATACATAACCAAGATACAAAAGTCTTAATCGATAAGGATGAGAAATTTTTAAGATATATTGATATAGATGAAACTCCAGTAGTGTTATATGATAACTCAACTATGTTAGGCGTATTAGACTCTGGATTATTTAGAACATATAACCTAGTAACTGACAAATATGAAAAGGAATTTAAAGTTGATATTGAGAATATAATAAAAGTCTATTTACCTCAAGAGCAGGACATAATATTATTTCAGGATTCGAATAAGGTCTATGTTTATGATTTCAAGACCTTCGCTCAGCTAAGAGAATTTGATTTCAGGGCATTAGATATTAAACTTAAATTGATAAAGTTTGATGGTAACAAGTATATAGTAGCCTGTGATACCAGTTCAATATATAAGTATAATATCTACACTAATGAAATATCCGTATATGATGAAAATGAAACGTTTGCAGATTATCAATACAAGGATTTCTCAACGGATGGAGAACATTTATTATATTTCAAGTACCCGAATAGTATATTGAAACATAATTTAAAGACTAGTAAAATTACTGAGGATACACTGTTAGGACAGTCTTTTGAGTATGGAAGAGATTTGACAGGAATAGGGTTTTTAGGTAATCATGAGCTGGTTTGGTATATTTATCTTTATGATCCAACTCAGAGAGGATATTACATATCAAATATTTATGACTTTATTACTAAAACAGAAACTACTATGGCAGGGGAATTCAAGCCAATCATAAGTGATAATGGTAAAATGTATATAGGGCGTTACTGTCCAGATGATTATTTCTTCAGAGCTATCCGCGACCCACAATCCTCTGTAGAAACAGTTACTACCATAACAGGCTCCGTTTACCCCAACCCAGCAACGGATTTCATCAAGCTAGAATTGAATGCATCAACTTTAAACTCTCAGGTTCAAATATTCGATGCCTTCGGTAAGCAGGTAATGAGCATTATATACACTGGCGAAGACATTGACATTAGCAAGCTGACAGCTGGGGTTTACTTTGTAAAAACCCCGAGCCATAGCTACAAGTTTATAAAGCTGTAAATATATTGAACACTGTTAATCAAGTATTCTATCTAGCTGCCGATTGATACTAACAACGAAGTCATAATATGACTTAGGGTGTTGTCTATTCATATACAGTAATAGTATCCCTATTATCGAATTACGGATATTACTCATTATCTCAATTGCCTCACCCGGTCTGAAAGTACCTTGAGCAATGCAGTATTGTAACTCTTCTTCGCATAGTTCATCTATGAACTTGACTACTATATCCGATGCCGATAGTGAAGTACCATCAGTCGCTATTTTCTCTACATAAAATAAGTCGAATATACCGGGGTATTGCACCATATACTCTACGTAGGATTTCACTATCTTCTTTATCTTTGGAACTCCTCGCTCTTCGTTCTCTGTTCTACTGACTACATATTCTCTGCACTCTTGCGAGAAGTCCTGTACACAATAGAATATTAGTTCCTTCACATCTTTGAAGTAATTGTAGAGAGTAGCGAAAGAGTATCCGGCTTTCTCGGCGATAGATCTGACGCTAAGCGCCTTTATTCCCTCACCTGTTATTATCTCTTTGGTCGCCTGTATGAAGTAGTTCTTCATTCTTTCTTCTTGTATTTCTTTTCTATTCATTTTATCCACTTTGGTTGAAATTAACAATGCAAATATACTGAACACTGTTCAGCAATGCAAATAAATTTTATTTATTTTTATAGATATTGTGATAATTCTATTATATAAATGAGTAATTATGTAATTTAGTATAGGTGATATATCTAACAGGTAATTGTATTATTATTAAAAAACTCATATTTTCTCTTCTTTTGACAGTTTTTGTGATAGCTACTGGTTATACTTGTGAGACAGTATATAGATTATCTCAGGAACGTGCTAGACTCAAAGAAGACATAAGTAAAGTCAACGATGTCATGTTTGGTGTGATGTCAGTTAACCTATGGGAGTCAGAAATACGTGGAATAGCTGAAAAGCAAATTGAGGATTTTAAACTAACTAAAGAGCAAGATAGTTTAATCAGAGTAGCAATAGATGAAGTATTAGTTGGAGTAATAAAAAGAACGGATAAAGTAATACAAGACGACGACGGTACTGTCCTCAAGTTCATCAGGAAGCACGCTGTCAATTTATTCTTTGATGTTGAAGACTTTCAAAAAAATGTGCCTGACTTAACAGATGCTATAATGAAGAAGATTACTAGTGAAGATGGAAAAGAAAGACTAAAGTTATTAGTCCTATCCAAAATTGACGAACTAGCAGAAAGTACTTATGACAGTACGAAAGTAGAGAAATACAATAAGTATTTAAATAAATATGGTGTGAATAGTAAAGAGGAATTCAACCGAGAAACAACTACAAAAGTAGAGGCTTATTATAAAGCAGTATTATACAATTCATTCGTCCCGATAGGCATAGCATTAGTTTTTGTCTTACTTTGGATTATATTCCGGAATAACGAGGAATTAAAATACATTCTCCTTAGTTTTTCAATACTTTTTGGTGCTGTAATATTGCTTACTGGAGTTGCTTCGCCTATGATAGAGATAGACGCTAGATTTAGGGAAATGAATTTCTTTATCTTAGGGGAAAATATTGAATTTTCTAACCAATATATATTCTACAGAAGCAAAAGCATATTTGAAATTGTTTCTCTTATGATGAGTACTGGAAAGATTGATTCTATGGTGGTAGCGTTTATGATATTCTCATTCAGCGTATTGCTACCATTTATGAAGCTAACATCTATGTCGATATTCTTAGTTAGTGAAAGATATAGAAAGAATTCATTTGCTAGATGGATGACTTTCAAATCTGGCAAATGGTCTATGGCTGATGTTATGGTAGTCGCTATATTTATGGCTTACGTTGCATTCCAAGGAATACTCGACAATCAGTTGGAGGGACTAAACCAAAACAGTGATACTCTCACGGCAATAACGACTAATCACACAGCACTGCAACCGGGGTTCTATGTTTTCGTTACTTATGTAGTGTTCTCTATACTATTGTCTAGCTACCTTGGTAAATCGCTGGATAGGGAAACGAATGGTTTGAAGAAAGTGAAGGAGTAGGGAGAAAATAAATCAAGAATAATTTTGATATTTTACGAAACCAAATACATCAATAGTATTTCTATTAATATTTATTTTATAGATAATAGAATAACCTTTGAAGATTAAATCTCTTATATTATCATCATCAAAATAGATTGACTTTCTTCCCATATATGGATTATTTTCAACTAACCTGATTTTTTCAATAAGTTCTCTATTAAAACTTTGTGCTCTTGAAACGGAATCAATTGATATGTATTTGACCTGTTTAGAAAGACTATTTGTGAAGGCTGACTTAAATCTAATTTTCATCATTATTAATAGATTTTGTAAGAATCTCTTCAAATTCTTCAAGAGTATGGAAAGTTGCATTGCCTTCTTCCATTTCATCCAACTCTTTTTGTAAATACGCCTTATTGCGTTTGAATTCGCTTTCATCTTCAATAATTAACATATCATTTTTGTCATAATCATTCATTTGACTAATAAACTTATTATAAGCATTGTCACTTACTTTTATAGTTATAGTATGCATCTTATACCTCTTCTTTTAATTTGATATTTACTAATATAACGAAAATACAAATTAATTGTTTTTACTGCATAAATTAAGAAAATTATTAATCTTTCTTTCCCTCTTCCAGTTTATCCATTTTTTAGCAGAGATAATATCTTTTAGGTGTGATTTCATTAAAAATTTGAATAATGGGGTTTCATTAAAAATTATCATTCTAAATGGGTTACTATGAGATTTATCATTATATTTCATTTCTTTCATGTCAACTTTATACTTACTAATTTCTTTGGAGTATTCTTTTATACCGAATTTTGTATCTAGCACTACTAGATTGTTTAGAATAATCTTTCTTTTATAATTCTTTTCGATAGTTATCTCATAGTACATAGTATACCCTATATCATCAAAATCTATATTTATCTTCCTCTTACTTTTTTTATTAATGTACTGTAAACTATTTTCTCCTCTAAAACTATATTCGAAGTATAATTCATAACTGTATTCATCTTTTAGAAAAGAATATTCTTTTTTTAGATAATCTAAAAAAGAGTGTTTATGCAGGTATAATTGATCATATACGTCTTTGTTATGTATTATTAAATTCTCGATTCTGTTCTTTAACAAGGTGCCCCCCATAATATAATTTTACGCTACTCTTTTACGTCATCCCCTAATTTACAAAACATTTCCATTATTTATATTCTAATTCGTTGCCACCTCACCCATACACTAACCCACTCAACTGCTGTGCAAGTTTGAATGTCGGGGTTGTTACGGATTATATCCGCTAGTTCACCCCAGCTGTGGTGCTCTAGTTTATCCATATCCAAATCACGTTCGGCTTTTGCTTATGATTATTAGCATTTTCATTAGTCAATAAACTCGATTATTATATAGGAACCGGAAGCATTATAAGGGCCATAAATGTCAGTATAGTAAGAAGAACCACCGTTATTTTGAGATGTAGAATTTTTAGAACTTAAACTAATCTGTACGTCTTTAAAATCTGAAATTTTAAATTTATTCGATTTCCGAATATCTAGAGCAACATTCAAATTAATATTGAGGTTTTTCTCTTCATATTCCATTGAATATTCATAACTGTATGAACATTTGAAATTACTTGAATATTTGAATGCTTGAATTAAAGAGTCGTTACCGATTGTAAACTTGAGACCTTGTATATCATAATCCGTATCTGTAAAATAACTATTTCTAGGTATAGATTTTCTGTTAATGTAGCATAAACTATCTCTAATAACAACCGTATCTGTGAAGTTATGTATGTAATCACTATAAGTTGTATAATAAGTATCTGCGTTATTATGATGAATTCCATGTTTCGTGACTTTTAAATTATTTAAAAACAACTCTACCCTTATATGCTTACCATCAAATACTGTGTTTTGAGATAGCATATCAAATATTATAGTTTCCCTATCTTTAGTTCTTGCAGTTAAGTGTTCGTATGGTTTGAACCCTTTAGCATAAATAGTAAACTTATAATCGTATTGTGATTGAACGCTATTATCTTTGGTTAACGAGGGCATAGAAGTTTGAGTGAGCGATATATCGTTCCCATTACTACTTCCTATCTTCACGAATTTGTGAGTTGATTTGCCGATTGTAATAAAATAAAACCCTTGATTAAGACCAGCAATATTCAGAGTAAGATTTTGCTTCCCTATACCCAAATTTTTATTTTCACTATATAGTTTTCTGCCTTCTATATCCACTACACTTATTGGCGAACTTGAAATATTATTAGAAGTAAATTCTATATTCAGTATGTCATTGGCTGGGTTGGGATAAATCCGCACATCGTTGTATTCTTCGTTCAGTTCGACTGTAGTTATTGTACCCAAATGAACAGAGCTAGAGACTATAGTAGTGTCTTTGCCAGTGTTCATGTAGTACACGTTTATGCTGTCAATTTTTACAGGGACTTTGTAATATGGGTCATTTGCCACAAAGTGATATGATTCGGAGTGGAGTGAACTCCCGAAGATAATAGTTAAAACTATGATTAATAATAAGTTTTTCATTAGTCAATAAACTCGATTTTGATGTAGGATATTTCAGGATTGTATGCTTCCATAGTCCAAGTTTCATAATGCCCTGGGCACATTACAGAATAGTATTCATAATTATTATAATTATATCTATAGTTACTTTCTATAAACTTCATTTGGAATTGAAATCCATTATCTAATTGATATTTGAAAGCGTTATCGAATTTGAATGAAGAATGAAATTCGTCATTGTGATATTGATCGCCCTGCTGATAAGATTTATCATATTCGTAGATAAAGGTTAAATTACTAATAGTCATATTTGCAGTATCAATATCAAAATTCAAGATTGAATAAATGAAATATACCGTCACTAGAGTTCCCTTTAGCATTAATCATTTCGAATGAATTATTTCTTGATACTAGAGTGTCTTCATAAAGCAAAACTTTGTCCTCAATTCTTACTTCATCTTTTTCTTCACCTTGTGAATTATGAGCTCTATATTTATAACTAACATTTACATCTTTTAAATATATTTCAAACAGCATCTTGTTACCAAATAAAGTAATGCTTTTGGCTTTCATATCCAACTCAAGTACGGTATCATTTATAAGTGCTTTAGTATAGTAATTCTTCGGATTGAATCCTTCTGAGTAAATAGTAAAACGATAGTCAAACTGCGATTGAACTTTATTCTCTTTTACGAGTGAATTAGGCATATAAGAACCAGATAAAATGCTTATATCTTGCCCATTACTAGATGTGTTTTTTATGAATGTTTGTGTTTGATTGCCACTTCTTATAGCGTAAATACCTTGAGCTAATCCAGCAACATTCAGTGATATATTTCTAGAAAAAACTGACGATGATTTGAAGTGAACTCTGCCATTAATATCAGATATAGTAATATCAGAGCTATTCAAATCTACATTCAAAATACCATCCACTGGGTTAGGATAGATTGCCATTTTAGAATTTGATACGACTTTCTCAACTGAGCTAATTGTTTCGAAGAAAATAGAATCAGAACGATACAGTTCCTCATCGCCGGTGTTCAAATCATGTACTAATATGCTATCTATTGGCACTTCTTTATCATAGTATCTATCCATAGCCACGAACTTGACGGAATGTGACCAAAGCTGTGAAGTGATAAACAATAATGCTAGTAAAAATAATAAGTTTTTCATTTTGTGTCTCGTTTATATATATAAAGACACATGAACCGCAAAAACGTCTCAAGAAAAGTGAAGTTTTTTTTGTTTACTAATATTGAATCTTCACTTCTATAAGCATAAAAGCACAGGAATTGCCTATTTAATCTCTAGGTATGTTCTTATCATCAACTTTTGTAGAAGTTTTCAATTCGGAGTTGAAGCGTAAATCGTAGTAATGATCCGCTTTCGGTAGCGGTATAACCATAGTACCGGTTTTGTCAATGAATCCAACTTGATCGCCATCTACAGCCCAAGCTAGTCCATTTTCTCCGAAACCTTCGGCATAATCAAAATTCTTCTTGAAGAGGAACTCCCCAGTAGAATCTATATATCCCCATCTTTCGGCAAACATAACTACAGCAGCGCCATTTTTGAAACTCTTAGCATGGTCGAACCTAAAATCTGTTAGTTGCAAACCTTTGTTGTCTAACATAGCCCATTTCATAACATAACTATCGTCATAGAATCCTGCCATAGTACGGTTCTCGTTCATATTATACGCTTCGTCGTAGATTTTCTGTATTGTAACAACGCCATATTTATTGATGAAACCGATTTTGCCAGTTGCAGTATCTGCAACTCTTGCGAATCCGTTATTGAAGTTCGAAGGAATATCCAAAATGAAGTCTATTTTCTGATTCCCTTGCTTATCTATAAACCCAACTTTGTAATTGTCATTAGAAACAGCAGCCATTCCCTCACTAAAAGCATAGCCGACTATATTCTCATCTAATTTGATGACCATTTTACCAGAGTGGTCTATGTACCCTCTTTCGCCATCTTTCATTACATAAGCTAGCCCTTCACTGAAGCTAAGAGCGTCGCGGTATTGTATATCTTTGAACATTTTACCAGAAGAATCAATAAATCCAAAATCAAAAACCTCTTCTACTGGATTAACTGGGTTGAATATAACTGCTTTACCTTCATTGAAGGGAACTCCTTGTTCCGCGTTTGTCTTTATTTTTATTTTGCCAGTCTTATCAAAATAGACCCAAGTCAATTTCTTGTCTAATATAACTTGAGCCCCAATTAGACCTTCGGAAAAGCCACCAACTTCAGTTATTCCACCAGCTCTGAACATTTGTTTACCAGCAGAATTGATAAATGTCCATTCATTACCCTGCTTGTATGCAACTAATGGAGTTTGAGCAAATGTATAAGATGTAAAAAGTATAGAGAATATTATTAATAATGTAAATTTTGATTTCATTTTTAGCTATTATTTAGTTTTAGAATGCCTTTTTATACGAAAAAACAATGAATTAGTTAAGTATTATGCCGTTTACAAATATAAGACTTCTAAATTGATAAAAAATTCGTTAATTTTGCAACTTACGTACATTTAAATAAATCAGAAAGTTATGGCAAAAGAATTAAGCGTTTTGTTTGTTACTCCCGAGGTTTACCCTTTTTCAAACGAAACTACTATCGCGGATTTTTCATACTCATTCACTTTAGCCCTACGAGAGCTAGGTCATGATGCAAGAATTATGATGCCCAAATTTGGGAACGTGTCGGAAAGAAGGAATAGAATACATGATATCAATAGATTAAAAGAGCTAACATTTGATATGGGTGGCGAACAAATAGTCGGTTCGATCAAATCGTCCTCTATCAGTAACTCCAGAAATAAAGTTCAAGCATATATAACAACGAATCTAAATTATTTTGATTCATTCAAAGGTGCTTACCATGACCAAAAGACATGGGAAAAGCATCCGGATAGTTTAGAGAGGTTCATATTTTTTAGTAAAACAGTAATCGATACTTGCGTACTACTCAACTGGTTCCCACAAGTCATTCACTGCTTTGGCTGGCAAACTGCACTTATACCAGCTTATGCTAAAACTCTTTACCCTAAAGAATTCAAGAAAACGAAATTCGTATTTACTACGAATGATTTTGCTGACCAAGGTGTAGATAAGATAACTAAGTTCAATCTATTGGGCTTGCCCGATAGTATGAAAGATGATTTCACTCACAACAAAGATTTGAATCTGCTGAAAGGTGGGCTTATACATGCTGACAAAGTAACTGCTATAAGTACTAGCTACGGCGAAGAAGTGCTAAAAGATGATACATTGTCTAATGGCCTATTCAAAAAAGTAAAAGATGTGAAGAAGAAGTTCGCTGCAATTGATAGTAAAATAGATACTTGGACATGGAACCCTGCACAGGATGACACGTTAGTTGCTAAGTACGATGAAGAGTTTGTAGATTTCAAATACCACAATAAAGTTGATTTGGTCAACAAGTTTGGTTTAGAATTCCACCCTAAAACTCCATTGATTGCTATCAATGTAAAAATAGATAATAAACAAGATTTGAAACTTTTTATTGATTCAGCCGATACTCTGTTTAAAGAAAACTTACAAGTTGTACTTTTAGGTCCTGGTGATAAAGAATTGAAAAAAGTATTAGATGGGATAGAGAAAAAACATCCATCTAAATTCAAATTCAAACTTGGATTCTCAGAAGCATTGAACTCGGAAGTAGAAGCGGGAAGTGATATGTATCTAATAACTGCTGAAAAGCCAGCTACTGCCGCTAAATTCATGCAAGCGTGTTTGTATGGCTCTGTGCCAATCGTACACAATGCTGGTGTGATAAAGGAAATAGCTGAACCATTCAACGATGAAGAATTTGAAGGTAATTCGATTTTGTTTGATGAATATACAACAGATTCGATGATGGTTGCTGTTAAAAAGGCGTTGGAATTATTCTCAGATAAAGATGATTGGATTACTCTAGCTAGAAACAGTATGTTAGAAGACTTTAGTTGGAAAGAAAAAGCTAAAGAATATGACAGTTTATACAAAAAGCTATTTAAAGATTAAGAATGACTAAAATACTATTAAAAGTACTATTGGTAGTACTCTCATTATACTTTATAGGTTGCAACGAGCAGCCGACGGAGTTAGGTTACAAGATAGACAGCGTTACATTCACGGCTATATCTAACAGAGAAAATAACCTAATAACTGATGGTGCTTCACAAAAGTACTATTTAACTCCTTTCAATCAAGGTGTATTCCACGTTGGTAAGGTTGGTGAATATGCTTCTTATCCTATCATAAGATATGGTGAAGTGTTGAAATTGGCTAATGCTGAGATTATCTCAGCTACTTTGCATTTGATTAATAGTGATTATGCACTTGGTGATACTAATGATCTCCAATCTTTTGAAATATACGAAGTCCAACAACCAATATTACCATCTTCTACTTACGAAACTGTATTCAAAGTTAATGGAGTAGATGCCGTTTACAAAGATGAACTAATGGGTTCGTTCGAAATGGTTTCCAAAGATATAGAAGATACAACTAAGATTGTACTAAAAACTCAATTGATAAAAAATTGGATTGCGTTTTCTATACTTGATTCAGGGAATACTTTAGATACAAATGATATCCGTAGAAAATACAGCTATTCAATTGGATTAAAGCCAACCGCTAATTCGAAAGTAATAAATGGATTTCTTTCAGATAGAATTGGTAATAGTGGAGAAGAATCTCCGAATCCGTTTATACAAATTGTGTATAAAATGAAGGACAGCACTACTAACGATACTATGAAGCTGCGTTCTAATATTGCTGCTTTCTATGCTGAGGGACCTACCCCAGATAAAAAATCACTGACTGTACAATCAGGACTTAGTGTCCGCTCTATGCTTAATTTTGACATTTCTTCTTTACCTAGGTACTCTTCTGTAGTGAAAGCTGTACTGAAAGTATATGTAGATGATAGCCGTTCTATATACGGCTCTTTGGGGAAAGACAGTTTCCTTTTGGCTCAAAAAGATTTGGATTTCGATTCTGGATTTTTCCTTGATAATAAGAATATATATCTTGGTGTAAGGGCCTCAGGAACTAATTATTATAGATTTTCGAGTGTGACTTCGGCTGTCGAAGATTGGGTGAAATCTGGTGAACTAGGTTCACTATTACTCAATTATTCTCCGAATGGCAGTCCCAACGATAGTTATAAGCGTTTGGACAAATACTATCTATATGGCGTAGAAGCCGATAGTGCATTGCGTCCAGAACTAACAATATTTTACGCGAAAAGACCAGATTTTAAATGAAAAAAATAATCCCTTTTATAGCTTTAATACTACTTAGCACGCCTTTGTTTTCACAAGGTGGGTCAAACTATTCTATATTTGGAGTAGGTGAATTAAACCACGTTAATGGTGCCAAGTATGATGCATTAGGTGGCACTTCAGTTGCATTCCCACATACTACTGGTATCAACTTATCAAACCCAGCTATGTGGTCAGAAAACACCGACACACGAATCCAGCTAGGATATAAGTTCAATCAAAGTTTAGTGTCTAATGCAAACCAAGATTTGTATCAGAATAATGGTGGACTAGACGGTTTACTTACTTTATTCAATTTGGATACTGCTATGGGTGCTTCTATCTCTATGGGGTTTTATAGCTATACAAATGTGAATAGTTTAATATCTGCACCTGTTACTGTTAGTGCTAACGGCGAGAGTCTTTCCGGAGTAACTACTTATCAAGCAAGCGGCGGAATAACTAGAGTATATTTTGGTTTTTCTATAAAGCCAATTGACATGTTAGCAGTAGGAGCACAGATATTCGGTAATACTGGTTTGATAGAAAACAGAGCACAATCTGTATTCAACGAAACAAATTCATTCGCTACATATACAGAAGCTAGAGATGGATTGGGTGGAACTGGATTTAGATTTGGGCTTATGTTAGAACCTGTGAGCAATCTTAGATTTGGAGCTTACTTCGAGCCAAGTTCATCACTTTCAGTTGAAAATAATTTGACTTTCGGTTCAGGTTTAGTAGATGATACTACCTTCAGTTCGAATAAAGACTATGATTTACCTAGCAACTTGGGATTAGGTGTTTCTTATGAATCTGGCAAATTTATCTTTGGGTTAGATTTCAACACTTCAGATTATAGTTCATTCCAATACAATACTTATGACAATGTAAATTATTCAACTTATAACTCATATTCGTTTGGAATACATAGAATAGGTAATAATAGTCCTAATGCTAAAGGATTAGATTCTTGGGGTTATAGTCTCGGTGCTAATATCAAAAATAACTACTTCCAAGTAAATGGAGTAGCTATTAATGAATTTTCTGGTTCTTTTGGATTCACTATACCTATCAGAGGTACAGCTGAGCTCGATGCCGCATTCACTATAGGGCAAAGAGGAACAACTGACAATGGATTAATCAAAGAGAGCTTTGGTAAGCTTTCTATAAATATAAGTATCGGTGATACTTGGTTCCAGCCTTTCAATAGAAGCTACGAATAACACAAAACTAAATAAAAATTTTAGAAAAGGAGTTAGAATAAATGGCTCCTTTTTTTATTATAATATTAGTTTCTAAGTGCTGTAAACTGAAAGTATGTATAAAATTCCGTTGACATTGAGTGAAATGATTACTATACAAATATATATTCGGTTAGCAATTATTCTAATCTCGAACCTATTTCCACATCTGAGAAGAGTAACCGATTTGGAACAAGAGCTGAGGATTAGAGAAATCACCCTCACCAACTGAAACACCAACACTCATTAGAAAACCTTTAGTATTCATCAAATAACTAATAGAAGCGTAATTCCACTTCTTGGTAGGTGATGGATACCCATAAGTATTAGTTTCTTGTGGGAAACGAGCTAGACCGCCACCAATAGTTACTGCGTGGTAAGTCCTTCTGTTAAGTGCAAACTTATAACCTAAATCTAGCTGACCACCTTGGTAATTGCCTAAATACAAACCACTGATTTTCACTAAATAGTCACCAAAATGTTTTGCGTAGTTCAAATTGATGATCGCGGGCGTACCAAGTACTAACCCAAATTCTGAGGATAGATATTCTTCTTTCTCATCACTTTTGACCTCTACAATTTTATCTTCCGTTTGTGTGTGTACATTAGTTGCTGCTAATAGCAGTAAAGTAAGTGCAATAATCAAAGTTTTCATTGTCATTATCATTATTTCTATATTTTGTTGATTATCAATATAGTATAAATAAATGAGTTTTCGCAAAAATTTATGAATCTATAATAGAATACTTTCTTTGCTAGAGTATAACCTACTCCGTACTTTCGCAAAGTAATTATTTTCATAACAAAATAAAAAGGTAATACGAATGTGGATAGAAGTATTCAAAACAGGAAAGCACACCGATGCGAATAGCAATAGTGCCGATTACACAGCTGATGATATATCACAAATAGCGACAAAATACAACGAATCCGTAGAGTCATATAGTAGTAGCGTATTTCTCCTATATCCTTCTAACGTCAGCGTCGTCACTCAGAGGACACGAAGGTAGCCAAAGCATCTCTATTTTTTTTAGATGTCATTTCGAGGAAATTTCGGCTTGCTGAAATGACGTGGTAATATCCTCGATTCTTTACTTCGGCGTCTCTTAGCATAGACTCTAACTACGTAGCTTCTATATGACTAGGAATTTTACTCCCCATAAAGAAAGTCTTCATTTTGCCCTTGCCTTTTATTTCTATTTCACCACGCTCAACGAACTCGAATTCTTCGTATTCTGTTACAGCGCTTTTGAAGCGTTCGGAGACATGAACAGAGCCAGATTGACCAGTTGATTCCATTCGGCTAGCAGTGTTTACTGCGTCTGACCACATGTCATAGATGAACTTTTTCTCGCCTATCACACCGGCTACTACTGGGCCACAATCTAGCCCTATTCTTACATCTAGTTTGAATCCGTGGTCTGTGATATAGTCAACCATATAGTCTTTTACTTCTATAGCCATTCTAGCTGCTCTTAGGGTATTATTTTCTTGTATAGCAGGGATTCCGGCTGCAGCCATATAGCAATCACCTATAGTCTTTATTTTCTCTAAACCATGTTTACTTGCTATAGAGTCATAGTGAGTAAATACTTTGTTCAATGCTTGCACTATATCAGTTGGGTCAGAATCTTTTGACATAGCAGTGAAGCCTACTATATCTATGAAAATAATAGATGCTTGCTCGAAGTGGTCAGATATAGGGTGTTCTTTTTTCTTCAACCTTTTTGCAATTGAAATAGGTAGTACATTGTACAGCAGCTGATCAGATTTCTTTCTTTGGTAAGCGATTAATGCCAAGATAGATATTACAAACGCAATTATTCCTATTCCTGAATAGATAATAAACATCTTCTCGCTTTCTTGAGCAGCCAATTGCACTTCTTGCTTTTCAATTTTGATGCGGTTTACGTCGTCTTCTCTGGCCTTTTCTAGGGCGGCTATTTTGTCGTTCTTTTCTTGGGAGTAAACAGAGTCTTGAATTTCTTTAAACTTCTTATAATACGATAAAGATTTTTTATAGTCTCCTTTGAGTTCGTAAACCAAATATAACCCATCGTAAACATCAAATAGAAAAGCTAAAGCGTTAAGCTCGTCGAAAATTGTTGCGGCTTTGGAATAGTATTCGATAGATTTATTCAGATTTATTTCCTTATTTAATCCAATAAGTTGAGATTCATTTGTAACAATAGGTGCAAGTGTATCTAATGTGAAATTAAGATATAAATCTCCCAACCTAGCAAAGCTATAAGCTAATGCTAAATCATCACCAATTTCTTTATTTAAGCTTATTGATTTTTTTAAGCTCTCTAGTGCCTTGTGATAATTTGATTGATCCAAATAAACAACACCCATATTTCCTAGTACTAATGCTTCTCCTCTCAGCTCTCCAATTTCTTCATAAGCTAAGGACGCCTTTTGATAATACTTTAATGCCATCGGGTAATCTGATTCAGTGTTATATATGTTACCAATATTGGCAAGGGCATGAGCTACCCCAATTTTATTTCCTATTTCTTTATCCATCTCTAATGATTTCTGTATATATTCAATAGATTTTGGAATCTCTTCTTGCAGAGCATAAATAACACCAATATTACCTAAGTTTCGGGATATTTGAGGTTTATTTCTTATTTCTTCATTAATTTTTAGTGCTTTGAAATAATATTCTAATGCCTTTGGATAATCTGAAAGTTCCTTATATACAATTCCTATATTCCCTAGTGCTAGTGCTTCACCGTCTTTATTTCCTATTTCTTCATTGATCTGTAGTGATTTATTATAATAATCTAACGCCTTTAGATGATTTGACTGAATCATTTCACAAATACCAATATGAGTATATGAGTTAGCTTCTCCTTCTTTCCAGCCTAATTCCATTGATAATTCTACCCCCCTTAATCCATACTTAATTCCCTTCTCAGGATTGTAAGAACTAGTTTCGGAAGAAATATTTGCTAATAATTTCACCTCATTCGTATCACCTTTTGCTTTGGGTAGTTCGGCTAGGAGTGAGTCTAGTCTGGCTTGACCAGAGAGGGGTTCTGCTTTTAAGTATAGAGATGTAATAGTTTGTGCGAGTAGAATTAGTAATAGAGTTTTCATAATTCACCTGTTTGTAGAAAATAGTATCTGCACAATTTAATAAAAATAATTGGAATAGGGGGTATTCACGCCACTCTGAGCGTAGCGAAGAAAAACGGTCTAGGAAAATATCCCAATTGTTATATCTAGGGTTGGTGTATATAATAAACATAGGTTAATAGTAATATAGTAACCTGCAAACTTAGAAATTATGACTGAGGATAAAATTGTATAATTTGACGTTAAAGTGAGGAAAATGCCATTATTTTTAGGTGTTTTGTACTACTGTTGATAGTGCTAATCTACGGAAAGTTGATTAATAAGAAACCGCAACTAACTTTAAAAGTGTAGCTACGGTTTGGAAATTACTTATATCAAATCCTTATTCATTCAATATTCTAGTTCAAACTTTTCTATGATTTTGTTCAAACACAAATTACCTATACTACCATGATGGCTATGAGTTATATTCTTGTCAGGAGCAAAAGCATTATTTTCTATATCTTTTCCAACTTGCTGATAAGCTTCTCTAAATGGAATGCCTTTTATAACTAGTTTATTAACTTCCTCAACACTATATAGATAGTCATAAATTTTATTATCTAATATATTCTTATTTACTGTTATATGGCCCAACATGAAGTTACATACTTCCAAATTGTCTTTTGTAGTGTCTATACCATTCATAAAACTTTCTTTCAGCAATTGTAAATCTCTATGATAGCCACTAGTAAGGTTGTTCGTAATCATTGCTATTTCAGTAGGTAGATTCTGAATTTTATTCGATTTAGCTCTTAATAGCTCAAACACATCTGGATTTTGTTTGTGTGGCATAATCGACGAACCAGTTGTTAGCTCTTTTGGGAAACCAATGAAGTTAAAATTTTGGCTCATATATAAGCATATATCTGATGATAATTTTGATAAGGTCCCAGATATAGATGCCAATGCAAATGAAACTGTTTTCTCTAATTTGCCTCTACTCATTTGCGATGCTACTACGTTATATTTCATGGTGCCAAACCCCAACAACTCTGTTGTCATTTCTCTATCTATTGGAAACGAAGAACCATACCCTGCCGCTGAGCCTAAAGGGTTTTGATCAGCCACTTTATAAGCTGCGTTGAGCATTATAATATCATCTATCAAACTCTCGGCATAAGCAGAAAACCATAGACCGAATGAAGAAGGCATTGCAACCTGTAGATGAGTGTACCCAGGCATTAAAACATTCTTATATTTCTCACTTAGGTTTATAAGCGTATCGAATAATGATTTCGTTAATGATTTGATTTCGTCTAATTCATCTTTCGTGTATAAATGAAGGTCAACTAAAACTTGGTCATTTCTTGAACGAGCAGAATGTATTTTCTTTCCCGCTTCTCCAATTAGTTTCACAAGTTCAAATTCAATTTTACTATGCACATCTTCAAATTCCTCTTCAATAGCAAAATCTCCCTCTGTAATCGATTTAACAATTATAGCTAAACCTTTTAGAATTTGGTCTAGTTCAGACTGAGTCAGAAGTCCTACTTTGCAAAGCATTTTGGCATGTGCTATGTTGCCGAGTACGTCATATTTAGCCAGCTTTAAATCAAGTATTCTATCATTGCCAACAGTGTATTTATCTACTGTGTTATCTATTGTATATCCTTTGTCCCAAAGTTTCATTCTTCTATCCTATAGTATTTCATTTAATATTTTTATATACAATTCAATTCCCTCTCCTATCTCACTGATATAAATAAATTCATCAGCTGAATGAGACCTAGTCGAATCGCCAGGGCCTAGTTTTAGTGAAGGGCATTGTAGTCTTGCTTGATCTGATAAAGTAGGTGATCCGTAAATTTCTCGACCCTGTTTTTGCCCAGCCAAAACAATTTCATGCTCTTTGGGAATAGATGAGGAATTAAGTTTGAATGATCTAGCAACCAAGTTGCTTTCAGTGTTCTTATCGATTATATCGAATACCTGCTTGTTAGTATATCTGTCGTTAACTCTAACGTCTATTACAAAATCACATTCGGCGGGTACTACGTTATGCTGTTGCCCCGCGTTAATTTGAGTTACACTCATTTTCACTTCACCGAGAAACTCAGACACTAGTGGAAATTTATAGTTCTCTATCCAATTTATATCTTTAATTGCTTTGTAGATTGGATTGACAGTATTAGTATGTGCGGCGTGCCCTGGTATTCCAATTGCGCATCCATCAACTACTACTAATCCTTTCTCTGCTATAGCCAAATTCATAGTAGTTGGCTCACCGACGATAGCGAAGTCAATGTCCGGCAGTGAACTTAATATACTGCTTATTCCGTTGTCACCAGAGTTCTCTTCTTCAGCAGTTGCCGAAACAATTATATTATACTTTAAATCTGTTCGATTATAATAGTAAACGAATATAGAAAGAAGTGAAACTAAGCACCCACCAGCGTCATTAGAACCAAGCCCATATAGTTTCCCATCTTCGACCTTTGCTTCATAGGGGTCACGGGTATAAGATTTATTTGGCTTAACAGTATCGTGATGAGAGTTTAGTAGAATCGTTGGTTTAGTCTCATCGAAATACTTATTGGTTGCCCATATATTATTCATAGATCTTTTGAAACTCACACCAGATGACTCCAACCAGTTCGCAATAATAGCGGCTGTCTCGTCTTCCTCACCTGAGAATGACTGAGTAGAAATTAATTTTTTGAGGAGTTCTATAGCATTTATTTTTAATTTATCTGTCATGATTTTGTTCGATTTTAGTATTACCAATACATACATTGGATACATTATTATCTAATGCATTGAAACAATTATCAACTTTAGGAATCATTCCTTCTTTTATTATTTTTTTAGATTTTAAGTCCAAATAATCTTGCATATTTAATAATGATATTACATTCCCATCAGAATCTAAAACACCATCTTTATCAAAATGGTAAATCAAATCTACATCAAATTTTTCACTCATCGATATAGCTATTTGAGAAGCGATAGTATCGGAATTAGTGTTTAACAGCTGACCATTACCATCATGACAAATAGCAGAGAACACGGGAGTAAAGCCACTTTTTAACAATTGCTCTATAGAGTTGGAATCAATAGAAACTACATCGCCTACGAACCCGTAGTCTATATCAGTAGCTGGTCTTCTTAAAGCTCTTATCAAATTACCATCGGCTCCAGATAAACCTATAGAATTACAATTTTTCGCCTGTAACTTTGCCACGATTGATTTATTAATCAAACCGGAATAGATCATAACCACTACTTCTAAATCATCTTTACTAGTTATCCTTCTCCCATCTATAAGCGTAGGTTTGAGACCTAATCTAAGACTAATTTCTGTGGCTTTATTCCCACCACCATGTATTAATATTTTAGGACCTTTTATCTCTGAAAACTCAGTAATAAAGCTATCTAATTTTGCTTTATCATCTATGAATTTGCCACCTATTTTTGTAATTACTAGTTTATTTTTCATTTCTCAACATCTCTAAAAGTATAGTTTGTGCAGCGAATGTTCTATTATTTGCTTGTTCAAGTATCAATGAATTAGGGGAATCTAAAACTTCATCCGAAGCTACAACATTTCTTCTTATCGGCAAACAGTGCATGAACTTACCATTGTTTGTCAAAGACATTTTTTCTTTAGTTATTTGCCAATCTGAATTTTCATTACTCACTAAACCATAATTCGAATATGACGACCAATTTTTAGCATATACAAAATCAGCATTTTGTAAAGCTTCATCTTGATTATGACTTATCTTAACGCCTTTCGTAAACTCTTCTGAAAGTTCATACCCTGCTGGGTGAGTGATAGTCAAATCTACATCTGCTTTACTCATCCATTCTGCAAATGAATTAGCTACCGCTTGCGGCAACGCTTTGGGGTGAGGAGCCCAAGTTAGAACTACTTTGGGCCTCTTTACCTTTTTTTGTTCTTCTATTGTAATTAGGTCGGCAAAAGATTGGAGAGGATGCAGTGTAGCACTTTCCAATGAGATTAGAGGTACATTTGCTCCGCCTATGAATTTATTAAAAAATTCTTCTTTGTAGTCAAACTCTCTATCTTTCAAAGTTGCGAATGATCTGACACCAATAATGTCACAATACTGGGATATAACTGCTGCTGCATCTTTTATATGCTCTTGGGCACCCGAGTCCATTATTGATCCATCTTCTAGTTCTAGTTGCCAACCTTCTTGCCCCATATTCATTACCATCACATTCATACCTAAGTTTTGAGCTGCTTTTTGAGAGCTAAGTCTAGTACGTAAACTTGGATTTAGAAAAATCAGACCAAGGGTTTTATTCTCACCAAATGATTTGTAACCATAAGGATTTTGCTTGATTTCTAATGCTTTTTGAAGTAAATCTTGAACGTTATTTACATCATTAATTGAGGTGAAATTTTTCATTATGTTAGTTCCTTAATAGCTTTGATAAATGGACTGATTTGTACTTTTGTTATAGTCAATGGTGGTAGTATTCTCAGTAAGTTTGGATTAGCAGATGAGCCAGTAAAAATCTTATAATCGAATAATAATTTAGATCTTAATTCTTTTATTGGGAAGTTGAATTCTATACCAATCATCAGACCTTTTCCCTTTATTTTTAGATGACCTAATTCTTCTTTTATATATTTGTTAATCTCAGTTGAGTTCATCATCAAATTTTCTTTTTCTGTTACTTCAACGACTGATAATCCAGCAGAACACGCTAAATAACTTCCCCCAAATGTTGTGCCGAGCATACCGGGTTTGGCTTGGATACTTGGGCTTATTAATAATCCAGCTAGTGGGAAGCCATTGCCAATACCCTTAGCCATTGTGATTATGTCTGCTTCAATATCCGCAAATTGGTGTGCGAAGTACTTTCCTGTTCTACCGCTACCACTTTGTATTTCATCTAGGATTAGAATAATATTATTTTGACTACACTGGTTTTTGAGGAATTTCAAATAGTCGTTACTAGGCATATCTAAGCCACCAACTCCTTGTATCCCTTCGCAAATAACTGCACAGACATCATCACTGCTAATTGCTTGTATAAGCTGCTCCTCATTGTTCAATTCAATGAATTCAACAGGAAAATTATTCATATTAATTGGTGCTGATAATTTAATATTATCTGTTACGTTTAGCGCTGCTGCCGTTCGCCCATGGAAACTACCTTTGAAGGCGATTACTTTCGATTTACCCGTATGAAATGAAGCAAGTTTAATTGCGTTCTCATTGGCTTCTGCACCGCTATTACACAAGAATAATTTATAATCTTTATAACCAGAAATTTCAGTTAATTTGTTTGCTAGTTCTTCTTGAGTTGGCATCTGAATAGAGTTCGAATAAAAACTGATTTTATCCAATTGATCCTTTACGCTCTTCACGAATGATGGATGGCTATGACCTATAGAGATAACACCGTGACCTCCATATAAATCTAAATATTGGCTGCCTTCCTTATCATATAAATAAACACCTTCTGCACGATCTATTTCTATATCGAAACGTGGATATACATCAAATAATTTCATATCAATGATAACTCCCTTTGTACTTTAATCCTGTTGTCTCTTCTATGCCAAACATTAGATTCATATTCTGAATAGCTGTACCCGCTGCTCCTTTTAGTAGATTGTCAATTATAGAAGTTACAAGCACCTTATCACCAATTTTTTGTACTTGAATGACACAGTTATTAGTATTTACAACCTGTTTTAAGTCAATTTGATTCATTGAAATAAAAACAAAAGGTTCTTCTTTGTAATAATCATTATATAAATCTATTAGCTCAGCTTCTGATAAAATAGATTTTGTATAAATAGTTGTAAATATACCTCTGGTGAAATTCCCTCTTACTGGGATTAAATTTAGCTCAGAATTAAAATCATTTTGAAGAGAGTGTATTGTTTGCTTTATCTCAGGTATATGCTGATGTTGGAATGCTTTATACACAGAAATATTGTTATTCCTCCAAGTGAAATGGCTAGTCTCTGATAATGACTGCCCAGCACCAGTAGAACCAGTAATAGCATTTATATGTATATCATCATTCAAAATCTTTTTTGATGCAAGTGGCATTAGTCCTAGTTGTATTGCTGTTGCAAAACATCCCGGATTTGCTATGTAATTTGATTTTTTTATAAGCTCACGATTATGTTCTATTAGCCCATAAACAAATTTATCATTATTCACTCTGAAATCATTACTTAGGTCTATGATTTTAGTATTGTCTGAGAGTTTATTTTCAGATAGAAACTTACTAGAATTCCCATGTCCGGTGCACAAAAATATAATATCTACTATTGGGTTAATAATATCTGTGAATTTCAGTTCTGAGAACTCTATTAAATCTTTATGAATGTCTGAAACAGATTTACCAGCATTGGAATGACTATATAGAAAGTCAAGCTCAACTTTTGGATGATGAACTAGGCATCTGATTAATTCGCCTGCAACATAACCACTACTCCCAACTATCCCGACTTTTATCATTTTTGAACCTCATTAGTATATTGAGACATAGAGTTTTTAAGTATATTAGTGAACCCGATTACATCATCTGAAGTGAAATTATTATTAGTTTCTCCATACTCATTTCCTCCATAATTCATTTTATCAAATTCGGAGTTAATACCCTCTATTGTGAATCTGTATGGATGTAATTCTACATAAACAGTGCCAGTAATATTAGTTTGCGAATCCCTTAAGAAAGATTCTATATTCCTCATAACAGGGTCAAAATACTGAGCTTCATGAATAAACATACCGTACCACGAACCCAATTGCTCTTTCCAATGCAATTGCCATTTTGATAGTATATGTTTTTCTAAACTATGATGAGCTTTAATTATAATACTCGCAGACGCAGCTTCAAATCCAACTCTACCTTTGATGCCGATGATTGTATCACCAGTATGTATATCTCTTCCTATAGCATATTTGCTGGCAATATTTTCCAGTTTCTCTATACATTCTATTGGAGTCATTAGTTGATCATCAATTCCACACAATTCACCTGATTTAAAACATAGTCTAATTCTAGATGGAATGCTTGCAACAAGTTGACTAGGGTAAGCACTTTCTGGTAGTGCTTTCTCAGAAGTTAGCGTTTCTTCACCACCTACGCTAGTACCCCAGAGGCCTTTGTTCACCGAATATTTGGACTTTTCCCAGTCCATATCTATACCATGTTCAATTAAGTACCTAATTTCCTCTTTTCTCGACAATTTTTGTTCTCTAATAGGTGTAAGTATCTGAATTTCAGGTGCTAATAGACCGAATATTAAATCGAATCGAATCTGATCATTACCTGCTCCTGTTGAACCATGAGCTATATAACTAGCACCGATAGATTTGGCATATTCTGCCAATGCTATTGCTTGGTAAATTCTTTCAGCACTTACCGACAGAGGATATGTGTTATTTTTAAGAACATTACCAAATATCAAGTATTTAATTATATTATCATAATACTCTTGTTTTTTATTAAGCGTAACATAATGCTTTACCCCTAATGATTCTGCTTTGATTTTAATTTTGTCTAAATCTTGGTCAGTAAATCCGCCTGTATTTGCAAAGGCAGCGTAAACTTCTAAGTTCTTTTCTTTTGATAGGTATATGGCACAATAAGAAGTATCCAAACCTCCACTAAATGCAAGTACTACTTTATTATTTTTCATTTTTTAAAGCTCTTAATAATTTTGGAATTTTCTTTGATTGAACTTCTATTCTTTTTCTACGGTCAAGCATAAAACTTGAAAACTTTTCCCATCTTCCTTTGTCATTGATCTGTGGTTGTGTTTCTATATCATATACCATTCCAGTGCAAAGGCACATAGTTTTATTAGTGCGTTCTAAAATATCAAAATTCAAGCAACTCTTGCAACCAGCCCAAAAATCTTCATCTTTTGTAAGTTCAGGGAAAGTTACTGGTCGGTAACCCAAATCAGAATTAATTTTCATAACTGCCGCACTAGTAGTTATCCCAAATATTTTTCCATTTGGGAATTTCTTTCTCGAAAGAGCAAACGTCATTTGTTTTATTTGCCTAGCTACTCCAGTTTTTCTAAAATCTTCATGAACTATAAGCCCCGAATTCGCTATATATTTATGGTCTTCCCAAGATTCTATATAACAAAATCCTACTAGTTGCTCTTCATAAAAAGCAATTACAGCTTTTCCTTCTTTGATTTTTTGTGTGATGTATTCAGGGGTTCTTTTTGCAATGCCCGTTCCTCTCTTTTGTGCTGCTACTTCCATCATTTGACAAATATCTACAGCATGTACAACATGCTTATTTTCAGCAATTGTTATATTGAATTTCATGTTTTTATAATATAAATTTTAAGTGGTAATAAATTTGAATGTTATCTGAATAGTGAAAGCAATGCTCACTAGTATTTAAAGAATTTACGCCAAAGGTGCGAAAGTGCTTACGCCCTATGTCGCCTGCTAGTAGCAGTCTCTTGAGGAATATTCGCAAATATATTTACCATTTGGAATGGTAAATCTAATTTGTTATATGTGTTTGTTAACATCATTGTGGCACAAACATAAAAGAATAATTTTTTAAAAAAAAGGAATAAGTTATAATCAATACTTTTTCAAGTATTAGTTTATATATTTTCTATCATTATAATATGAAATGATTTTTGAAATATAGACATAATTGACTTAGAATATTTTTATTTTCAAAACTAGAGGTATAATATCTGTAGGAATTGGATCATTTTCAAAGAGGTAAAGCCCCGTAGGGCTGTTATATCACCACTATGTGGCTATTCTTGCTTTTCCCTGGATTCTTCACTCCGCTAAGCTTTATTCTGAATGAACAGCGTTTAAATCTAAATAATCATCCTTTCTGATACTAAAATACTTGCCACTTATGATAGGAAGACTGCCTGAAAGATAGTTGCCGGAAGTTATATAGTCAAGTATAGGTAAGACATCATTAAAAGATTTTAGTGTGGTTATTTCTTCTTCGTATGCGAATTGGACAGCATCGTAATAAGTAGAACCATTAACCCAAGATTTCACGAAATTGATCGGTGCAAATATAGTCAGGTAATTATTCTCTATTGTACCGTTGCAACCAGCAACACCAATATTCGACCAATTATCTAATGCTCTTGCACTTTTGCAATTCGTCTGGTATAGAACTCTAATTCTTATATTCTTCTCTTTCAAAGTACTTGTGAAAGTATAAATAGGAACAGAAGCATCAACGAATTGGATATTAGTAGCAGTTCCATGTAAACTGAAAACCAAATCTATATTATAACCTTCATTGCTTAGTAATTCCAAATGCTCTATTAGGTTATTTGCTGTAGCTTCTTCGTCAGTAATTGCAACTATTTTTTGATAGTAATCTTTACCTACTTTTTGGATTTCGGCTATTTGCCATGGCTCTCCATATTGGTCAAGTATTTGGTTCAAATCCTTGTTATAGAGTGAGTCAATTGGTACTCCAAATACTTCTGAGAAAATCTGTATAGTCTCACTTGGATATGAAGTAAATGCAATATCTTCTATCTGTTGATTAGCCCTATCGCTATTTTCTACTACCATAACTAGAGCTGCTTTACCGTTAGAAACATATCCTTTTGGCTGAATATTCTGAGTAGAATTCTCCTCGCAACTACTTGCGAAAAGAAGTAATAAAAGTAGGGATATTAGTTTTTTCATTTGGACATAAAAACTGCTAACCCATATTTACAAACATAGATTAGCAGTAATAATTTAAAAAATTATTAGAAATATATGCTCATACCTATGGCAGAGCCACCTAGATTCATCGTACTAAAGTCAGATGTACTTGTGGTAGTCTGACCAGCAATTGTATTAGCTGTTTCCACAGAGCCCATATTATATCCAAAGCCCATCTGAACAAACAAAGCTACAGTGTTTGCTTGATTAATAAACGACTGAACACCGAATGCTCCTAATACAGTTATCATGTTTCCAGATACTTTTGAAGTACCATTTTCAATCGTAGGAATCTGAGTGAAACTAAAGCCTAAGTTAACATAAGGCTGTACATCACCTCGTTTAAGGAAGTACTTTCCACCAGCACCGAATGATAATGTGTTTTGAGCATCTGTTCCTTCACCTTGTGATACTGACATATACCCGAGTCCCAAGTCTAATTGGAACATATCGCTTAGGCGAATGTTGAAACTACTTGACGCGGCAGTCGAAATAGTTATTCGGTTAAAAGCATTTGACGGTAGTCCCACAGCTGGAGTTACACCATTCGGTAAACCAATTGCTGCCGTCATACCCAAATCACCATGTGCCGATACTTTTGTTGGTGTGAGAGTAGCTAGGAGAGCTACTGATAAGATAAGAAATAGGAATTTAGAAAAACGCATACGAACCTCTTTGAAAAGTTGTAAAAAAAATAAAAATTTGTATTTTCTCTTTTGCCGTTTATTTAACATACATAAAGTGAGTAAGATAGACAAATTTTAGGGTGATTTTTCTATACCTTTATTAGAAGTGCATCATCATTATTTAAAATATATATCTTTCTTAATTCTCTAATTGCTAGACGGATTTTTGATTTGACTGACCCAAATGGCATATTTAATTTGTCAGATATTTCTCGGTGTGAAAACCCATAATAGTAAGATAATCTAATTACTTTTCTATGGTCTATATTTAAACCTTTTACTGAACGCCATAGTTCTTTGTTGACTAATTCAATATGTGGGTTTGTCTTGGAACATTCAGTAAAGTCTAATGTATCATAGTCAATTATTACATTGCCCTTTCCATAGCGCATTTTATCGATCGAACCATTCCTACAAATGTTTAACATTCAAGTAAATAGTGTTCCTTTATTCGGATTGTATTCCTTTATGTTTTTAAAGACTTTTACAAAAGTTTCTTGTAACACATCTTCAGCAATTTCAACGTTATGAGTTATACTAAGAGCAACTCCATATAACGTTTCAGAGTAATTTTTATAAAGATAAGTAAACGACTTTTCTTCACTATTAATTAATCCAATTACCAGCTGATTGGTAATGTTTTTTAGTTTGTTTGTTTTAACAATGTTTTTCATAAACCAATATAGTCAATTATCTAATACTAAGTCCTGTTTATTATAAAATTACATGATTAACTTGAAAAATAGAATCGCATCTTTTATATTATTTGTCCTTGCCTTTTTCCAAATCCACTACACTTTCGCTAAGTTGTAATATGAAAATAACCCTATACACTTTATTGCTAATTCATTTGTCTTTCGTCGCAGGATGTGCCGAAGATAAACCAAACAAAGAAGAATATATGTACACGAATAAACTAATTGACGAAAGTAGTCCATATCTACTAGAACACGCTCACAACCCTGTTAATTGGTATCCTTGGGGTGCTGAGGCATTAGAAAAAGCAGCTAGAGAGAATAAACCAATCATCATAAGCATTGGCTATGCTGCGTGCCATTGGTGTCACGTTATGGAGCACGAATCATTCTCCGACCCAGAAGTAGCGAAAGTAATGAACGAACACTTCGTTGCTATCAAGGTTGATAGAGAGGAGCGACCCGACATAGATAATCTGTATATGGCGGCATCTATATTGCAGAATGGACGTGGCGGTTGGCCACTCAATGCATTCGCATTGCCCGATGGTCGTCCGTTTTTCGCTGGTACTTACTTCCCCAAAGAGAATTGGGTGGGGCTTTTAGAGCAGATAAGCCACCTATACAAAAATGAATACGAGAAACTAGTCGAAAATGCAGAAGCTCTAAACGAAGGTATAGCAACACAAAACCTAGATTTCTTGAACGATAAGCATTCTGAAATAAACGGCTATGAAGACTTCTTCGAGACTATGCACAATAGAATAGATGAGCAGTTCGGTGGCTTGACGGGAGCACCTAAGTTCCCAATGCCATCTGTATGGGACTTTTTACTGCAATACAGCTATCTGACGGGCAGCGAATCAGCTTACGACAATACTATGTTCACATTGGAGCGGATTGCTCTGAGCGGCACTTATGACCAATTGGGGGGCGGTTTCGCGCGCTATGCCACGGATATGAATTGGAAGATTCCTCACTTCGAGAAAATGCTATATGATAATGGGCAGCTAATAAGCACTTATTCCAATGCGTACAAGACCGAGCACAACTCACTTTTCAAGGACATAGTTTATCAGACTGTGGACTTCGTAGAGAGAGAGTTGATGAACGATAAGTTTGGTTTTTACTCTTCGCTGAATGCCGATAGCGAGGGCGAAGAAGGTAAGTTCTATGTGTGGGAATACAGCGAAATCAAGAAATCACTAACCGATGCAGAATTCAAACTAGTCGAAGATTATTATGGACTGATGGAACACGGAAATTGGGAAGATGACAAGAATATACTACACACGAAAATCACATTAGAGAACTACGCACTCAAAAAATCGCTTGACTACGAAGACACCCACAAGCTGCTACAATCAGCTAAGAGCAAACTATTCAAGGCACGAAAAAGCAAGATAAGACCAAGCTTAGATGACAAGGTTATCACATCTTGGAATGCGCTAATGATAAGCGGTTTGTGCGATGCATACAGTGCTTTCAGCGATAAGAGATTCCTAAATCTCGCACTAAAAAACGCTGATTTCTTGACTAGCAATATGCTCAGCAAAGACGGCAGTTTGAAGCGAATATACAAAGAAGGCAAGGTGACAATCCCTGCATTCTTGGACGACTATACTCTGCTAGCAAAGGCATTGCTCGACTTATACCAAGTTACATTTGATAAGAAATGGCTGGATTATTCAGAGAAAATAACTGCATTCACAGTCGCGAATTTCGAAGATAAAGCGACCAAGTTCTACCACTACACTCACTCGGAAGACAATGAGCTATCAGCCAAAACGATGGAGCTGCAAGACAATGTAATCCCAGCTTCCAACTCGGT